>JAIEBI010000041.1 GCA_029070965.1 Clostridiales bacterium
ATATTATTCATGCACATTATTTAAATGATAATCGAAACGAAATAGAAAGTAGATTTCCTAATTTCTTATTTATGATTTATGAGGCTAATGATTATATAGCTAATGTTACCAATGGAATGATAGGCGGGGATACTCACATCCCCAACATTTTTGAGATTAGTCAAAAAAAATAAGGATAAACTATAATATTCTTTTTAGGTTACTATTGTCCCGCCAAGAGCACCCAATTTGAACCCAAGCGGAACAAATTGAGTGCTTTTTCTATTTTCGCGATTTATCTTATATGTTTGGATTGCGGATATGGATGTTGGTAGTTGAGAAATATTTTGCATTACGAAATCACGCTAATAAATATTGGTTTTGAGTTTGGGTAAAAGAGGCGAAAGCGGACACGAGCTTGCTGCTTTGTGTCCGCTTTCGCAGTGATATGGAGGGATTCTCATAACTTACGTAATTATATTTAGTTATGAGTTGATGTCTTTAATGTATTGTAATACCTCGTCGAAGGAATTGCAGTAGCGGCTGCATAGGCATTTTGTGCCGCTTTTTTCTATATTGCCGCCCGTCATTCCGATTGCGGCAAAGCCGGCGAGCCGAATGGACTCAACGCCCGCGCCGCTGTCTTCTATGCCGATAACGTTGTTCCGCTCTGTTTCGGGAATGTTCAGTCCGACCGTTGCAGTTTCGGCATACAGCCACGGATGGGGTTTGGGGGACAGCTCGCCGAGCGTGCCCACCGAGCCTTTGCGGAGCGGAAAGCCGGCCGATATCGCGCAGTCGTAAAACTGTTCGGGCTTGCCCATTTTGAGTGTGTCGAACGCCGAGGTTATTTCCGGCCATGCTTTTTCGTACAGTCCGCTTGTTACAAGTCCGATTTTTATGCCGAGCTTTTTCAGCTCGGTTAAAAACTCTTTCAGCCGAGGCGACGGGGTAAACGCGCCCTGCTTGCCTCGACCGCACATTATTTCGTTCATTTCGTAGTGTGTATGTTCAAAGTACAGGCCGCGCGCTTGCTCCAAGCTTTTTTGCGGGCAGTATTTGTTTATGCAGTATTGTAAATGCTCGGATACCGAATGTCCGGAAACAAAAGGCAAGTCGGTTTCGTCAAGCGTAAATTTGTCGTCGCCGAGCAATGACGCAACGGTTTTTTGTATTATCCAAATCCAGAATTCCTCGCTCCGCACGCTTGTGCCGTCCAAGTCCATGAGCACTGCCTTGATCGGCTTTTGAACCGAAACGGGCTTTACGGGGTAGTAGGCGGGGTAGCCGATTGCCGACAATACGTATGCGATTGTCCTGTCCGCAAAGCATATAAATTCCACTTTGCGGTCGCCGGTGGCGTAAACGCCGATTACGCCGTCCTTGCCCGTGCGGAAATATCCGTCGCTGCATACGTCTATTTTGACGAGTCCGTCTGTTTCGTCGAACTCGCCCAAGTCTTTAATAACGTATTTCATATCAGAATTTAAACCTTAAAGTTTCTATCTTGTGCGCGCCGAGCTTGAGCGTGAGTTTTTTGCCGTCGAAGTTTGTGTCGGAAACAAATGTTTCGTCCAGTCGCACCCTCTCGACCGATTTGGCGGGTAGTATTGTCGAAACGGATAAATCCAAGTTTTCGCCGGTGGAGTTCCAAAGTCGTACTATTACGCCGTCGCCGTTTTCCGCTTGCTTTATTGCCGATATAAATACTTTATTTTCGTTGTCAATCGTTATAAAGCTTGCAGTGTCGGGCAGCTCGCCGTCCATAACAACGCCCTGTACCGCTTTTAACGGTACCTTATGTGCATAAGCCTTTGCAAGCAATTCGGCTTCCTTCCAATCTCCGCCGTGCGGGCAAAGCGCGTATTCGTATTCGAGCCTGCCGAACGAATGTTGACCTGTGTATTTATCGCATTCGTCCTCGGTCATTTTCGAGTTCGCCGTCATGTACGCGCGCTGCGTGCGTATAAGGGTAATTTTAACGGTGCGTTGTTCGTCATCTGCTATTTCGTATTCGCGTAAGCCTTTTGTGAGCACGGCAAAACTGTTTTGACCGTCCGAAACGTCAACAAAGTTTTGCATAGGCTGGAAGGGGACAAAGCCCTCGAAGTTGTCCTTGTGGTCGCGCCATTTGATGGTGCGGCGGGCGACGTCCCACGCGCTTTCGCTGTCTGCAAAATCGGCGGCGGTTATGCCCGACGGGAAGTTGACGGTAAGCTTGTGGTCGCGTATTTCGTTTACGAGTGAAGTACGCACTTTAAGATATTTGCAGCCCTTTTCCAGCGTCAGAACCGTAGTTATGGGCAGTGTTTTGCGCTCGCGCGAACGGTATTCGCCGTTAAGGCTTGCCGAGGCGGGCAGGTCGAGCGAAAGCTCTATCTTGAACGCGCCGCGAAGAGCGTTGCTTTCCGTCATTGTTATTCGCGCGTTGCCGCCGAGCGACGTACAGGTAAAGTTATACTTGGGCTCTTTGCTTATGTGCGCGCTGCCTACCTCGCCGTTGTCGGAGTAGTGCATCATTTTCTTCATCACTCTGCCGCTTGCTTTATCGGTCAGGTCGAATGTGCCGTCGCCGTTTATCTCTACTTTAAGGAATTCGTTTTCCAGCGTGCCGCCGTCGCGCGCGATAAGCTTGCGGTTGTCCATGATTTCGGGGTGAAGGGCAAGCTTGGGCGCGCGCATGCGCATTGCGTAGGTTTTGTAGCCGTTTTGCGGTACTTCCGCTTGAATAAGTATATGCTTGCGGTTGGCGTTGAACTTGATAGCCTTGGTGTCGAGCTCGCGTTCCACGCCTATCGAAATGTCGTCGCGCGACAGCTCTACGTGGGGGACTATATTGCCTTTTTCGTCCACAACGTCGTAAAAGTCGCCGCCGGACGCCGCGCCGTCCACGCCTATGTCCACGGCTGCGGCGCTCGTTTTGGGCGTGTCAAACACGACTTCGGTCACCTCGTTGCGCGCAAACGGCAGGGTATTGAAAACGGTAAGGGTGTGGTCGTTTTCGTTAAAGTTCTTGGACGTGCCGATTTTGCCGAATAGCGCTATCGCGCTGCGGTTGGAGCATTCCTCTGCAACCGTTTTGGCGAGCGAGAAGCTGTAAAGCATATCCTCGTGCGCTCTGTCTACCGCGGCGCCGCAAATGGAATCGTGCGCGTGGCATTTGAGCAACGCTTCCCACGCGCGGTCGAGATTTTTGCGCGGATATTCCTTGCCGAATACGCTTGCGTACGCCGCCAACGGCTCGGCAACGTTTATAAGATTGTTTTCGCAGTCGTCGTTTAACAGCTTGATTTTTATGCGCGAGGAATGTGTTGCGCCGAGCAGGGCGTTAAAGTTGTTGTACTCCATGGTGGTGTAGCGCAGTTCGCCGGTGTGCACCGCCTTTTTGTAGCCCTTAACCGATTTGATTGCCGCCATGTAATCGTCCATGCTGTCCTGTACTATTTGTACGTCGGGGAATATCTTGTTGAGGTCGGCAACAAGCTCGGGCAGGTACTTATACGGCTCGTCGTTGTCTTCCATGTTGAGCGCGAGCACGTGTTCGCCTATGGCGTACGGCTCGGCTTGCGCCAAAAGCCGCGACAGCGCGCGCTTTTGCACGTTGTCGTCGTGAATATAATCGAAGTCCTCATGCAAAAGGGTAAACGCCTTTTCGTACGACTTCATGTCCGCCATGTGTACCGGCAATTGCTTTTTGTCGTAAGTGTAGGTAAGGTCCTTTTCGCCCTTGCCGAGCACCGCGGGCCCGTGTATGTAGAAGAACCAGTTGGTACGCGTAACCTCGTCGAAGGTGCGCAGCGTGTCCAGCGTAGATCCGTCCGCACCCTTCCATGTGAACAGGGGAGTGAGCACGTGCTTGTTGGTGCCGCGGTAGAATATGGCGTCTGTTATGCCGAATCCGTTGTACAGCTGCGGCAGCTGCGATGGCTGACCGTAGCTCGTAGCGGTATAACCCGACTTCATTCCGCCGCCCAGCTCCGCCGCAGTCTTGTGCCCCAGCAAAAGATTGCGCACAAGCGATTCGGGCGCGACGGTATTGGTTTCCGGCAGGGTGTACCAGTTGACCACAAACATACGTTTTGCTTTGATAAGGTCTATTATGCGCTGTTTGTTTTCGGGGCGAATGGACAGGTAGTCTTCAATCACTATCGTGCCGCCGTCAACGCAAAAATACTTGTATTCGGGCTTGGTTTCCAACAGATTGATAATATTGTCCATAAGGTCGACAAGCCGCAGCTTACTTTGCTCGGCAGTATGTCGCCACTCGCGGTCCCAGTGTGTGCCGCTTATCAAATGCACTTTTTTCATCATATACTCCTAAAAAAACGGTTTTCTACATTTAGTTTACAGCAAAAAAAACTAAATGTAAAGAGGAAAACACAAAATATTTATCAAAAAATTTTATAAAAAAGTATTTACATTGCTTAAACGCTGTGCTATAATATCTCGATAGAAAACCGTTTTTTTGAAAGGAGCGAAAATTATGGTCGCGGTACTGACGGCTGGGGATATGACTGACGCGGAGTTTGCGCTCGGAGTTTGCGCGCAGGGCATACTCAACCGCAAGGGCAAAAAGATATACACAGATATAGACTGTTACATGGATTATCTTAGCGAGCCGTACGAGCGCGTCTCTTTGTGGCGGCTTATTGCCGAAGATGCCAATGAGTTTATCGGAGCCGCCGTATTTGATTTGAACTGCAACGACGTGGGTGTGAATATGGCTGCCACGCTGTCCGCCGCTTACGATATTTTGGGTGTGCCGAGAGAGCTTATAGGCAAGGTCAATTCGGCGGGCATAAAAACGGTATGCGATTTGGCGGAGATACGGGGAACGCCCGCCGAGCGACAACGCGTCGTTTTTGACGGAGTGAAGGATAGGCTTAACAAGACCGCGCTTATCCATCAAGTAGTGAAGGAAGGAAACTTTCATCTTACGCTCAGGGATTTCGGAATTAAAAACGGCTGGGCGTGCATATATACCGACGAGAGCGAAGCGGACAGGGCGTTCCGCAGGTACGTGTTGGGTGCGCTCGATAAAAACGTTCCCGTTTACGGCTGGAACGACGACGAAATAGCGTTTATAAAGGACGTATCCGATTTCGGAGATTACGCCATTCCCACAGATTGGTCGTGCAATCACAGCTACTTTGCCGCGGGCGGCGCAATCAAGCAAAGGCGCAACCGCTCGGCTATTGCGCAAAACAAGCATTACGTGGCGCTGGTGGTAAGCGACGGCGACAACGTGCAGTGGTTGGAGCGCGATTTTGCGACTACCGGCACGTTTGGGCAGCGCTGCCGAAGTACTGCGAATTACAAGCTGAACTGGACTTTTGCGCCGTCGCTTGTAAGCCTTTGTCCAGCGGCGGCGGAGCGCATATACGCGGGCGCCAAAAACGATTACTTTATAAGCGGCGTGTCGGGAATAGGGTATGCCAACTGCCTTTCCTATCCGCGCGATATGTTGGCTGAATTTACCGCGCAAACGGCTGAAGCTATGGCGCGGTCGGATTTGGACGTTGTGTGTTTGCTCGATAATATAGAATTTACAAAAAATGCCGAATTTACCGTCGACCGCTTGTCATTTTATGCGGAATATGGTAATATTATAGGCGGAATTTGGGAACTCGACCCCGACCGTTACGGCTCGGGACGGGGAAAAATTTTTTGGGCGAACGGAAAACCTTTTGTTTCGGTTAAGTACACTATGTGGCATCCGAGCGGAAATCCGCAGTGCGTTACGCGCGAATGGCTGGACGGCATTGCAAAAGAGGTCAACAGTCAGCCGATAGCGCCGCAGTCCGAAAGCGGATACTCGGTGGTAAACGTTCACCCGTGGACGATAGACGTCGACGATTTGGATTACTTTGTATCTAAGCTCGGAGATAATATTGAGCTTGTTTATGCCGACGAGCTTATAGAGTTAGTCAAGAAAAACGTAAGAAAAAAGTGAGGTTTTATGGACGGCGTAGTTACCATAAAGGACGTAGCGCAAAAGGCGGGGGTGGTCAAATCCACCGTTTCCAATGTTTTGACGGGCAAAAAATTCGTGAGCGAAGCGCTCAAAAAGAAGGTTCTCGACGCCTGTCGCGAGCTTAACTTTCATCCCAATTTTTACGCCGCAGGACTTTCGGGCGGAAAGTCAAACATTATCGCGCTCGTGCTTGAAAGTAACGAGGACGTGGAAAAGACTTTTTACAGCGAGCTTGTTATGTCGTGTTTAAAGCAGGCTTCGGCTAACGATTATTCGTTACTTATATATTACAGCTCGGACAACGACAAGATTATAAACATTCTGCGTCAGGGCAACGCGCCCATAGACGGCGCGGTAATAATGAGCCCGTGCGTAAACGACGAGCGGCTCAAACAAATAGAATCGGACAGAATCCCGTGCATAGTCGTGGGCAGACCGGAAAACGAGTGCATGAGCTACGTCGATATAGACAACGTAAAGCTTGTGCGCAGCGTTTGCGAAGCTCTCAACAAAAACAAGGACAGGGAAATATATCTGATAAACAGTCATTTCGATTTGACGATATCGCAGGACAGAAAAAGAAGCTTTGACGAATACTGCGCGTCGTGCGGCATAGATCCCGAATCGCATTGCTTTGTCAGCCTAAACTGCGACGAAAACGACGGCTATACGCTGTCGAAAGGCATACTCCAAAAGTCGGCGGTTATAATAACCGCCAACGCAAGTCTTGCCAAGGGCGTATACCGCGCCGCGGCGGAGCAGGGGCTTGCGGTAGGGGATGACGTTGCGGTGTTTGCGCTGGGCAGGCATCAGGAGCACGGGACCTTCACTCCCAAGCTCAGCTATGCGTACCAAGACTATTCGGTCTTGGGCAAAAAGGCGATAGAACTTTTGATATCCGAAATAGAAAACGGACGCAGCGGCAAAAACGTTTTGGTGGAGAGTATTCCCACGTTTACGCAGTCCGTGCAAAAATTTTTATAGTTTTTCTCTTTTTGGTATTGACAAATATTCGAATATATGCTATAATCAAGAAAAACGGTTTTTTGTGTAGGCGTGCATTGAAATCGTAAAACTTACACAAATAAATCGTTTTAATATTCGCCGATAGAAAACCGATTTTCTAGACGACGACGGCATAAAATCACTATTCGCGCACGGCGCGCGGGCAAAATATTCACTCCGGAGGATATGATGAAAAAATTACTTAAACGCGGTATGGCGGCATTACTTACGGCGGCGGTATGTTCTACAAGCGTAGGGCTTATCGGTTGCGGCGGCGGCAACGACGAATTGATTGTATGGTGGCCGAGCGGCAAGGCGTATATCGGCATAATTAACGACGCCGTATCGCGGTTTAAAAAAGAGAACCCGAACGTCAAAATAAAGGTTATGCACAAGGATATAGACGCGTTCGACGCGTACAAGTTTGCGCTTAACGACGACAAAACCCGTCCCGACGTGGCTATTGTAGACCACGTTTACGTACAGGCGTTGGCGCAGCAAAACCAGCTGACCAATTTGTCCGACAACGGCACGGACGACATTAAGAATTTGTTCCCGTCGGCGCTGTACAACGCCAATACGTACAACGGCAACGCGTACGCTTTGCCTATGTCGGCAAATACCGTCGTGCTTATGGTGAACAACGATATTCTTAAAGATTGCGGAATAGTGGACGGGCAGGGCAACGCCAAGCACCCCACGACTTACGAGGAGCTTATAGAGGACTGCGAAATAATAAAGAGCAAAAACAAGGTGGCGTTTGCGCAGCCGTTAAATTCGTTTGCGGTTATGGAGTTTACGTCGTACGTGTCGCGCAACGGCGGGGCTATGGTGTCCGAAGACGGAAAAAAGATAACGTTCAACAACGAGGGCGTGGTTAAGGCGTTGCATAATTGGAAAGAAATGTCCAAGTACGCCAACACCAATACCTACGAGGAAGACAAGTTTTACAGCGGAAAAGTCGCGTTTGTGGAAATGGGCAGCTGGTCGTTGCCCAACGTGACGGGATCGTCGGCGCGGTTTGATTGCGGTTTTTCCGAAATGGTAACAATAGACGACAGCCAAGCTAATTATTCGGGCTTGGGCTTATACTCGCTGTGCGTGGCGCGCAAAACACGCGACAAGGCAACGGCGGTCAAGTTTGCGTCCTTCCTTGCGACGGACAGCAAGGTTCAGCTTGCCTTTAATAAGGAAAAGAATTTGTTCCCCGTAACAAATGAAACGCTTGCCGACGAGTTCTACACGCAAAACGACGCGTACAAGGTGTTTGTTTCGCAGCTTCAAAAAACAACCCCCCGTCCCGCGACTCCCGTATGGCCGGACATGGAGCAGGCGCTTATAAACATGCTGCGCGAAGTGGTTACTTCAAACTCCGACGATTTTACGTCGATAATCAATTCCTATCAAAAATCCGTACAACAGGCAAGCGACAGATTGTACAAGTAATGTAACGGCAAAAGGAGCCGATTATGGACACCGCCAAAAAGAAAAAACGCGTTTCGCGTAAAGCCAAAAAGAATATAACGGCATACGTCATGCTTTCGATACCTATTTTGTGGTGGTGCGTATTCTTTTTGTTCGCGTTTATTCGCGCGGTGTATTTCAGCTTTACTGATTTAAGGTTTGACGTAGAGCTCATTTCGTCGTTCAATTTCGATAATTATATAAGGCTGTTCGGCGACTCTACGTTTGGCAAGGCGTTTTTAAATACGTTTATTTGGACTATTGTAATGACCTTTGCAAATAACTTTCTCGGTCTTATATTCGCGTTTTTACTGTTCAAGATGGCGCGCGGCCGCAAAATATTTTTGACGCTGCTGTTTTGGCCGACGCTTGTGTCAGCCGTTATAGGCTCGGAAATAACAAAGCTTGTATTTAATCCCAGCGACACGGGCATTATGAATTCCATCATTACCGCTATGGGCGGCAAGCCGCTCGGCTGGTACAACGATCCCGATTTGGCGCTTGTCACGCTTATGATATTGCCCACGCTGCTCGGCTTTTCCACGCAGATGATGATTTACTACGTCGGGCTTATGGGCGTGCCCAAAACGTACGTGGAAGCGGCGCGGCTGGAAACAAACTCCAACTTCAAAATATTTTGGCACGTGTACGTTCCGCTCATCAAAAACGCGATGACGTACAATATTTTGATTTCGCTTATAAGCAATTTAAAGGTTATCGCGCCTATGCAGCTTGTCAGTATAGACGGCAAGGGCGGGCCGCTCGACAGCGCTGTCACGATAATGCTGTATTTGTACAACAAGGGCATAACGGGCTACGAAATGGGCTATGCTTGCGCAGTGGGCGTGGTTATAACTTTTGTAATACTTTTGTTCGGTGGATTGCAATTAAAGCTGATGGGCAAGGGCGTGGACTATGAATAAAAAACGCGCAGCGCAAAAACGCAAGTCCGTCATAATAACGGTGTTGATAATAATTTTGCTGACCGCGGTTGCGTTCTTGCAAATTTTTCCGTTTTGGCTTCAATTCGTAACCTCGCTGCAACCGCTCGACTTCATACCCGAAGACGGCAAAATTTATTGGTTGCCGGTATCCGCCAACTTCGGCAATTACTTGGAAGCGATAGAGCACGTGGATCTGCTGCGCGGCGCGCTGAACAGCGTTATCGTTGCGGTGGGGTACACGCTGCTAAGCGCGCTTGTCATTTTGGTCGTGGGCTACGTTTTGGGCAAAAAGGACTTTGCGGGCAAAAAGGTAGTCAAGCTGTTTTTGCTGATAACGATGATGGCGCCCGGGGAGCTGATGATGGTAACCAACTACAAGCTCGTTTCGGAATTGGGCTGGACTAATACTTTTGCCGGCTTGATACTTCCCGGGATAGTAAACGTAACGGGTATATTCCTTGTTATGTCGTTTATGAACAGTATTCCCGACGCCATGCTGGAAAGCGCGGAAATAGACGGCGCGGGCGAGCTTAAAAAGCTGTTCAAGATTGTTTTGCCCATGTGTCTGCCCGTGCTTGCAACCTATTTTATACTGACTTTTGTGGCGCAATGGAACGATTATTTGTGGCCGATGATAATAACGTCCGATCCCGACTTGTTCACCATTCAGCTTAAACTGACCGAGTTTTCGGAGTATTACGGCGGGTTTGCCGACACGGTGTTGCGCGCGGCGGCGTTGATATTCACTTTGATACCGGTAATAATAGTGTACCTGTGCTGCCAAAAGCAGTTTGTGGAAGGACTTTCCGTAACGGGAATGAAGTAAGGAGGCGAGCCGTGAATTTGTTCGATAAAATAATGATAGGCAACGGCGAAGGCACTTCTTTGCCGCAAACAAGGTTTAAGGCGTTCTTCCGTTACGGCAGGGAATACTTTGGGCGGCTTGTGCTTTTCGGAGTGATTACCGCCGCGTTTTTGATTCCCGCTATTGTGTGGCTGTTTGTAATGAACTACGGCAGCGCCGTTGCAATAGCCGCGCTGGACAAATCGAGCGAAGCGTACATGGGACAGGTCGCCGGTATTAGGCTGGGCGGCGCGCTAACTACGTACGGGGTGCTTGTTCCGCTTATCATGCTGTTCTTTGTGGGGCTTGCGGGATTGTTCTCGGCGGTAAAGCGCATATCCCAAGGCGATATTTGCAGAGTGTGGGATTACTTTAAGGGAATACGCGAAAACGGATTGAGGTTTTTGCTGCTGGGCGCGGTGTTCGGCTTATCGTTGTTTTGCGTATCGTACAACACCGTGTATTTGTCAACGGTAGAGGTTACGACGGGCACCGCCGCGCTGTATGCGGTTACCGTAATGCAATTCGTGTTTTGCTCGATATTTTCGCTGTGGTTTATGACTAACGTTACAATTTACAGTGTGGGACTTTTTCAAGCTATCAAAAATTCGGCAATACTCACCGTTTACAAGCTGTTTAAAAACCTGTTGATGTTTGCGGCGGTGGCGTTGCCGGTGGCACTGTTGCTCATTATTCCGTCGCCCTTTAACATTCTCGTCATGCTCGTAATGGCTTTTTTGTACTTCGGCTTCTGGGCGCTCGGCGTGTTTTCTTACGCAAATTACGTGTATGACCGAACGATAAACAAAGCTCTGGGAGAGCAGTATGTGGGGCGCGGGCTTGGCACAGCGCACGAAACGGATTGCGCGACCACCACTACGGAGGCGGCATATGATAGTTAAACTCATACCCGCCGTAAAGAACTATTTGTGGGGCGGCACCAAGCTCAATAACGAGTACGGAAAAACGAGCGATTTGCCCATATCCGAATCATGGGAGCTGTCGTTTTGCAAAGACGGACTGTCGACGATCGACGGCGGTGCATATGACGGGCAAAAGCTTTGCGACGTGACGACCAGAGGCGATTGGGGCGAAAACTGCTGCGAGTTTGAATTTTTTCCCGTGCTCAACAAGCTGATAGACGCGGCTAAGCCGCTTTCCGTTCAGGTCCACCCCGACGACGAATACGCGCTCAAAAACGAAGGGCAGTACGGCAAGACCGAAATGTGGCATATACTTTCCGCCGATGTCGGCGCTTACATATACTTGGGCTTCAATACCGACATGACGGACGAAGGGTTTGCGCAGGCGATTGCGGACGGCAGCGTGTGCAGGTATCTCAACAAGGTCGAGGTAAAGCAAGGTCAAACGTACTTTATTCCGTCGGGAACGGTGCATGCGATAGGCGCGGGCGTAACGCTGTTCGAGGTGCAGCAAAACAGCTCGCTCACTTACCGCGTGTACGACTACGACCGCACGGACGGCGGCGGCAACAAGCGCGAACTGCATATCGAAAAAGCCAAAGCGGTGTGCAACCTAAACAAATACACTGTGCCGAACGCAACGCGCGACGAACTGCTCGGCAAGTGCAAATACTTCTCCGCTTACAGATTGAGCGGACAAAGGGAAGTAGGTCTAAAAGACAGCTTTGTTTCGCTCACGGTAACTGACGGACGGATAAACGTAGGCGGGATAACCGCCGAAAAGGGCAATACGGTGTTTTTGTCAGCGGGCGAACGCCAAAGCGTTACGGGCGACGGCAGCTACATACTTACTTGCGTGGAAAAGCAATGACGGCAGCTTCGTTTTTAAACAGGCACGGTAACTGTGCCGATAATATCGACGCGGAACAAGTCGTATCGGCGTTTATTGCGGAAATGCGCGCGGGGTTAGCCGGCGGGCAGTCGTCCGTTGCCATGTTGCCCACGTATCTCGACGGCGGCGCTTTGCCGAGCGACGGCAAGTACATAGTTATCGACGCGGGCGGCACCAACTTCCGCAGCGGTATAGGCGTGATTACGGCAGGCGGCGTTGACGTAACGGACGAACAAGCAGTGCCCATGCCCGCGACGTACGGACGAATGACCGCCGACGAGTTTTATTCGGCAATCGCGCAAAACGTAAAGCGCCTGCTGCCCGAGGCGCGGGACATAGGCTTTTGCTTTTCCTTCCCCGTGCGTATGGAGGAGAACGGCGATGGCGAAATACTTTCCATGCCCAAGGGCATAGACGCGACCGAAATTATAGGCACCAAGGTGGGCGAGCGCACGTTAGCCGCAATCAAAGAACTGGACTGTACGGAACGCAAAATCGTCATACTTAATGACACGGCGGCGGCACTGCTCGGCGCGGCGGGCGCGGATATAGGGTACATTTACGGCACAGGCACAAATGTGTGCTGTCAGGCTACGGTAAACGGCAAGCAAATGCTTATCAATACCGAGTGTGGCAACTTCGACAAATTTCCTCGCGGCGACTTTGAAACGACAGTCGCGCAAGGTACGCCCAATCCGCGCGAATACGTTTTGGAAAAAGCGGTCGCAGGTAGGTATTTGGCGGGGGTGGTCGCGCAAGCGTTTCAAACGGCGTGCAAGGAAAACGTAATAAGTGCAAGCACGCAAATACCGAGCTTTACGCTTGCCGAACTGTCAGACTTTTTGAGCGGCGCGCAAAACGGAATAAGCCGCGCGTTTACGACGGACTGCGACAGGCAAACGGCAAGGCAGGTCGCGGTGGGTATTGTGGAGCGAGCGGCAAAGCTGGGCGCGGTGGCAAACGCCGCGGCGGCAATATTCGGTCAAAAACCGAACGTAGTCATAGTGGCGGAAGGCACGACGTTTTACAAGCTCAAAGGGTATAAGGAAAGCTTTGAAAAATATTTGGGCGATATCCTGTTCGAGCATGGCGTTGGGTTTAAGGTAATACAAGGCAAAGGCAACCTGCACGGCGCGCTCGCGGCGATAGCGGCACGACAGTAACTAAGGTAGCAATGTAACGGGAGCGTTACAAAGAATAATATTCAGGAGGAAACATGAAAGTAAGGCACCTAATAACTTCGGTTATAATCGCGGCTTGTACGGTATTCACGGTTGCTTGCGGCGTAAATAATAATTCAACCACTCCGCCTGGGGCAAAGACGGGAATGTTTTATAAATCGAGCGGGTTCGCCGACAAGGTTTACGCCATACGTGAATCGGATATGACAGGTAAAGAGCTTACCACCGTGTCGAGCTTGCAGGGTATTTTGGCGCAGGACCGAGCCGCCGTCTATATCGAGGGCAGCGTCGGTTCGGACGCGGACATGCTGTCAAGCGCATCGCGTAAATACGGGTTCGAGGTCGAATACGTTACCGACGCGTGGGAGCTTGTCGGCAAGTTTACGAACGCGCTCGGCGGCAAGTACGTTTTGTACAACGATGTCGGTGACAGTGGTGTGTCGTCGCGCGACTTGTCTATAAACTATGCGGCGGTAGTGTCATCGGTCGAACATTACGTAATGGTAGCAAAAAGCGACGAGCAGGCGGCTAAGGACAGTGGGTTCACGCTGGGTAAGGACGCGACGGAGCTAAGTACGCGCGAAGTGTTTGATACCTATATGGACAGGCTTAATAAAGGCGTTTTGGTACACCAAGAGCCTGCCAACAGGTATTTGCGTGACTACGCGATAGCGAGCAAGGCAATGTGCTTTTACTCCGATTATTACGACGGTGATTCCGACGTCAAAAACGATATTCTTGCGTGGGCGGACGACAACGCGCCTATACTCGGATGGACGGAAAACGAAATCAACTTTGTAACGTCAAACTCCACAATGAGCAAGGTGACCGTGGCGGCGGATTGGGCGTGTAATCTATCGTTCTATTCGGCAGAATCGAGTGAAAAACTTACCCAAACAAAATATGAAGAGCGCAATATCACGCCGCAAAAGGGCAAGCATTACGTTGCGGTTGTCATGTCGGACGGCGATAATATTCAGTGGCAGACGCGTGGGTTTGCTTCCGACTCTCGCTATTACGGCTCAACCTACCGTGGCGATTTTCCAGTGACGTGGACGAGCGCGCCGGGGCTGTACGACCTTGCACCCGATACACTTGGCGAGATGTACAATAGCGCCACCGCAAGCGATCAGTTTATAGCGGGCCCGAGCGGCGCGGGGTACGTCAATATTGCCGACTACAACGAGAAAAGCCTTAAAAAATACGCGGCGTACACAGCGGGATATATGGAAAAAACCGATATGTCGTATATCAATTTCTTGGACAATACCGTCGCGCCCGATCGGCTCAAATACTTTTCGGCGTACCCGCAAATAAAAGGCGGCGTATGGTCGGTGGGCAACAAGTATATAGAAGGCGACGGCGCGGTGTACTGGTCTAACGGCAAGCCGTTTGTCGCGGCGCGCGAAACGCTTTGGCGCATAGCGGGCGACGACAATTCAAACAAGTATTACGGCTACACCGAGCGCGTGGCGCAGCGCATAAACGGCTATACGCGCGACTACACCAAAATCGAAGGGTATACGGTTGTGCTTGCGCACGCGTGGAGCATTGGCTCAATGGACTACGTGGCGCGCTTTGTGGCGGACTTGGACGACGATGTCGAGCTTGTTACGGTAGGCGAAATGCTCAATATGATAACCGAGTACGTGCCGCATAAAAACGCTACGCCCAACGACATTACACCCGATTATTTCGACGATAATCTTGCACCCATCAGCAGCGAGCAAATCGACTGGGCGAAGGTGCGGAACATGTTGGCTACCAATCAAAAATTATTCAATTTTGCAAACCGTAATGACCTTGGCGGGTTTGTGCTTGCCAATGCGGGCAAGGAATACGACAAGGCGGTTTGGGACAGTAGTCACGGCGGCTCGATAATGCTTGACGGCAGCGACTTGAACGACTTTTCCGATATACTGCCAAATGCGTGGATATACAATATGCTTCAGCTTTCGGAGACGGTGCACGAAATTAAAATAACCGTTTCGGCAAGCGACGACGGCGACGCAAATTTGCGTATACGCATGCTTTACGAAAACGATAACGGCGACGTCGTGGCGAACGTGCTTGACGGCGCGTACGATAAAGAGCTATCGGTTGACGGGTATTATTTGTTGGATACCGGCAAGACATTTATTTTTGATATATCCGATTACGCAGGTAAAAAAGTACTTTTGAGCATCGAGCAGGATGATACGGGCGAGGGCAGCGGCGAACAGGTTTTTGTAAGCCGAGTGGCGATAGATCCAGAGTCATCGAGTGATTATTGGGATATTGATTCTATTGCGGCGGAATGGGATTTTGGAGGCAAGATAGAAACGCACAGCGAGGGTGTGTGCTTGGAGTGCTACGGCGACCCCGCTTTCGTTTCTTGTGCGGTCACGGTGCCGACCGACGGAACAACATTTAAGCTGTGCTTGCGTAAATTCTACCGTCCGTCCGGCGAGCAGGATCAAAACCCACGCGTAGCGGTATACGTAAACGGTACGCTCGTGCGCGCGGTAGGTGCGGATAGCGATTTTGTGACAGCGCTCGGCGACGATGCTGTTATGTACGAATACGACCTATCTGCATACGCAGGACAGGAAGTCACAGTAAAAATAGAAAACACCTACGGAGAGCATGCATGCCTTACGTGTGTGGGCTTTAGGTTTCCTGATCAGGGCTAATAAAACAAGGAGATATATTATGAAAAAACTTATGTATGCGGTTTGTACCGCACTCAGCTTCGCCGCTATCTCGGCTCTTACGGCTTGTGGAAAGACGGGGACAAAACCGGCAAAACCCGAGCAAGAGCCTAAAGCGGGTCAGTACACATATTCCGAAATCGAATCGGTTTCGCTCGACAAACAACGGCAGTTTATGTTTTCTGCTGACCTTAACGGATGGAAAGCGGGCTCGGCGGGCGGCGCGGCCGATTCGGCGGAATGGCTTGCTTCCGGCGAAAGGAAATTACCGTGCGTAAAGCTCAGCGGAGCGGATGTTGGCGAGCCCGACGAGTTTCCCAACGCATGGCTTTATAATAAATTCCGTCTTTCAAAGGACGATAAGATACTGTATCTCAATGTCAGCAGTAGTGTCGCCGCTCCCGCTAGCTTACGCGTAAGCGCGGTGTGCAAGGAAGACGAGGAATACGTATCTAAGGTTTTGACGTCGACTTCCGATAATCTGTTTGCCGATGAAAACGGATATTATACGTTAGATAACAGCACTTCTTGCCACGTAACGTTTGATTTAAGCGCGTATCTGGGCAAATCCGTCGTGATCTCCGTAGAACAAAACGATTCGGGTGATGGCGGCAGTTTGTACATTCACGAAGCTTCTATTATAAATGAATACGATAACATTTCGCAGTATTCCGAATGGGACAAAACGTTGATGGCGCGGGATTGGGATACGAGAGGCACAGTTGAATATACGACTGACGGCGTATGTTTGATCAATCAAGGCGAAGCGTCGTCGCTGTTAAATCAAGTTACTGTATGCGGTAAGCCTTATTTAAAAATGTATTTCAACAAGTATGTTAACATGGCGTACAACAATAACAATGCGCCGGAAATAATGCTTTTTGTGGACGGAACGCCGCTTGCTCCGTTAAAGGATAAATCCGATCATGCAACGGCATTGACCGAGGAATTTGAGCTGTGTTGCTACGATTTGACGTCGTATTTGAATCAAATCGTTAACATAGAAATCAAAAACGAAAAATCCGGTGGTAATGCGTGCATTAAATCGATATTTTTCGACGACAACAAACGTGACGTTCTTTCTAAAAATACCCGTTGGAATATCGATGATATAGCTACGGACTGGGATTTGAGCGGCAATGTCAAGCAACATACGGAAGGCATATGTTTGGAAAATTACGGAAAAGCCGCGTCGCTGTTCAATTATATTTCGGTGCCTACGGATATGCGGTATTTTAAGATAAGCTTCCGCAAGTTTGTTCGCGAGGGTGCGCAGGACAGAGATCCCCAGATCTCCGTGTATGCGGACGGCACGTTGTTAAAGGCGGAAAATAGCGACGAGTACACGGTAACGGTCACCACAGATGCCTACGAAATTTTCTGTTATGACTTTTCCGAATATACGGGTAAAAACATAACGGTGGAAATTGTAAGCAAATCGGGTGAGCATGCATGCTTTAACGAGATATATCTCGACAAAAGCCGTTCGGTAGACGTATCAGAGCAATACACGATAGATGATATCCAAAACGTCGCAGTCTCGTCCGAACGCTCGTTCTTGTTTTACGAAGACACCGACGGTTGGATGGTCGGGAAGGGCGACTTCGAATACGATAAAACCGAATGGTTGTACAGAGGCCGCCTCGATGAAACCTGCATCAGATTGGATGGCTCGGATTTGGGCAGCCCCAATGTCCGCCCCAACGCATGGATGTACAATAAGTTCACTCTCGGAGAAAACGATAAGTTTTTGAAGATACGGGCGGATGGCTCCGAAAACAGCGATACAAATCTTCGGGTGCGCGTCATTTACATCGAGGACGGCGAAATGGTTTCCGTTATTCTTAGTAGCGAGTCATACGGCGAGTCTGAGCTTGACGCCTACGGTTACTATTTGTTAAACGGCGAGTCTCCCGACGAATTCGTTTACGATCTTTCCGCGTATGCAGGAAAAACGGTTGTTATCTCCATTGAGCAGGACGACAGCGGAGAGGGTAGCGGAGAGAATATAGACATTTACGAAATTAAATTTGCTTCGGCATAAGGAGGATAAAAAATGATGAAAAAAAGACTAAGGACTGTTTTCTTATGTGCGCTTACCGTAATGCTACTGCTCGTTTCGAGCTTTGTGGTTGCGTCATGCGGCAATAAGACGACGACAGCAAACGACGCTCCGAAAGCTTTGCCTGCGCCGGTTATAGAAAAAACCGGCAACACAGTGCATTGGTCGGCCGTCCAGCATGCTACGGGGTATAACGTATTTATCGATGGTGAAAAGGTCGACGAGGTGTATGAAACTTCGTATACGTTTGCCGAAACTGTAGCCGGAACATACGTTGTTACCGTAACAGCGGTATCTTCGGACAAAAAATACACGCAATCCGTAAAGAGCAACAGCTTGACGTTTGTGGTGGACGAGGAAAAACCGCCCGAAGGCGAGCTTAACGTTTACGTCACCGACGCGCCGTATAATGCCAAGGGCAACGGCAAGCAAAGTGACCGCGCCGCTATTCAGCAAGCGATAAACGATGTGTCCGCGGCGGGCGGCGGCAAGGTAATTTTAAAGGCAGGCAAAATCTTTTTGACGGGCAACCTTATGCTGCAAAGCAACGTAGAGCTCCATTTCGAGGACGGCGCCATGTTAAAGCAAAATACCGACGACAGCGATTACATAGACCCCGTCGGCAAAGATTCTGCGCTCGGTTCGTCTTGGATTCCAGCATGGGGTAGCGAAGTAGAAGAATGGGAATTTATGTGGGCGCACGCATGGATCTATAACTATCCGTTCCTTTATAGCCGCGAGGGCAATGAAAACGTAAAAATTACCGGTAACGGTACTATAACTATGATGCCGCATAAGAGCTGCGACGAAACCATGCATTTTATAGTTCTCGGTTTTTATAAGACAACCAATATAGTGGTGTCCGACATTAAGATATCGGGCTATGACGGTTACGGAGGCGACTGGATCAGCAGTAAGAACATACTAATCCAAAACGTTTTAGTAGAAAATCCGTTGTGCGGTTGTGGTGACGGATTCCATTTTAACAACTGTCAAAATGTTCATGTTACCGAAAGCACTTTTATGACAGGCGACGACGCTTTGGGATTTTTGAGCAGCTACGGCGATCCGCGGTTGGACCGTTGGGCATCCAGTACCTTTATTCAGCCCACGGAGAATATCGAGGTCGATCATTGCCATTGCGAAGCCTCCGGCCCGGGGACAAAAGGCCTTGCTTTCTTTGATGTTGGCGGCGGAGCGCCCGATCTTACTCAATCGGGTATCAAAAATGTTTACATTCATGACAATTATATAAAAACATTAGGTTTATGGAGCAGTATCGGTGTTTGGGGGCCCGACTCGCCGTTGTCGACTACCAATGCCGTGCCCGCTCAATCATTCCGTTGGGAAAATAATGAGATATTAGAGGTACAAGGCGGATTTTTGAATTGGGAAATCAGCGATCAATTAAGCGACGACGGCAGATTTAATTCCGCAAAAGATATTCATAACGGCGAATTTGATTATGCCGGACAGGGCTATTGGATTACGAGAACAGAAAACGGCAGTGCGGCAGGTGCGCGACAGGAAGAGCATAACACTTACGGTTATATAGAAAACATCGATAAGGGCGACGCCAAGTTGTACCAAGGCTTGTATTTGGTCGCTAATGTACAGTATACTTTTTCCGCTAAAGTCCAGACAAGCGGTGCAGCTTGCCGTCTGTTTGTGGCTGACGCACTTACGGGCGAATCAATCGCGACCGAAACTGTCGATAGTACAGAGTGGACAAATATAACGTTTAAATTTAAAGTGCCCGCATCCGCTAATTACTATGTCGGAATCGAGCGCGGCGAAGCGACCGAGGGTTGGGGTAAGATAGATGACGTATCGTTAGAGAATGAACTTATTTACAACGCAACGACAAACTATCGCATAAATCCCGCCACATCGGAATGGGTGCAGAACTATAACTTATCGCCTGTCGAAGAGCCTAAGGTAACAGCCGGTCAAATATTGAAAATCGGTTACTATTTTACTGTAAACGAAGTTTCTGATGAAAACGCTTATATGCGTTTTATGCCCATTGTTCAAAGGAAATCTCTGAATTGGGTTTGCGTCGCCGAAGGAGATGCTACCGTTAATTACGACTTGCTTGACGGCAAAAAAGTGTTGGTTGTTTTCAGGATTAAACTCCAAGATGATTTTGACGGTACAGACGATTCACTTTGTCCGCGCTTATACGTGACCTCCGGCATTGATATAACTTGGGACAAACTTATTATTGCGAATGAAGACTACGATTTTGAGGGAGATCCCGAATATACGGTCGTTTTGGATACAAATGTAAACGGGCATCTTTCACCCGGCTATGTTAAATTTGACAATACGCTTTTTAACTGGGAAGGGAATGATTCTTACACCGCTGCAGAGAATGGTCAAGCCGTGGTGCAGTATATGGATGTTCCTTCCGGCAACGATTTCGATTTGAAGGCGGGCGATACGATAAAGGTAGCACTTATGCTTACTATCGACGAGATAGGCGATGAGAACGGAATGGTTTATTACCGTCCGCTTATTCAAAGGAGTTCTATAAATGATACTATAGCAATGGGTGAAGTCGGCGTAAGCTATAAAATGCTCAATACGGGAACAGTTGTGTTGGTATTTGCTGCACAGCTTCCGGATAACTATGATTCGCTCGACGATACGATTGTTTCGAAAATATTCTTCCTGTCGAGTATCAAGTTTACTTGCCATCGCGCCGTCATAGTTGCGGGTGACGTGGATTTTTCCGATATTCCGTATTGCCGATTCCTGTTCGAAGAAACTCTCGAAGATTGGATAAAGATCGTCGATGTTTCGGAACTTATTTACCATGCAATTGTAGGTAATCAAATAGCCCCCGTTACATCTGAATGGGTGCAGAACTATAACTTGTCGGCGTGCGAAGAGCCCAAAGTAACAGCCGGACAGATTGTAAAAATAGGATATTATTTAACAATAAACGAAGTTTCCGATGAAAACGCTTATATGCGTTTTATGCCCATTGTTCAAAGAAAATCTCTGAATTGGGCGAGCGTTGCCGAAGGCTCGTTCACCGTCGACTACAGCTTATTGAATGAAGATAAGGTTTTATTGGTTTTCAGCGTTAAGCTTCCTTCCGATTTCGACGGCACAGACGACACGTTATGTCCGCGCTTGCATGTGAACGCCGGCATTAATATGACTTGGGACAAAATCATTATTGCAAATGAAGATTATGATTTTGAAGCGGATCCCGGATATAAGGTTGTTTTGGACGCCGATGTAAACGGACACCTTTCTCCCAATTATGCGGAATTTGAGCATACGCTTTTTAACTGGGAGGGTAATGACCCTTATTCCGCAACGCAGGGCGGGCAAACATTGGTGCAGCATATGAACGTGCTTGCCGGCAACAATTACAATTTGCAGGCAGGCGATATCATCAAAATGGCGTTGTTCTTGAATGTCAATAGTATCGGCGACGTAGATGGCAACGTATGCTTCAGCCCTTATATATGGAGAGATAATTCTTATCACGCATGGCGTGAAGTCTTTGTAAGCTATAAGAAGCTGAAAACCGGTAACGTGGTTATGTCGTTTGTAATGAAACTGCCCGACGATTATGATAGTACGATTGACGGCATTTACACGAGAGCGTATTTTATTTCAGCCATTAGTTTCTCATGTCATCGCGCGATAGTTGTGAAGGGCGATGCCGATTTCGAAAATATACCCGATTATGAATTCTTGTTCGAAGAGGCCATTAGATCCGGTCCGCTTTCGCCTATACAAATCGATTATGAGAATACTTTGTATGATTGGTCCGGCGACACAGAATATTCGGCGGCACAGGGCGGGCAAACATTGGTGCAAAATATGAATGTGCTTGCCGGCAACGATTTTGATTTGCAGGCAGGCGATATAATCAAATTAGGGCTTATCCTTACCGTCGACGAGATCGGCGACGAGAACGGCGAGGTCTGTTTCAGTCCCTATATTTGGAGAGGATATTATCACGCATGGCGCGAAGTGTTTGTAAGCTATAAAAAACTGAAAACAGGCGCTGTTGCAATGTCGTTTGTCTTACAATTGCCCGAAGACTATAATAGTGAGACTGACGATATTTGTACGCGAGTCTATTTTATATCCGCAATCAAATTTAAATGCCATCGCACCGTTGTTGTCAAAGGTGATGCGGATTTCTCCGATATCCCTTATTGTCAATTCTTGTTCGAAGAAGCTATTAGATCGGGCCCACTTTCACCGATGCATGTAAATTACGACAATACCCTGTTCGACTGGTGGAATACCAATCCTGCGCAGCGCGACGATGCATATTCTGCTACCGAGGACGGATATGCTTTGGTGCAGCACATGAACTTCCGCGATAACGGAACGAATGTGATAAAGGCGGGCGATACGATAAAGGTAGCACTTATGCTTACTATCGACGAGATAGGCGACGAGAACGGAATGGTTTATTACCGTCCGCTCATTCAAAGGAGTTCTATCGGAAACGGTAATATAGCGACAGGCGAAGTCGGCGTAAGCTATAAAATGCTTAAAACGGGGGCGGTAGTACTTGTATTCTCTACGCAAATACCGGATAACTATATTTCGGTCGACGATATGATTGCTTCGAAAATATACTTCCAGTCGAGCATCAAGTTTACTTGCCACCGCGCTATCGTAGTCGCGGGTGACGTAGATTTCTCCGATATCCCGTATTGCCGATTCCTGTTCGAAGAAACTCTCGAAGATTGGGACGTCATCTATGGAATCACTTACGAAAATACCGATGGCACCGACAAAACAAATCCTACTACTTATAAGATCGACAGCGACACTATTACGCTTACGGCAATTTCAAAAGACGGCTATACCTTTGACGGCTGGTACGATAACGAAGAGTTCGATGGCGATGCCGTGACCGAGATTGTAAAAGGCACTACAGGCAACATCAAGTTGTACGCCAAGTGGACGGCGATCGAATACACGATAACGTACGAACTTGACGGCGGCGAGTATGCCGATGGCGAGAGCAATCCCGAGGCGTACACTGTCGAAACCGAAACGGTTACACTTGCTCCGCTGATCAAAGACGGATATACCTTCGATGGTTGGTACGATAACGAAGAGTTCGATGGCGATGCCGTGACCGAGATTGTAAAAGGCACTACAGGCAACATTGCGCTTTACGCCAAGTGGACTGACGAGGAGTGATAACATACGTGCTGAACGGCGGTGACATTAAAAGGCAAAAGTATTATAATTAGTCACCGAGCTGTTAAGGAAATTTCCTAAGCGGACGTATCATGCAAAGTGGTAACTTGCACACGTATGTGGGCAGCGGCGTTACGGGTGATTGGGGCACGATGCCTACAAACGTATTCAGCAACCAAAGCTTCTTCCGTGACGTGGTGTTTACTCCCGCAGACTGCGCTACAAGCCTTGCCAAAAAGTATATAGACGAGCTTAGAACGTTATACGGAGCAGGGCAGGTAACTGCGGCAAATGCCGCGCAGCTTCGCAACCTTTCGTCGTCGTTGACTGCGCCATAGCGGATTTACCCGATGACGGCGATATATCGCAAACGGACAAGACGTTTGTTGCAAGTGTCGTGCAGGCGGTATCAAACTACGATGAAGCACAGTAAAATCTACTTATAGCATATTGACCGAATAGAATTCTTTACTATTTGCATCAAAACAACTTTAACCTGACGGATGCGTTGATAACGCTGTCCGTCAGGTTTTTTGTGTATAAAACGCCGTGAGTTGCAAATATAAAAAGCGGCGCGCGCTGTATTGATTACGGTGCAAAAATCAAAGGTGCAGTTAGTTCGACCGTTTAACAGTTTTACCGCATTGTAATCAAATCGGAAATGATTTTTTCTTGGACATCAAGGACAAGGAATTTATCGTATTTGTCGGCCCGTCGGGCTGCGGTAAGTCCACCGATTTGCTTAAACTGTAATCACGGGTTCGATTTCCGAGTATTTTCGACAATCGTTTTTTGTACCGCAATGTAAAATTGCGGTATTATTATTGCAATCGAAAAAAAAGTATGTTATACTACAAAAAGAAAAATGCGCATTATGTGATTTTGCGTAGATTGGAGTCGAAGTATGGTATACACCGTTATTTCCGCTGTTTGCATATTAATCATGGTGACGCTGGTTGCCTACTTAATTGTTAAGTTTTGTAGGTACAACAGGTCGGAAAAGATAGAGTTTATCAAAAATTTCAAAAAGGGCAAATGCGCGATAATCTACGTCGTGGCAATTCCGCTTATAATTATGACCGGTATGTATTCCGGTCGTGAATTCGGCAACGCATTTTTCTATGCAATTTCCGAAGCCGTCCAGCTTGTAGTGCTCAAGTTTAACGTGACGTATGCGCTTATCGGAAAAAACGTCGTCTTTACCGTTGCGTTTTATTTGTGCATATCGCTTGTCACGGTTAATGCTATGATGATAACCGTTTCCATTCTTCATCAGGGCATTTGGAAAAGTTTCAGACTGTTCAAATTCGTACATGCAAAGGGTGATAAGTGCATAGTGGTGGGCAATAACGAAAAAATGCTCGCCGCATACGATTCTTGTACGTGCGCTAAGCTGCTTATTGCGCCACTTAGCAATGATGAGACCGAAAAGCTGTACATAAAAGGCGTGTCCTATCAAACCTTTTCGCGCGAGGAAAGGCTGCGCGAATGGCTGAATAACGAGATTAAAAGGAATATCAGACGGCTTAGAAAGACCGAGCATAGAATAAACGTTATAATCAACTGCGACAACGATAGGGACAACCTCGATTGGAGCGGCTCGCTTGTCGATTTTATATCGAAGATGGGCAACGTTGTCTCCGGCAACGTAGATATCTACGTTTTCGGCAACCGCGAGTTTGAGGATATTTATTCCAAGTATGAGGAAAAATCCCGTGGCTGCTTGCACTATATTAACGAATTCCAGCAAATCGCAGTCGATTTTATAGATAAGTTCCCGCTTACGAAATATATGGATTCCACCCATATTGATTACAAAACGGCATTGATAAAACCCCAAACGGATATAAACGTCGTCATGATCGGGTTCGGACGGACAAACCAGCAAATCTTTCTTTCTATGGCCGCCAACAATCAATTTTTGACGCAAGACCCCAAACGCGGTATTGTGGAAAAACGCGTGAGCTATCATTTGTTCGACAAGCTTCATACAGACGGCAACAAAAACCTCAATCACAATTATTTCAGGTACCGCTCCGACTTTTTCGACGAGGATGAAACGGGCTATAAAATAAAGGTAGACGAAAGCAAATATCTTCCGTTGCCGCAGTTCCCGTCGATGGACAACTATCATTACATGGATATAAACGACCCGAGGTTTTACGGCAATCTTCAAAACAGGTTGATCGACGGTGATAACGCGTTGAACTATATTATTATCTCGCTCGGCATGGATTACGCCTCGATAGATATGGCCAACAAGATTGTGGCGCGGCTTAAAGAGTGCAATATTCACAACGCACATTTGTTTGTCCATATCCGCAACGAAAAAACGTTCAAGAGCAACAATATTATTTTGGACCGCGATTTGTGCGAGCCGTTCGGATCCGATTTGCAGGTGATTTATGATTACTCGCATATCATAAGAGAACGGTTTACCAAAATGGCGATTGCGCGCAACTTTATTTACAATATAGAACACGATATGCGGCACAACGTAATCACTGCCGAGGAGGAGAGCGTTTCGCGGATGAAGTGGTACACTAAGCGTGTGACAACCGAGCGCGACTCCAATATGTACGCATGCCTTGCTATTAAAACTAAGCTTCACCTGATGGGGTTGGATTGTTGCAGGGCGGACGAAGGCGACGACAAAGGACTTAGCGAGGACGAATATCTTGCCTATTACGCCGTAGACGATATGCCGGATTTTGTTCGTGACAAAGACGGACACGCGGTCGCCGTGCGTTATACGCTCGATTTCAAGCCGTCGCGCAGGAGAAACCTTGCCGAGCAGGAGCACTGCCGTTGGAATGCGTTTATGATTACCAAAGGGTTTGTGCCGGCCACGCGAGAGCAAATCCTCAACGAGGTGGACAAGGACGGCAAGCATACTAACGGAAAAAATTATACAATGCGGCATCACGGCAACTTGACTACGTTTGACGGGCTTTCGCAATTCAGCAAAATGCTTGCCGAAAGGGATAATCGTCCACAAGAAGAGTTTGACGTTATCAAGTACGACTATCAACTGCTGGACGGGGCGTGGTGGTTGCTTAACAAATACGGCTACAAGATTATAGAGCGAGCGAGGTAATCGGCGGATATGGCTACGTTAGAACAATTTATCGGCGATTTTTTTGCCGCCGAAATCAACAAAGACAAATCGGATATAGCATGCCTTAAACGCGCATTATTGCAATTTTGCAAGACGGGCAAAAAGGCGGACGCCTTTTCCGTTTACTATTGCTTTTGCGAGATTTTCGAGGTACTCGGTTCGGGCTACGGCTCTATGAATCGGTTGTTGGAATTTTTGTACGATCATGAAAACCATATGGGCGAGCTGCTTACTAAGCACCGCGACCACTATTCGCATTCCGTGTACGTGTTTGCGCTCGGCTTGGCTATTTTCGCCAAAGACGAATCGTACCGCAAGGTCTTTTTGGATTTTTACAAAACGAAAAATGCGGACGCAACTACCTTTTTGCGGCTGTGGGGCTTGACTGCGCTCTTTCACGATATCGGCTATCCGTTCCAGCTCGCGCACGAGCAAATTAAGGCGTATGCGCATTGCTTATGGGGTGAGGACAACCCCATTGCGCCGTTCATTGCTTACGAGAACATGGACGAGCTTTTGACTTTGGGCGGAAGGATCAAAAACGAAAGTAGGTTTGACGCCGTGCAAACGGTGGACGAAATGCTGGCTTACGCCATAAATTACAGATTGGGATATCCGCTTGACAAGTTGCGTTCCAAGCTGGTCGAACGGTATAAGCATCAAAGCCGATATATGGATCACGGTTATTTCAGCGCCGTATTGTTGTTCAACAGGCTTGCCGAAGCGAACACGCCGTTTACGGACGAGATTGCGGACGTTTTGACGGCGATAACGCTTCACAACAATTTTAACCGTTACGACATTAAGGAAGCGTTAAAGAAGAATGTCGCCATTCCCGAAAGCAAGCATCCGCTTGCATACCTGCTGGTTTTGTGCGATGAATTGCAGGATTGGGATAGGACGGCGTTCGGGTACGTCAGCAAAAAGGATCCGCTCGCATGGAAGGTCGAGCTTTCCATTGAGAACGGTAAAATAGATATTTGCTACGTCTTTGACAGCTTTAAGGTTATGGACACCGAGGAGATTGAGATTGACGATCCCGAGAATAAGGACAAAAAAATAACCGAAATCAAGGAAACCGAGCGCGACAACAAAAATTACGTAAAGTTTGCTCAGGGCAAGTTTTTAGGCGATATAAAGGAACTTGTAGACGGCAAAACAGCGCTTACGGTAACTGTTCGCGAGCAAAGCAAAGCCAAAAAGGGCAAAGCGTTTGTTTCGACCGACAACTTTATCAACCTATGCGATTTTGCACAGGCAATACACAAGAGTTATCAATCCGTTTGGGGCGGGCCGAATTTTGACGAGATGGATTTGGAGTTCAGGCTGTCGAATATAGAGCAGGCAAAGTCGTATTCGGACAAGCTCGAGCTTATTAACTGTTTTTACAGTGATAAGGAATTGGATTATCCCGTCGTCAACGCATTTTCGGAAGGCGACGGTAGCAACGTGTATGCGCGCAACGACTTGGAATTTCTTGCGAGGGAAGAGCATTTGCGCTGGGTGCGCGAAAAGCTGGCGGCGGGCTGGAAATACGGAACCGATTACGCCAATAGAGAAGAACGCAACGAAAAAAGAATTCACAAGGATATTGTTCCTTACGACGTCTTGTCCGCCGACGATAGAAAAAAGGACGAGCTCATGATAAAGAACATGATTCCGTTCTTGTACCATTTCGGTCACGGCGTGCGCATTTACAGGTACCGCGGCGGAAGAAAGCCGGTGCTTGACATTGCCGGTTGCGGACACCGCACTATCCCAAAAAACAACGAGCATTTAAAGGAACAAATCAAGGCGATTTTGCGTGAGTACCAAAAGGATTATTTGGTTATCGTCCATACGAATTTTGCTTACGGCGCCGACCAGTTGATTGCGGAATGCGCAAACGAGCTCGGCATTACCATAAAGGCGACGTTGCCCATGCCGTACGAGGAATACATACAAGCCGTCAAGAACGACGCGGCGCGGTATCATTATTCGTTTACGGCTGACGACGAGTACCGCATGCGACACCTGTTGGCACAGGCGGTTACTTGCAACGTTGTGCCGGACAGCGAGTTTAGATACCTCGAAGCGGCCAAATACACAATCAGCAGGTGCAAAAAGCTAATCGCGCTGTGGGACGGCGTGGAAACGGTGTTGGAAGATAAATTCGGAAATCCCATGAACAGAGGCGGGACTTGGCACACCATTTGTCTTGCCAAAAATTCGCGCGGCTTGACCGACGATGATATTCACATCATCAAATGCAACAGATAGGCAAATATATTGTTTAAAATTCGATTTGCATTATAGTTTACAATTAAGGTAATCGAACAAGGGGAGTGCAAATGATAAGCAGCGAAAAAATCCCGATTATTGTAGGCGAGACAGGACATAGAAATATTGCCGACGAGGACAAGGCGGAAATAAAAGCGCGTGTTATCGACAGCTTGAAGGAAATACAAGCGTTGTGCAAATGCGACGACGGGGAAGATACGCCCGTTATTATGCTTAACGCTTTTGCGCAGGGCGCGGACATGCTTTGCGCCGAAGCGGCGTTCGAGCTGGGTATAGACGTCGTCGCCATACTGCCGCGCGACAAAGATCTTTACGTTAACAGCTTTACTAACGCCGAGGACAAAAATAAGCTCTTCGATTATTTGTCGAGATGCAAGCGCATATTTGTTGCGCCCGATATAGAAAAGAACAAGGAGTGGATCCAAAAACACGATAAAGAAGTGAATGACGACAGCTACGAATATAGGCAGCTCGGTATTTATATAGCCGAGCATTCGCACGTATTGCTTGCGCTTTGGGACGGGAAACCGCCAAAAGATCAATTCGGCTGCGGCACGGTAGAGGTTATCAAGTTCACTTTGGAGCATAACTTTTTGGATAATGAGCATTTGTTCAAGCCGGGGACTATAAACGATTCCGCGGTGGTGTGGATAAAGTCGAGGAGGCAGGGCGACCCGCCCGCGGACGTCGAAAAGAAATGGCTCATCAGCGGCTTGGAAAGCGACGGCGAAAAGTCGGAATACGTTACCTCGGACGCGCCGCCGCAATTCTTAAAGGAAATAATATCAAAGACGGTCAAGTATAACGCGAACACCGTCGATATTCCCCGCGAGCCGAACGATTTGTGGGGCAACACCGACGAGCTGGACGAATACCGCAAAAACGTACAGTATCATTATGCAAAGGCGGACGGGCTGTCCTACAAAAAAAATCAAAAGCAGTACAATATGTTTATGATGTTGATAGCGGTCATAGGCACGATAGTCGCATGTTCGTTTCTCATTTACGACGAGGCGTCGCTGCCGTTTATGATTTTTCCGTGCTCGTTTGCGGTCGGAGCGATTATATTGCTTTGTCGGCTCGGGCGCAAAAAGGCGTATCATAAAAACTACATAGAGTACCGCGCCCTTGCCGAAGCGATGCGTATACAGTTTTACATGTCCATGTGCTTGCAGGAAGATAATATAGTTACCAACGTCGGGGAATTGTATTCTTGGGCGCAAAAAATCGATTGTGTGTGGATAGACAAGGCTGTTCGGGCGATAGCGGTAATAAGCAATGTCGGCGAAGTCAAGCCAAATACCGACGATATTATGGAAGCTTGGATAGGCCGAAGCAAGAAATCGGGACAGCTCGGATACCACGAGAGAAAACGCATAGCCAACAAAAGCAACGCTAAAAAATACGAAACGCTTTCCGGTGTTACTCGATGCGCCGCGGTGGTGACGTACTTTGCCATCTTTGCGATGGAGATTGCAGCATGCATATTGAAGGCATACGGCGTGTGCTGGTTTTGGGAAGGCAATATATTTGCTTATATATCTTGGCGAAACTTTTGCGCAATCATATTGGGTATAGCCGCTGCCGGCTCACTGCTGTTTTCGAGCTATTGGGGCAAGCTGTCGTTTGACCGTAAGCTGGAGGATAACGAAAAAATGTGCGAGTTTTACAGCTCGGCGTATGCAAGATGGAACGAGGTAAAGCGGCATCCCGACGGCGAGATTGCAAAATTCGTCAAGGAAATTGCGCGCGAGGAAATAGTGGAAAACGGAATATGGTACTCTTACGTCAAGGGGAACGGATTGGAAGTAAATATTTAAGTAATCAAATAAAAATATTACGTTACTAATTTCCAAACAAAAAAGTACGAACTATGATAGGGTTCGTACTTTTTGTTTGATATGATTTTTTGTGGGAAATTACTGCGTGTCGATGCGCTCTATGCTTATTATAAACGGATGTTTATTGCGAATTTCTATCAGCTTTTCCGAGCTGTACATAACGTCGGTCGATATGGACGCTTCGCAAACGGAGTCGTTGCCGTCCTCCCGCACGTTAAAGCTGTAAAAGTGCTTTACGTGGAAAACGTCTTTTATTATTGCTTCCTCGTCGCCCGTTTGCCTAAAAGCGATATTAAGTCGATACATTTGTTTCATATTGAAAATCTTGTAGCGCGAGTGGAAAAGGCATTGCGCGAGAATTAAAATTATCGTTGCTCCGGCGGCAACAATGTACAGTCCCGCGCCCGCTGCCATGCCTACGCCTGCCGTCGCCCAAATTCCGGCGGCGGTGGTCAGTCCGCGCACTTCCTTTTGGCGGACCATTATTATGCCGACGCTCAAAAAACCTATGCCGGACACTATTGACGCGGCAACGCGTGATGCGTCAAAGCTTTTCGAATCGGCAAAGCCGTATTTACTGATTACCATCATCAGCGCCGATCCGACGCACACTATGGCATGCGTGCGTATGCCGACCTCTTTGCTGTTTATTCTCCGCTCTAAACCGATAGCAAAGCCGAGCACCAGTGCTACAATAATGTTTATAAGTGTTTCAAGCTCGAATATTGCGCTTTCTGCTGTTGGGAACATTGTTATCTCATCCTTTATATTGATATTTTAAGTATAACAT
>JAIEBI010000042.1 GCA_029070965.1 Clostridiales bacterium
CGATAGGACATTGGGAGATAGCCGGTATCGTTTCGCCCGAGCCGTTGCCCACTTATCCGGACGGATTTCCCGAAGAAGTTATAAAAGAGTTTGAAAAGCAAACGGGACGAAAGGTATTGTGCAATAAGCCGTATTCGGGCACCGAAGTCATAAAGGACTACGGGCGCGAGCATATGGCTACCGGCGCGCTTATTTGTTACACTTCTGCGGACAGCGTATTCCAAATTGCCGCGCACGAGGACATTGTTCCCGTTAAGACGCTTTACGAATACTGCGAGATCGCGCGTAATATACTTGTCGGCAAGCATGGTGTAGGCAGAGTTATTGCGCGTCCGTTTAACGGCGAATATCCCTTTGCCCGCACGGCCAACAGGCACGATTTTTCGCTTGCGCCGCCCGCCGACACGATGCTTAATTTGCTACAACGCGCGGGATACGCTACCATTTCGGTTGGCAAAATATACGATATTTTTGCGGGTAGCGGTGTTAGCGAAAGCAACCGCACAACCTCCAACGCGCACGGTATGCAGGTTACAAAGGACATGCAGGACAGGGATTTCGAAGGTTTGTGCTTTGTCAACCTTGTCGACTTTGATATGAAATACGGACACCGCAACGACGTGGCGGGTTATGCAGCGGCGGCAACCGAATTCGACGAGTTTTTGCCGTCGTTCATAAAAGATATGCGAGATGACGACGTGTTGCTTATTACAGCCGATCATGGCTGCGATCCCGCAACGCCTTCGACCGACCATTCGCGCGAATACACGCCTATGCTCATTTACGGCAAGCACGTAAAAAGCAGCGTCAACTTGGGCGTGCGTTCAAGCTTTGCCGATATATGTGCGACCGTTTTGGAATATTTCGGAGTAGACGGTCAAGGCACGAGCGGAAAAAGTTTTTTGGGATTGGTTAGACAATAATGGATTACAAAGCACTTATGGAAAAAGCGTGTGAAGCGCGCAAAATGTCATATTCGCCGTACTCTCGGTTTTGCGTCGGCGCGGCGTTGCTGTGCAAAAACGGCAAGGTGTATACCGGCTGTAACGTAGAAAACGCGGCGTATTCGGCGACGAATTGCGCCGAGCGCACCGCAATATTTAAGGCGGTGAGCGAGGGCGAACGCGAGTTTGAAGCGATTGCCATTATAGGCGGTAAGGCGGGCGAGGACGGCGGATTTTGCGCGCCGTGCGGTGTATGCAGACAGGTGATTGCCGAGTTTTGCGACAAGGATTTTAAAATCGTTCTCGGCACGGCGGACAGCGTTAATGTTTACACGCTGGGCGAGTTGTTGCCGCTTTCGTTTACAAAAGACAGTTTGTAAGCTTTCGAGGGATAAATTATGAAAAAGCTTATTAGAATAATTTCGGTGTTTCTCGCTTCCGTATTTCTGCTTTGTTCGGTTGTCGGCTGCGCGGTGGACAGGGCGCCACAATTACCCAAGCTCGATGCGCCGACGGTGACAATCGACCGCTACGGTGTTGCTACATGGGACAGTGTTGATAACGCATTGTATTACATATACGTCATTGACGAGGGCGATGAAAAGCTGACGGACGAGCTCAGCGTTCGGCTGTCTCCGAGCGAATCAATCAAGGTTAAGGCTGTAAGCGGTAGCGACAATTATGCCGACAGCGATTTTTCAAGATACGAAACGTATATTCAAAGCATTGTTCAAAAAGTCAAGCTTGCCACACCGCACGTGACTGTCGACAGTGACGGTGTTGCTACATGGAGCAAAATCGATAACGCGCAATATTACGTTTACGTGTTAAACGGCAACGCGGAAGTAAGCACAACGCAACGCACTGTAACGCTTGCAAACGGTCAAACCTTTAAGGTAAAAGCTGTCAGTGACGATGAGGACTATGAGGATAGTAATTATTCGCCGCTTAAAACGTACATGAACGGCACGGTGCAAACCAAGCTCAATGCCCCGCAGGTTACGATTGATAATAACGGCATTGCTACGTGGAACAGTGTATTGGGTGCACAGTATTACGTTTATATAATAGACAACGGCTCCGAAATAAGGACAACCGAGTGCAGTGTTACGCTTACAGACAACCAAACCATAATTGTTAAGGCAGGTAGCGCCGTTGCAAATTATACGGACAGCGACTATTCGCAATCTAAGACGTACGTAAAAATTGTCGTTCAACCGACCAAGCTTGCCGCTCCTCAAATTGCGGTAAGTGCGGACGGCATTGCCACATGGAACAGCATTGACAATGCGGAGTATTATATATATGTAATCGGAAACGGAGCGGAAACAAGAACAACACAGCGCAGCGTAACGCTTACAAACAATCAAACCATAAAGGTAAAGGCGTGCAGTGACAACGATAATTATACGAACAGCGACTATTCGCAGCCTGTAACGTATACGGAAAACAAACCGATTATGCATACACATGCCGACGCCAATTCGGACGGCATTTGCGATTCTTGTACAAAAAGCGTTATGGCGGAGCTGTCATTTTTGGCGGTAAACGATTTGCACGGAAAGTTTATGGATACCGACAGTCAGCCGGGGGTGGACGAGTTTACTACCTATTTGAAAAATTTATATGCCGACCCCGCACGCGATGAGGTTTTGCTTTCGTCGGGAGATATGTGGCAGGGCACTGTGGAATCTTCCACTAACAAGGGTAAGCTCATGACCGAGTGGATGAACGAGGTCGGGTTTGTGTCTATGACGTTGGGAAACCACGAATACGATTGGGGTTCGGCGGTCCTTACGCCCAACAGCAAGCTTGCCGAGTTTCCGTTCCTTGCGATTAACGTAACGTACAACGGCAAAGCGGTCGATTACTGTCAACCGTCCGTAGTCGTCGAAAAGGGCGGTATCAAGATAGGCATAATCGGCGCGATAGGCGATTGTTTAAGCTCTATCTCGGGCGATTTCAAAACAGGACTTAGCTTTGCGACAGGCGACGCGCTTACAAAGCTTGTCAAAGCGGAAGCCAATAGGCTTAGAAACAGCGAGGGCTGCGACTTTATAGTGTATTCCATTCACGAGGGATACGGTAGCGAAACAACAAGCATATCGGACTATTACGACACGTCGCTTTCCAATGGGTACGTTAATCTTGTATTCGAAGGGCATACGCACCAAAACTATATTAAAAAGGACGATTACGGCGTCTATCATTTGCAGGGCGGCGGCGAAAACAAATACGTAAGCCAAGCGGACGTTTCGTACAATATGGTTACTAAACAATATACCGTAACTCCGCGCACGCTCGGTACTAACGTGTACGCTAACAGCAGTCTTAAAGACGACCCGATTGTAAACCAAATATTTAATAAATATTTCCCCGACGGCAACCCGTACACCACGGTTTTGGGCAATATAAAATCCCAAAAGAGCAGCGATGCAATTTACAACGACGTTTCAAGGCTGTATTACGAAAAAGGCGTTGAGTTATGGGGCAGTCAGTATGATATCGTACTCGGCGGCGGATTTTTGCGACTGCGTTCGCCGTACAAGGTATCGGCGGGCAACGTCACTTATGCTTCACTGTTCTCTATTTTGCCGTTCGACAACGATATCGTGCTCGGTAGGATACAAGGCACGTATTTAAAGTCCAAATTTTTGGAGACAAGCAATACCGATTACCATATTTACAGCACTATATCGTCGGAAAGCGTGTCAAATAATTCCTATTATTATATTATAGTAGACAGCTACACTTCCACCTACGCGAGCAATAGAATTACCGAAGTCAAACGGTGGGATAGCGAAAAATATGCAAGGGATTTGCTTGCCGATTACGTAAAGACGGGCGGCTGGGCTTAAAGTATAAGCGCGCTTTTTGGGCGCGCTTTTGCAATAAATTTGGTATATACTCCACGGCAAGCCGTGGTACGGTGCGAATGCACCGTCGCGCCCCGAAGGGCGCGGTATTACACCAAATTTGTCGTCGTCGCATTTTTGCTCCCGCAAGCGGGCAAAAATGCTCCTCCAATGAAATAATTTAACGAGGTGTGCGTTATGAGAATGTACGATATTATCAAGAAAAAGCGTGACGGCGGAGAGCTAACCACCGAGGAAATCAAGTATTTTATCGGTGGCGTGACAGACGGAAGCATTCCCGACTATCAAACTGCGGCGCTGTGCATGGCTATTTATTTTCGCGGTATGAGCGTGCGCGAAACGTGCGATTTGACGTTTGCCGTGCGCGATTCGGGCGACAGGCTGGATTTTTCGGCTATCGACGGTATACGCGTTGACAAACATTCCACAGGTGGTGTGGGCGACAAAACAAGCTTGGTAGTCGCGCCTATCGTGGCGTCGTTCGGCGTTAAGGTCGCCAAAATGAGCGGCAGAGGCTTGGGACACACCGGCGGAACAGTGGACAAATTAGAGGCTATCGAGGGCTTTAAAACCACACTTTCGGACGAAGATTTTATCAAGCAAGTGAACGACATTGGATTTGCGATTGTCGGTCAAAGCAAACAGTTCGCGCCCGCCGATAAAAAGCTGTACGCTTTGCGCGACGTCACGGCTACTGTGGACAGCATGCCGCTTATCGCCGCGAGTATTATGGGCAAAAAGCTTGCCGCCGACGACGACTGCATAGTGCTGGACGTAAAGACGGGCAGCGGCTCGTTTATGAAGAGCGTAGAGGACAGCAAGGCGCTTGCAAGGCTGATGGTGGATATCGGCAAAAACGCGGGCAAAAAGACGGTTGCGCTCATAACAAATATGGATAGACCGCTCGGCTATGCAATAGGCAATTCGCTCGAGGTTATCGAGGCGGTGGAAACGTTGAATGGCCGCGGACCGCAAGACTTTACCGAGGTGTGCTTGACGCTTGCGGCATACATGCTTTCGCTTGCGGGCAAGGGGAGCGTCGATGATTGCAAAAAGCTGGCGGAGCAGGCGATTGCTGATGGCAGTGCGCTTAATATGTTCAAGCAAACGGTTAAGGCGCAGGGCGGCGACGTCGCGCTTATCGAGAATACCGAAAACTTTAAAAAGGCAAAATATTCCTATGCCGTAAAGAGCACGGTAAGCGGATATATTTGCAAGGTGAATACCGAGGCGTACGGGCTTGCAAGCCTTGCGCTCGGCGCCGGACGGAATACCATAGATGACGTAATTGATTATAGTGCCGGCATTATGCTGTGGCGCAAGACCGGCGAGTTCGTTAAAGCGGGCGAGGAGCTTGCCACGCTGTATGCTAACGATAAAACCAAGTTCGGCGCGGCGGAAAAGCTGTTGCTTTCGGCGACTGATATACAGGACGGCAAGCCGCAGGACGAGCCACTTATTTACTGTACGATTGAGTAAAAAATGTTTGATTTTTAATGCGTTTGGTGTTACAATGTAAGTGGATTTGCTTTTCGGCAAACACGTGTCGGATTTTGACGAGGGATGTCTATGAAAAAGTTTTTTAACATGATTGCGGTATATCTTGCGGCTGTGTTTTTGTTTTGCTCGGTCGTCGGCTGTGCGGCTGATAGGGTGCCCACGTTGCCTAAAATCGCCACTCCCGAGGTGACAATAGGCAGCGACGGCTTAGCGACGTGGAACAGCGTCGAAAACGCATTGTATTACGTATACGTAATCGACGAGGGTGATGAAAAGCTTACCGCCGAATGCCAAGTTCAGCTTGCGCCGTACGAGTCAGTCAAGGTAAAGGCTGTAAGCGGCAGTGAAAAACATTCTGACAGCGTCTTTTCCAAATATGAAACTTATATTCAAAGTACCGATCAACCGACCCAACCGACCAAGCTCGGTACGCCGCAGGTTACGGTAAATGCGAACGGCGTCGCCACGTGGGGCGCAATAGGCAATGCACAGTATTACGTTTACGTAATAAGCGGCGGCACGGAAACAAATACAACCGAGCGTAGCATTCAGCTTGCCGACAACCAAACCATCAAGGTTAAGGCGTGCAGCGATGACGAGGATTACAGCGACAGCGATTATTCGCAGCTTATAACATATACGCATGGCACGATAAAAACCACGCTGAATACTCCGCAGGTTTCGATAAACGCGGATGGAGTAGCAACGTGGAACAGCGTCTCCAACGCTGAATATTACGTTTATGTAATAGACAACGGCAGCGAAACGACAACGACATTGCGCAGCGTAACGCTTGCAAACGGTCAAACCGTCAGTGTTAAAGCGTGCAACGACGGCGAAAATTACGTAAACAGCGAATATTCTCAGCCCAAGACGTACACAAAGGTTATACCTCAACCGACCAAGCTCGGCACGCCGCAAGTCAGTATAAGCGCGAACGGCCTTGCTACTTGGGGTAGCATTACTAATGCGCAATACTACTATTACGTTATAAGCGGCGGCGAGGAAACAAAGACTACCGATCGTAGCGTGCAGCTGTCCGAAAATCAAACCATCAAGGTTAAAGCGGGCAGTGATGACGAAGATTACGCAGACAGCGACTATTCGCAAATAAAGACATACGTAAAAAGCGTGTTGCCCGACCTTTCCGCTGAGGTGCAAGCGTACTATTCGGTAATAACCGCGACGAGTGGCAACTCGCTGTTGGGTCAGGTGCATGACTTGATTACTAAGACCCATGCGACGTACACGTCCTACAATGACTGCAAAAATCCCGAATTGATTATGAAGACAGACGGCGGGACTGCTTCGAAAACTGTTATGGATTTCTATACGCAGGAGAACATGTCGTCTACGTGGGGCAGCGGAAAGACGGGAACGTGGAATAGAGAACACGTTTGGTGCCAAAACCTGTCAAACGGACTGTGGGGCGAAAGCGGCGGCGGTAGCGATATGCATCATATTCGTCCTACCGAAACCGCGCTTAACGGCACGCGCAGCAACCATAAGTACGGCATTGCCAACGGAGGCTCGGTTGCGTATTTTAAGGATACCGACGGAAGCAATAAGTACGTCGGCGGTTGGGTCAACGTCAGTGCAAAAACGTTCGAGCCTTTGGATAAGGTAAAGGGCGACGTGGCGCGCATAGTTATGTACGTTTACACGCACTACAATACGTACGCCAACGTTTACGGAACCACCAATGGTAGCGGCGGAAAGTTCGGTACTCTTAAGTTTACTAACGTTATGTCGGCGAGTAGCGAATCGGCGGCAATCCAGCTTTTGCTTGAATGGAATGCCGCCGACCCCGTGGACGAAATAGAAATTGCTCGCAACGACGCAGTTTACAAGATACAAGGCAACCGCAACCCGTTTATCGATCATCCCGAATACGCAAATGCGATATGGGGATAAGCGATATTGCACTTTTACGTCGCCAATTTCCGAATGTATTGTGCTTATTTCGGCCGACACACACAATATTTAGTATGAATATATATGAATTCAGTATAAATACATACAATATTTAGTAAAAACAATTTTAAAATTCATTGGATTTGCGGTATAAATTCGTTGCTTTATTTCTAAAAATATGGTATAACTACAATAAGCGTTGCGGATTGGCATATCTGTAAAGCTTGGGAGCGCGGGTAATGTTTGAACTGAGGAAAATCGGTATCGTCAGGCGGGCGTCAGCGGCACTGCTCGATGTGATACTCCTCGTTGTGTTGACAACGGGGTTCATGTTCATCCTCTCGCTAATTTGCAATTACAGCGCCAACGAAAAGCTTTCATACAAGTATCACGACGAGTGGGAAGGTTTCCGAAAAGCGTACGTAGCGGAAGTCGCTGAATATTACGGCTACGACTACAAGACTACCGGCAACAATTATACCATAACAAAGGACGGCAAAAAATCCTCTTTGTCCGCGCTTATGACGTCGCTTAGCGATTCGAAAGGTCAGGACGCGGCTACAAAGGCAGCATACGACGCAAGCTTGGAACTTACGCCCGCCGAAAAAGTAAACTGGCAGTCCGAATACGTTTATAATCTACTGTTTATGATGACCTCGATCGGCTTGCTACTTGCATACATAACGCTGGAATTTGTTTTACCTATTATATTCAAGAACGGTCAGACGGTGGGCAAAAAGGTGTTCGGCATATGCCTTATCCGTCCCAACTGCGTCAAGATAAATAACTTATCGCTTTTTGCGAGGACTATTCTCGGCAAATACGCAATAGAAACGATGTTCCCCGTGCTACTTGTATTCCTCTTCATCTTCGGAGGGATAGGGATACTGGCGCTAATACTGTTAGCGGCGTTGGCACTGCTGAATATCGTTTTGTTTTTTGCGACAAAAAATAGGACACCAATACACGATTTGCTTGCCTGCACGGTAGCGGCGGATATGCGCGTACAAATGATTTTCCAAACGGAAGATGAGCTTGTGGAAAAGAAAGCGCTCGCGCATAGAGAGCTCGTAGGGCAAGCGAATGGCTGATATCGGGTCAAAAATAAACAATAGAGAGCGGAAGATAACATGAAAGTCGTACTTCAAAACATCACAAAAATCTTTGCAAGCCGAAACAAAAAGGTCAAAGACGAAGTCATCGCCGTAAACGATTTCAACCTTGAAATCCCCGACGGCAAGCTTGTTTGTCTTTTGGGTCCCTCCGGTTGCGGCAAGAGTACCACGCTTTATATGATAAGCGGCTTGCAGGAACCGTCGAGCGGCAAAATATTCTTCGGCGACGACGACGTTACCAAGCTTTCGCCCGAAAACCGAGGTATCGGCCTTGTGTTCCAAAACTATGCGCTTTATCCGCATATGACCGTTCAACAAAACATATTGTTCCCTTTGCAAAACTTAAAGGGCGAGAACAAGCTTTCCAAAGAGGAAATGCTGACGCGCGCCTCCGAGGCGGCCAAGCTCGTTCAAATAGAGGAGTATATGGACCGCAAGCCGTCCGAGCTTTCGGGCGGTCAGCAGCAACGCGTTGCTATCGCGCGAGCGCTTGTAAAAATGCCGCGCGTGCTTTTGTTGGACGAGCCTCTTTCCAACCTTGACGCTCGTTTGAGATTACAAACCCGCGAGGAGATTAGGCGCATACAGCGTCGCACTCAAATAACGACTATATTCGTAACGCACGACCAAGAAGAGGCGATGTCCATTTCCGACTATATCGTCATTATGAAGCTTGGCGTAATAATGCAAACGGGCAAACCGCAGTGGGTATATGACGATCCCGCCAACTTGTTCGTCGCAAAATTCTTGGGCGCGCCGCCCATCAACCTGTTCTCGGGTAAAGTGGAAAGCGGCAAGCTGTACATAGGCGAGGAATGCGTACTCGACGTCGGCGACGTAGAAGACCAAGAGGTTTACGTCGGCATTCGTCCAGAAGGCTTTATCCTCGACAAAGAGGGCAAGCTCAGTTGCACGTTGTCTGGCATAGACGTTATGGGCAGAGATATATCGGTCGTGTCCACGTGCGAAAGCTCGCTCAACCCCGTTGTGCGCTCTATAATTTCGGCTGACGAAATGGGCAATATAGCAGGCGGCGGTTCGGGCAGCTCCGTAGACCGTACCACTGTCTCGGACGGAACGGACAGTAACGCTGACGAAGCGGAGAACAATGAAGACGTAACCGTTAAATTCAATTTAAAACCGCACAAGGTACTTATATTCAACAAGGAAACCGAGCGGCGCGTTTACTTTGGCGACCAGCTTGCCACGCACGAGCAAATGGTGGCGCAAATGGAAGCGGAAGGGCAGGGCTACGTTACGCACAACGGTCCGCTCCCGCGCGAAGCCGACGACGTAGATAAGAAAGCGACTTTGCCCGAGCGCAAAAAGAACGTATTTGTAAGAGCGTTCGGTTGGGTAAAAGGTCTTTTCTCCAAAAATAAAGAGAGTGATGATAACGCCGAGCAAACTCCGGAGGCGCCCACCGACGGTGCGCCCGCAGCAGACGAAGCACCGGCGGACGAAGCGCCCGCGGCGGAGAACGTAGAGCAAACTGCCGCAGTAGTCGAGGCTATGGCGCCTTCTCCCGAGGCGGCGGCAAACGAACCCGCTCCCGCAACCGACGCGGCGCCCGAAGCTCAATCTGCGCCCGAGGTCGAAGAACAGGCGGCGGTAGCGGACAGCGAGCCCGTAGTCGAGGAGCAGCCTGTTGAGACGGCTGAAAAACCTACTCCCGCAAAAAAGGCTCCCGTAAAGAAGACGACAACGGCTAAAAAACCTGCTACGACCAAAAAACCGTCTACGACAGCAAAAAAGACAACGACGGCTAAAAAATCTACCACTACTGCAAAGAAACCCGCTACAACGACTAAGAAGTCTACGAACACTGCTGCCAAAAAGCCTACGACTGCTGCAAAAAAGTCAACAACAACGGCAAAAAAGTCCTCAACGACAAGCGCGAAAAAAGAGGGTTAACGTATGGCTAAAACTAGTACGAAAAATCAGTGGAAAGCGTGGTTGTACCTGTTGCCGGCATTAGTGATACTTGCCGTGTTTACGGTATGGCCTATAATTAACACTGTCAGAATGTCGATGCTTAAAGACTATAACGGTCTTGCTATGATAGGCGGAAAAACCTTCGAGTTCGGATTTGACAACTTTAAAAGCGTTGTTGAGTATGAAGGCTTTGCCAACGCTCTCGGCAACACGTTGCTTTTGTGCGTAATCACTGTACCTATTTCCACAATGCTCGCATTACTTATAGCGGTTGCGCTTAATTCGATTAAATTTATCCGAAAGGCGATGCAAACCATATTCTTCCTGCCGTACGTTACCAACTCGATAGCGATTGGCATGGTATTTATGGCTATGTTTTCAATGATAGGCGGTAGCGCAACGTTAGAACCCGACTCGGTTGGACTTATCAACAATCTAATTGTTGCGTGTGGCGGAAAGGCGATTAACTGGGTAAATATGGGATCGTCTAAGTTCGCTAATATGGCGGTGCTTGTAATTTACATAGTTTGGAACGCGTTGCCGTTTAAGATCCTCGTGCTTTTGGGCGGGCTTCAAGGCGTAAACAAGCAGTATTACGACGCGGCAAAGATTGACGGCACGTCGCGGTTCCGTACGTTTTGGCGCATTACCGTTCCGCTGCTGTCGCCGATGATAGCGTACGTTGTAATAACCGGCTTTATAGGCGGGTTCAAGGAATATTCGAGCGTAGTCGGTATATTCGGTGAAACTATGGGTCCGACCGGTACCGACGCTACGAATAACATGAACACTATGGTCGGATACATTTTTGACAGTTTGAAAGAGAACAACCAAGGCGGCGCGAGCGCGGCGGCACTCATTTTGTTTGCTATTATATTTGCCGTAACAATGGTAAATATGTACGTAAGCAAAAAGAAGGTTCATTATTAATAGGAGGTGAGTTATGACTGATAATATGACTGAAAACTTAACAGAAAACGAAGTTACTGCCGAGCAAACCGCAACGCAGCAAAACGACATAGCCACCGCCGACAATGTAATGAAAAAGAAGGACATTGACGCGGTTGCCAAAAGGCAACGTGTTGTCAAAATATTTGTCCAAATAGGGCTGTACGTGTTCCTTGGAATTATGGCTATAATAGTGCTGTTCCCGTTCTACTGGATGCTTATTTCCTCGGTAAAGACGGTCAGCGAATACAATAGAACAATTCCCACGATGTGGCCGGAGCAGTTCAAATGGGACAACTACGCAGCGGCGTTCAAAGCCGACGGACTCAACCTCGGTCAGCTGTTCCTTAACACATGCATAGTCGGTATAGTATCCACCATACTTTCGTTAATTATCACCGTGCTTTCGGCATTTGCATTTGCGCGACTGGAATTTAAAGGAAAGAACATACTGTTTGCGGCATTACTTGCCACAATGATGATACCGGGCGAGTTGTTTACAATTACAAACTACGTAACGGTAAGCGACTTTGGTTGGTTAAACACCTATACCGTACTTATCGTGCCCTTCCTTGTAAGCGTATTTTACATATACTTGCTGCGGCAAAACTTTATGCAAATACCCAACGAGCTGTATCTTGCCGCCAAGGTAGACGGGTCGAGCGACCTCAAATACTTGTGGAAGGTGATGATTCCGCTTGCGGCTCCCACGCTTATTTCCATTACCATACTAAAAATGATGGGTTCGTGGAACTCGTACGTGTGGCCCAATTTGGTTGCGAGCGACACTGCTCACACGCTGATTACGTCAGGACTTCGCGGTCACTTTACCACGGAATACGGCACGCCCGATTTCCCTGCGCAGATGGCCGCCGTCGTTTTGGTCACTATACCGTTATTCTTGGTATTCTTGTTCTTCCGCAAATACATAATGCGCGGAGTATCGAGAAGCGGTATCAAAGGATAAAAAATTAAACAAAAAGGAGATAGTTTAATGAAAAAGAAGCTAAGTGCAATCGTGTTGGCAGGTATGATAGCTTGCATGTCGTTGGGTGGCTTAATCGGCTGCGATCTCGGTGCCAAAGCCAAAGTAAAAGACTTTGTCATGCCCAAAGACGGCTTTGACACGACAAAGCAGGTAGAAATCAAATTCTATCACACAATGGGTCAAAGCAAACAAAAAATTCTTGCGAACTACATCGCTGAATTCAACAAGCTTTATCCCAATATCAAGGTTGATGCCAGTCGTGTATTCGGTAAGTACGAGGACGTGCGCGACACGATCGTCACCGAAATAAACGCAGGGGAGCAGCCCAACTTGGCATATTGCTATCCCGATCACGTGGCAATGTACAACGAGGCTAATGCTGTGCTTCCGTTAAACGATTTCCTCCCCAACGGCGATTTTAAGGATATGACGTTAACGCGTACCGACGGCACTACGGAGCCCTATTGCTACACGCAGGAGCAAAAGGAAGCGTTCTTCGAAGCCTACTACAACGAGGGCTTCCAGTTCGGCAACGGCAAGACTATGTACACCCTTCCGCTTGCCAAATCGACCGAGGTTATTTACTATAATAAGACGTTCTTCGACGCCAACAACCTTACCGTTCCTACAACGTGGGACGAGATGGAAGAGGTTTGCAAACTGATAAAGGACGGCGATGGTACAACCGCAGCTCTTGCCAAAGACAAAACGCCCCTTGGCTACGACTCGGAAGCTAACTGGTTCATCACAATGTGCGAGCAGTACAATTCGCCGTACACGTCCGCAACCGGCAAGAAATACCGCTTTAACAACGATACCAATAAAAAATTTGTTACAAGGTTTAAGGGCTGGTACGACAAGGGCTACGTAATAACGTCGGCCACCAACAACAATGCCTACACGTCCAGCTTGTTCACCGAACAAAAGATATATATGTGCATAGGCTCTTCTGCCGGCGCGTCCTATCAAATGCCGGACAGAGTTACGGTAGGCGGTCAAAGTGTACGTCCGTTTGAGGTAGGTATAGCGCCTATTCCGCAAATTGATAAGACTAAGCCCAAGGCGATATCGCAGGGCCCGTCCATATGTATATTCAAGGACAACGATCCGCAAAAGGTTCTTGCCAGCTGGTTGTTCTCCAAATTCCTTACTACAAGCATCGATTTCCAAGCCGAGTTTTCTTTTGACTCGGGCTACGCTCCGGTAATCAAGACGGCTACGGAAAATGCAATTTATCAGCAAGGCATCTCCGAGGCGGACGGCTACGATAACTTAATTCAGCTTGCCGTTAAGACATGTATGGAAAACTCCTCGTCGTACTTTACATCGCCCGCGTTTGTCGGCTCGTCGAGAGCGCGTGACGAGGTGGGCAAGCTTATGGCGGCTGTATTCAGCGGAACAAAGAACGTAAATGACGCGTTTAAGAGCGCGGTAAGCACTTGCGAGCATTTTGCTAAGTAATTATAAACAGGGTAATTATGAAAAAGATTAAAACATTATTATTAGCGATATTGGCGGTTGTCGTGTTTGCGCTGTGCGTCGCTTGCGGCGGGGATAACAGCGGAAACAGCGGCAACGGCGGCAATGGTGGCAACGGCGGCGGTGGCGGTGGCGACGAGCCTCCTGTAATCGAAACTGTCGACTATGCAAGTCAGCTTAAACTTGACTTAACCAGTAGCTCCAAAAAGCAAGAGGTTACCGTTAAGCTGTATGTAGACGGCGACACTACGCACTTCACACCCGTGACTAATTCCTCGTTGGCAACCAACCCTTCGTCGGACTTTGCGGGTACCGACGGTTACATTAAGGCGCGGTACATAGCGATTAACACGCCCGAGTCAACCGGAGTGATTGAGCAGTGGGGCGGTGCGGCGTCCAAGTTTACGCGTAGCCGGCTGGAAAAAGCTACGTCCATCATAGTAGAGTCGGACGACGACCAGTGGAATTTTGACGCTAACGGTCGCTACATACTTTGGATATGGTACAAGACGGCTGACTCGACCGAGTACAAAAATCTTAACATAGAGATTTTGCAGGAAGGTCTTGCGCTCGGCTCGTCGGTGTCCAACAACCGTTACGGCGAATCGGCTATGAACGCTATGGTACAGGCGCAAAAGCTTAAACTGTATCTTTACTCGGAACAGAAGGACCCCGATTTCCCCGGCGAGGCCGTTAAGATAACGATGAAGGAGCTTCGCTGCAATATAGATGACTATGTAGGTAAGCGCGTCAAGGTAGCGGGCTTGATTACGTCAGAATACGACAACTGCGTGTACGTAGAGAACGTAGATGCGGAAACGGGTTTACACTACGGAATACAAGTATTCTACGCTTATGATACCGCTGTGCTTAGCATACTCAAAACGGGTAATTGTGTAAGTATCGTCGGCGTTGTTTCGTACTACGAAGCAGGTTCTACGTATCAAATTTCGGACATTAGATACAGTAGATTCCACCCCGAAGACCCCAACAATTCCCAGCGTATAGAGGAGGACGATCCGGATTACGTAACGTTCCCCATGTTCACCGAAGTAAGTGCAAGAGATATTGTTGAGGGCAAACAAACAGTCAGCT
>JAIEBI010000043.1 GCA_029070965.1 Clostridiales bacterium
GTAAACATATATAAAATGTTTGACATATATGCATGTTTACTATATAATGCATTTGTTTACTAAATGTAAACAAAAAGTTTAAATAAACCAAACTTATTTTTGATTGAAGGACGGCGGATTTTGAACGATACCAACACTGTAACAATAGGCTCGAAGCTGCGCGATTTGCGGCTTAAAAACGGGCTTACGCAAGAGGAGCTTGCCGACCGCGCCGAGCTCAGCAAGGGATTTATAAGCCAGTTGGAAAACGACTTGACTTCGCCGTCCATTGCTACGCTCATCGACATACTTACGCTGCTCGGGTCCAATCTTTCATCATTCTTTGCGGACTATGACGAGTCGCAGCTTGTGTTTACCAAGGACGATTACTTTGAAAAGCAAACGGACGATATAACTGTGCATTGGATAGTGCCTACCGCGCAAAAGAACGCTATGGAGCCGATAATAACCGAGCTTAAAAAGGGCGCGGCAACCGACGAGGACTTTCCGCACGAGGGCGAGGAATTCGGGTACGTTTTGCAAGGGCGCATAAAGGTTGTAGTCGGCGACCGTACTGCCGAGGCCGCGGCGGGCGATACCTTCTACTTTTCGGCGGACAAAAAGCATTATATTGTAAACGTTTACGACGGCATCAGCCGCGTGCTGTGGGTGTCTTGCCCTCCAACATTCTAATTAAGAATTCCAACTATTTCCGGAGGAAATATTATGGCGACAATCGCAAGAGAAAAGTTCGATAACATTATCGAAATCAAAAACGTCACCAAGGTGTTTGACGGCATTACCGCCGTCGATAACGTAAGCCTTTCGGTGCGCCGCGGGGAGTTTGTCACGCTTTTGGGTCCGTCCGGCTGTGGCAAAACCACGCTGCTCCGTATGATTGCGGGCTTTGAATTGCCGACGTCCGGCACCATTCTTTTGGAAAAGCAGGACGTAACCACCGTGCCGCCGCATCTGCGCCCTATAAACACAGTGTTTCAAAAGTATGCCTTGTTCCCGCACCTCAACGTGTTCAAGAACATTGCGTTCGGGCTTAAACTTAAAAAGATTCCCACCGGCGAGGTGGACAAAAAGGGCAGGCCGATATTCCGCAAGTTCACCAAGGACGAGATTGCCGAAAAGGTGGAGCGCGTGTTGAAACTTGTCAACCTCGAAGCGTACGGCTACCGCGACATTACAGGACTTTCCGGCGGACAGCAACAGCGTATTGCCATTGCTCGCTCTATCGTTTGCGAGCCGAAGGTGTTGCTGCTCGACGAACCGCTCGGCGCGCTCGATCTTAAAATGCGCAAGGAAATGCAGTTAGAGCTTGCCGCTATGCACAAGAATATAGGCATAACGTTTATTTACGTTACGCATGACCAAGAGGAAGCGCTCACCATGTCCGACAAGGTTGTCGTTATGACGGACGGCGCGGTGCAGCAGTACGGCACGCCCAAAAAGATTTACGACGAACCCGCCAACGCATTCGTCGCCGACTTTATAGGCGAGAGCAATATTTTGTCGGGCGTTATGAAAAAGGATTTCCTCGTCGAGTTTTGCGGTACGCAGTTCAAGTGCCTTGACAAGGGCTTTGACAAGGACGAAAAAGTCGACCTTGTCGTCCGTCCCGAGGACATTGCCATTCATCCCGAAAAAGGTGCGCTCGCGGGCGAGGTTGTATCCACCGTATTCAAAGGCACCTATTACGAAATGGAAATCGTGGCGGGCGACTATCAGTTTACCGTGCAGAACACCACCGAGTACGTGGCGGGTAGCAAGGTGTGGCTGTCTGTCGAGCCGGACGGAATACATATTATGAAAAAGCTCAAAACCGTCAACGAGCTTGACGGCGAGGTCACGTCCGAAAACACGGTAGAAATTTGCGGCGGCGAGTTCGAGTTTGAAAATACGCAAAACTTTGAGCGCGGCGACGAGGTGTGCGTGTCCGTTCCCTTTGACAAGGTGGAGCTTACCGACGACGAGGAAGACGGCGTAATAGGCGCAAACGTAACGCAAACGCTGTACAAGGGCAGCTACTATCAAGTTCAAGTATACACCGACGACGACAACGATTTCCTTATAGACACAGTCGACGAGTGGGACATAGGCGACCGCGTCGGCATAAAAATCAATCCAAAGGATATGGTTGTTACGCGCAAGCAAACCGTTATCGGCGGCGAGTCCGTGACTGATGGCGAAGGCGACGATTTAGGCGAGGAGGATGAAGCGGATGAATAAAAAGTCCTCTGTTGCCACGGAACAGACAACGCCGCAGAAAAAGCGCAAAATTCGCGGAATCAAGCGTTCGGCGTTTGCCTTTCCGTACCTTGCGCTCAGCATAGTGTTCGTAATAGTGCCGTTGTTCATAATGCTTTACTACGCGTTTACCGACGGCGCGACGGGAGGCTTTACCGGCGCAAACTTTGTGCACTTTTTCAGCCGTCCCAATATTATGGCGGTTATGGGCAAATCGTTTTTGGTGGCGCTTTTGACTACCGTGTTTTGCCTTATTCTCGCGTACCCGTTGGCGCTTGCGCTTGCTTCGTCTACGCTCAACAAAAAGTTCATTATAGTAATGCTGTTTGTTTTGCCGATGTGGATAAACTCGCTGTTAAGGACTTACGCAATTAAGATTGTGCTGTATATGATGAATATAACCAACGCGTGGGTGGCGGTAACAATCGGTATGGTTTACGACTTTTTCCCGTTCATGCTGCTGCCGCTGTACTCGGTCGTATCGGGCATGGATAAGTCGCTTATCGAAGCGTCGCAGGACCTCGGCGCGTCGCCGTTAAAGACGCTTATAAAGGTGCGTATTCCGCTGTCGCTGCCGGGGATTGTTTCGGGCGTACTTATGGTGTTTATGCCCACGGTGTCCACATTTGCAATAACCGACGTTTTGGGCGACACGTCCACGTATATGTTCGGTAACATAATCAACCAGTGGTTCCGCAACAGCGGCGGCTGGAATATCGGCTCGGCATACTCGTTTATACTGCTTATACTTATTGCCGCCACTGTGCTGCTTGCCAACAAGCTGACCAAGGGCAAAACCGAAATAGGGGGTGTGCTGTGAGTAAAAACGTTAAAAACGGTCTTATATGGGCGTTTGTCGGCGTAATGCTCGCCGTTATGTACGTACCCATTCTTATATTGATTATCTACTCGTTTACGGGCGCAAAGGCTATGGGTGTGTGGAGCGGGTTCTCGTTCGAGCTGTACGCCGATTTGTTTACCAACGAGAGCATTATGGGCGCGTTCAAAAACTCGCTTGTTCTTGCGCTTGTGTCGTCGCTGCTTTCTACGGTGCTCGGTACGACGGCGGCTGTCGGTATATTCTATATGCGCAAGTGGAAAAAATCCACCGCAAACTTTATCGCCAACATAACAATGGAAAACGCCGAAATCGTTACGGGCGTAACCTTTATGATGTTCTTTTTGGCGCTGCGCCTGCCGTACGGCTGGGTAACGCTCATTATAGCGCACACAATGATAACCACGCCGTACGTTATACTTTCGGTCACGCCTAAGCTCAGTCAACTCAATCCCAATTTGTACGAGGCGGGACTCGACCTCGGCGCGTCGCCCGTGCGGTCGATGCTGACGGTAATAGTGCCGCAGCTAATCCCGGGGATGCTCAGCGGGTTTGTTATGGCGTTTGCGTTGTCGCTGGACGACTTTATAGTAAGTAAGTTCGTCAACGGCAGTGTGGAAACGATACCCGTGTATTTGTATAACGCCTTGGCAAAACGCGGCGCCGACCCGACGCTTAGGGCGCTTTCGTCCATACTGTTTGTGGCGGTGCTTGCCGTGCTTATCGCATTAAACGTGATATCTGCAAAGCGTCGCGCAAAGAACGTTGTCAAGTAGGTGAAAGAGATGAAAAAGAAAATTTTGGGAATAATCATGGCGGCGGTTATGGCGACCGCAAGCTCGGCGGCGTTTGTGGGCTGCTCGCCTCGAAACGAAGTGCTCAAAATCTACAACTGGGGCGACTACATCGACGAAAGTCTTTTGGGCGAGTTTGAAAGCTGGTACAAAGCCGAAACGGGCAAGAACGTGACCGTGCAGTACGACACCTTTGAAACCACCGAGGACGTTATAACGCGCATAGAGGTTTTAAAGTCAGATTACGACCTTGTTTGTCCGTCCGACTACATAGCCGAGCGTATGATAAAGGGTGGGTTGGCGCAAAAGATAGACCGTAGCATTATAGACATTACAAAGGACGATTTTTTGGTGGACGGATTGGCGGAAATGATTCAGCCGTTCGACCCGAAAAACGAGTATTACGTTCCGTACGTATGGGGTACGTTCGGAATAATGTACGACACCAACCATATAGACGCCGGCTCGGAGGATATGAAGTCTTGGGAAGCAATGTGGTCGTCTAAATATAAAAAGCATATCCTTATGAAGGATAGCGTGCGCGACGCATACTCGGTTGCGCAAATCTATGCTAACCGAGGCAAGCTTTCCGATTTGTCAAACGGTTTTACCGACTATAACGACGAGTATAGAAAAGAGCTTATATCTTATTTCAGCGGTACGTCCAAATCGCTTATCAAGTCGGCGCAAAACGCCCTTGTCAAGCAAAAAAGCTTGCTGTACAAGTACGAGGTGGACGACGGCAAAAACGACATGCTTGCAGGCACGACAAATGCGTATCTCGGACTGTTTTGGTCGTGCGATACATGCTTGATTATGCAGGAGGACGGTGGCGATCACTTTTATTACGAGGTGCCCAAAGAGGGTAGCAACGTGTGGGTGGACGGCTGGCTCATACCTAAGTACGCCAAAAACAAAAAAGCCGCCAACTACTTTTTAAAGTTTATCAACACGTATGAGGGCGACGGCAAGCACGATTACGCCATGACCAACTTCGATTATATGGGTGCGTCCATGGCGAGCAAGGCGGTTATGGAAGACGCTAAGGCTGCGCTTATCGATGACGAGGACGGGTTCTTCGAGGACAAAGAGGATTGGTTCAAAGATATGTATATCGACATGCTTTTCCCGTCCGAGCAAGTGCTTGCCCGCTGCGGCGTAATGCGCGACTTCGGCAAAAAGTGGAGCACTGAACTCGACAGCATGTGGATCGATGTGAAAACGCTTTAATAATTCGGGATTACGTTTTATATTTTATACTGAATTTATGAAAATTTTTTACGATGCGATAGTAATAGGCGCGGGACACGCGGGAGTGGAAGCGGCGTTGGCGCTGGCTAAGACGGGAGTAAAAACGCTCGTCCTTTCCATCACGCCCGACAACGTCGGGTATATGGCTTGCAATCCGTCAATCGGCGGCACGGGCAAGGGGCATTTGGTGCGCGAGCTGGACGCACTCGGCGGATTTATGGGTATTGCCGCCGACGCCTGCGCAACGCAAATCCGCATGCTCAATTCCGCAAAAGGTCTTGCCGTGCGCTCACTGCGCGCACAAGAGGACAAGTATAAATATCACGCCTTTACCAAACGCGCGTTGGAAACTGCGGACAATCTTTCGCTCCGTCAGGACGAGGTTAAAAGCATTGTACGCGACGGCAATGATTTTACCGTAGAATGTGTTACGGGCAGCGTTTACGGCTGCCGCGCGGTGGTTGTTGCAACGGGCGTGTACATGGACAGCACAATCATATGCGGCACGTCAGTGCAAAAGCGCGGACCTGTATGCTTTCCGCGCAGCGATTATTTGGCTAATGCGCTCACCGCGCTCGGCTTTAATTTAAGGCGGTTCAAGACGGGTACGCCCGCGCGGTTGCTCGGCAAATCGATAGATTTTTCGCGGCTGGAAATTCAAGCGGGCGACGACGTACCGTATACCTTTTCCGCTATGACCAAACGCCGCCCCAAGGACACGACGGTATGCTACCTCGGCTACACCAACGAGAACACGCATAACATTATTCGCGCCGCGTTGGAGCGTTCGCCGCGCAAGCTGGGACTTATTACAGGCACTGGCGCGCGCTATTGTCCGTCCATAGAGGACAAAATAGTGCGTTTTGCCGACAAGCCGCGGCACGTGTTCTTTTTGGAACCCGAGGGCGACGGCACCGACGAATGGTATATTCAGGGCATATCCACGTCCCTTCCGCCCGACGTTCAGCGCGAAATGTACCGCTCTATCGTGGGATTGGAAAACGTCCAAATCGTGCGCGACGCATACGCCATAGAATACGAGTGCATAGACGCGCGCGAGCTTTATCCGTCGCTTATGTCCAAGCGCATAGCGGGCTTGTTCTTTGCGGGGCAGGTCAACGGCACAAGCGGGTACGAGGAAGCGGCGGCACAGGGAATGCTTGCTGGCATAAATGCTTCGGCGTATGTAAGGGGTATCGAGCCGCTTGTGCTCGACCGCACAAACAGCTATATAGGCGTTATGACCGACGACCTTGTAACCGTCGGTAGCGACGAGCCGTACCGTATGCTTACGGGCAGGGCGGAGTGTCGGTTGAGCCTGCGACAAGACAACGCCGATTTGCGGCTTACCGAGCTTGCCGAAAAATACGGCACGATTTCACCCGAACGCAAAAAGCTGCTCAACCGTAAAAAGTCGCAAATTAAAAAGTGCGAAAAGCTTATCGGAACAAGGCTTGACGACGATAGGGTGGTTAAGTTGTTTGAACAGGCGGGTGAGGAAAATCCCTGCCGCGGTATGACTGTCGCGGACGTACTGAAACGCCCCAATATTACGCTGGAACTTTTCGAACAATATTTTGACGAGCTTAAAGGCATTATGCCTGCCGCAAAGCTGGAGGTGTATGCGCGGTTGCGTTACGACAGCTATTTGCGCCGTCAGCAAGCCGAACTCCAAGAAAAATCGCGGCTGGAAAACATGCGGCTGCCCACCGATATAGACTATATGACGGTGGACGGATTGCGGTTGGAAGCGCGGGAAAAGCTCAACCAAATCAAACCGCTGTCCATAGGTCAAGCCTCGCGCGTCCCCGGGGTCACTCCCGCCGACGTATGGGTGCTGATAGGAAAATTCAGGACTAATTCGGAATTATGAATTCGGAATTAGGAATTATAAATAAGGTTGAGATAAATAACTTTACAATTACGGCTGAATAATGTATAATAGCCGTATGGAAGCAGTTACAGGAGCGAAACCGTTGTTTCGGACTAAAAAAAGACAACGTGCGTGGGAAGTGGATTTTCTGCGCGGTATTGCCGTGCTTGCAATGTGCTTCGATCACTGTATGTTCGACTGCGCGCACCCGTGGTCGTTTTTTTCTAACTTTTTCGAGGTGGAAAACTCGTTTGCCGAAAAGCTGTACACCTTTGCGCGGTGGTATTGGGATTCCGGCGGGGATTACGTAAGCGGTTTTAGATTTTGGGGACACGTCGTCTTTATATTTTTGTTTTTGTTCATAGTGGGAATGAGCTGCGCGTTTTCGCGCGACAACGCGCGGCGTGGCGCGTTGTGCGGCGTTGCGGCGTTTTTGTTCACCGGCATATCCTTTATATGTAAAGCAATGGGGTTTATGCAACACGGTATTATTTTCGGCATACTCGATTGCATTGCCATGAGCATACTCATAGTCACCGCTTTGGACAATCTTACCAAGTGGAATAAGTACGTAAATCTATACGCGCCGCTTGTGGCGGGCATTATAATTTTGTCGTTTGCCATAGCAAACAAGGCATGGTACGGCGTTGTGCGTGACGGCGAATTTACCGACGCACACTTTTTGGGCTATATGTTCGGCACGCACGCGTTCGGCGACGACTGGTTCGGACTGTTCCCGTATATCGGGTTCGTCTTTATGGGTATGTACTGGGGCAAGGCAGCATATTGGCATCGTTCGTCACTCCTTCCCAAGCTTGACGGCAAGTGGAATAAGCCGTTTACCTTTGTCGGTAGGCATGCGCTTATTACATATTTTGTTCATCAAGTTGTTATTGCCGGTATAATAATGGCGGTCGGACTGTGCATCGGGTACAGCATGTGAGGTTAGCTAATGTATATGTACAATACAATTAAAGACTATTACAAAAAGGACGCCGATTCTCCCGCACTTTTGTATATGGGAAAAACGTTTACTTATGCGCGGATGTTCGAGGAGATAGACAAGGCGGCGCGTAAGCTGGCTACTTACGTCAAGGAAGGCGACGTGGCTACCGTGTGTATGCCCAACACGCCCGAATGTGTGTTTTGCTTTTACGCGCTCAATCGCTTGGGCGTTATTGCGCACATGGTGCATCCGCTTGCGCCGCTTAACCAAATAAAAAAATTTATGGCGGCGGCTAAATCCAAGCTGCTTATAACGCTGTCTATAAACTTGGAAAAGTACGCGCCGCTTACGAGCGAATATCCTATAATATCCGTTCATCCCGCGCGTACGCTGGGCGCGATAAAGCGCAAGCTGTTCGATATTGCGGTCAAGCCGTACAAGGGCGATATGACGGGAATAACCGATTACGACGACGTGCCTATGGCGGCGCTTCCGCCCGAGCCTACGCGCGACTGCCAAACGGCAGGCGTGTATCTTAACAGCGGCGGTACCGGCGGTGAGCCGAAAATCATAGAGTTATCGGACGACGCCGTAAACAAGCTCGGCAATCGCGGCTTGGAAGCGTTGGGACTGCCGGAGGGGCGCGGTATGTATATGCTTGCAGTCGTGCCTATGTCGCACGGCTACGGGCTTACTATGGGCGTGCACACCACGCTTACTTACGGCGCGGTCAGCGTGCTTATGCCTAAGTTCGACGCCAAGCTGACGGTTAAACTTATTAAAAAGAACAAAATGCACTTTTTGGTGGGCGTGCCCAATCTTTACCGCGCATTGCTAAAACAAAAGGGATTTAGCGGCAAGGCGTTGCGCAATATTTATATAGGCTACGTCGGCGGCGATTGTGTTCCGCAGTCGCTGTTGGACGAGTTTAACGACCGCATGAAAGCCGCCGGCGCAAGCTGTCGACTGTTCGAGGGCTACGGTCTTACCGAAACAACAAACGTGTGCGTAGTAAACAACTACGACCACAACAGGCGCGGTAGCTTAGGCAAGCCTTTTATAGGGCTGACCGCGGCGATTGCCGAGCCGAATACGGACAAGCTTTTGCCTGTCGGCGAAAAGGGCGAAATACTGATTGCCGGCGATACGCTTATGCTCGGATATTTAAACAATCCCAAAGATACCGCCGATGCGTTTGTCACGATAGACGGCGTAAAGTACGTACGCACGGGCGACTACGGCTATATGGATGAAGACGGATATTTGTACTTTGTTCAAAGGCTTAAAAGAATAATAATAATTTCGGGCATAAACGTTTTTCCGCGCGATATCGAGGCTTCGGCTATGGAACTTGACGGCGTGACCGGCGCGTGCGCGGTGGAATATAAGGATAAGGGCAAGACCAAAATTGCGCTGTATCTTACCGGTACGGAGTTACCGGCACAAAAAGTCAAGGACAAAATAGCCGCCGACTTGTCGCACTACGCAATGCCGACTATTGTCGAGTTTATAGACAAAATACCGCTTACACCTATAATGAAGGCGGACACGCTTGCGCTGACTGCACGAGCTAATAAAACGGCAGAAGGGGGACAATAATGCGACTTATGTTTTTGGGTACTGCCGCCGCGGAGGGTGTGCCCGCCGTGTTTTGCAACTGTCCCACATGCCTAAACGCAAAGGCTAAGGGCGGCAGGGACGTGCGCACACGCAGTCAAATATTGATAGACGACGACACGCTGTTCGACTTTCCGATGGACACGTACATGCATATGCTCAGGTACAAATTGGACTTGTCGGCTGTAAAACGCGTGTTTATAACGCACAGTCACATGGATCATTGCTATCCGCAGGAGTTTTGCATGCGCGGCGGCCCGTTCGCCAAAAATTTGGCGGAGGAAAAGGTGGAGGTTTACGGCAACTCCAAGGTTTGCGACATGTTCAAAAGCGACACAGCGCGCGAAATCCGTCCCGCAGTGCAAGAGGGAATCGACTTAAAGGTTTTGCGCCCGTACGACGAGATCACTTCGGGCGATATGCGCATAATCGCATTGCCGGCCTCGCATACCGTGGGCGAGGAATGCTTGGTATATTACTTAGAGCGCGGCGGTATCGGCGTGCTGCTTATGAACGATACCGGCATACTGGACGAGGCGGTGTATAATAGGCTCGCAAAAATGCGCGTAAACGTTAAGCTTGTAGCCCTCGATTGCACTTATGGTGCGTTACGTCACGGCGCGGGACGACACATGGGGTTATACGATATAGTCGATCAAAAGTCGGTTATGGCGCAAACGGGCGTTATTACGGACGACACTGTAGTTATAGCCACGCATTTCTCGCACAACACCGACCTCGATTACGACGGAATATCCGCGCTTGCGGCAAAGTATGACATAACGGTCGCATACGACGGCATGATTGTGGACATTTAGCCGATTGTTGCTCATATGCGCATATGTAAAACGTAAAAAAATCGGCTAAAATCAATTAAAGAAATTTTAAAAAACATCTTGATTGTTTATTTATATTGTGATATAATTACACAAGAATTATTTTAATGGAGGAAATGATGGCAGAAAGCAAAAAGTCATCGAGCGGCACTAAGAAAACTGCGCACCAAACGCGCAACGAAGCCGCCGAAGCTCTTCGCCAAGCCGCGGAACTTATAGAATCGCTTAATTCCGCAGCTCAGGCGAATGAAACCACTAAAAAGCCGGCTGCAAAAAAGCCTGCTACCAAGAAGCCTGCGGCCAAGAAGCCCGCGGCTAAATCCGGCACGGCCAAAAAGCCTGCGGCAAAGAAACCCGCAGCCAAGACGGAGCCCAAACCGGAAGCTGAGGAAAAGCCCGCCGAACCTCAAAAGAAATTCGGTAACAGGCGCAGCGACTGCAAAAACTGCGGTGCGGAAAACGACAAATACGCGTTGGTTTGCCATGCTTGCGGCGCGCAGCTGCCGCCGTTGCCGGAAGGTATGGTGCCGCCTGTACAGCAGCCCGTAGTTGAGGAAAAGCCTGTCGAGCAGCCTGTTGTCGAGGAGAAGCCCGCCGAACCTGTTGTTGAGGAAAAACCGGTCGAGGAAAAGCCTGCGGAAGAACAGCCTGCCGTCGAGCAAAAGCCCGAGGAACAGCCTGTTGCACCGCCCGAGCACCCTGTGGAAGAAACACCCGCACAA
>JAIEBI010000044.1 GCA_029070965.1 Clostridiales bacterium
ACCTATGACCCTCTGCTTGTAAGGCAGATGCTCTCCCAACTGAGCTATGCTCCCAAAGCCTTAATATAATATCAAATTAAAAAGGAAAAATCAACCTTTTTAATGCAATTTATCAAAAAAATTTATACTTTTTTAGCGGCGACCTTTTACTAAATTCGTTTTGAGTGCGTAAAACGCGCCTCGGTTTCATACAATACCTATGGTGGCGCGGCGGCGTTGCCGTCTTGTTCAAGGAGAGGTATGTATCAAATTACTATCAGCGTTGACTTAAATAGAGCGGATTGGTTGTATTCGGTTGACGATGTTATTAAGAATAAGCTGCAAAGCTGTTTTGCCGTGTCCGCTTTGCGTACCTCGGGTAGAAGGGTGTATTGTTCGTTCGGTTGCGAAACTCAATCGCGCCCGCAAATGCTGCAAGCAATCAAGGAAGGCTTGGTGGAAATGTTCGGCGTTGTGGGCAAGTTTGATTTTATCAAGCGTAATCTTTCGCTCGGACTGTCCAAAACAAACTACGATTTGCTGTTGCATACGTTGGTTGCTTTTGATAGGGAAAACGAACACAAGCTGCTGGAAAACGTAATTCGCGTCGAGGACAATATTACGCTCGACGGTATATTCAACTTTAAGCTTTGCGAGCTTAAAGAGCGCTGGATAGAAATTTGCAACCTCACGCGCAACAACGGCGCGTATCTTTACGACGACGAAACGTATATCGAATTGCTTCGCTTCCTTATAAGCGCGGTTAATCCCAAGGTAAACAGGCTGACGGTTAAGGAAGTGGACGGCAGTTACAGTCTTTCAGGCTCGCTTAAGAATTCGGTGATAAAGATTGACGCCAAAACCGCTGCCGAGCTGATGTACTACTTGATCGATCTTGCGCCGCTGGAACTTATAATCGACGGTGGAATTTCCAATAGGGAGCTTTCAAAAAGGTTAGTGGGGATTTTTGACGCTAAAACGCTCGGCACGTTTAAAAATCAGACAAAAAAATAACAAAAAGTCGTAATATGGCTTGATATTTGATTGATTTATCTTTTGCGCTATGATATAATACTAAGGTAATTATTAAGGAGAATTCAGTTATGGTATCGTTTTCTTTATTGAACGCCATTGATCCCACGACAATTATTTTTATAGTGTTGTTGGCATTGCTTATTATCGCATTGCTTGTTGTGCCTATGTTCACAAACAAGAAGCGCGCACGTCAAACCGACGAGCTTCACCGCTCCCTTAAACCTGGGGATTTAATCAAAACGGTAGGCGGCGTAGTAGGCACTATCGTAGAAATCCGTCAGATTTCACCCGTCGATAAAGAGATGGTAATCGAAACCGGCTTGGAAGGCAGCAAGACCACTATGGTTTTTGATATTCAAGCGCTTTATCAGGTTATGAGTCGCAGCAGCACTATTGTTCCCGCAGGTGACGAGCCGGAAGCTGAGGATAATGCAGCGAACGGAGAACAAACTGCGCCCGAAGCCGAACAGCCCCAAAGAGTAGTTCCCGATATTCTTGCGGATAGAATGGCGCAAGCCGAAGCTGCGGATGCACCCGCCCAAGATACGGTTACTGAGCAAGCCGAGGAGCCTGTTGCAGAACCCAAAGCGGAAGAACCTGCCGAAAAGCCTGCCGACGAACCCGTAAAAAAGCCTGCTCAAAAGAACGGACCCGCAAAGAAGTCGAACGGCAACAAAAAGACGAACAAATAATCAAGTAAAAGTATATTACGCAAAGCCTCCGCATACTGTAAAGTGTACGGAGGTTTTTTATGCGCTCAAAAAAGAATGTCGCAAAAAGCGAACGCGGATACGTATTTGAAATTGTTAATGCCAATATTATTGCTTTGATAGTGGCGCTAATCGCCATACTGTTGTCCGCACTTGCGGTCAAGCTTTTTAACGTGTCGGATGACGCCATACCTATTATCAATCAAGTAATTAAAAGCGCGTCCATTTTTATCGGCTGCTTAGTCGCGCTCAAAAAGCCGCACAACGGCTGGCTGCGCGGCGTTATATGCGGCTTGACGTTTGTGCTGTTGTCGTTCTTGGTGTTTTCGGCACTGCAAAACAATTTCTCGTTCGGCTTGTCGCTACTTAACGACTGCGCGCTTGGAATGGTTTCCGGTATGATAAGCGGCATAATAGCGGTCAACGTTCGCAATAGGGGGTAAACAGGCGAGTATGCTACCAATGCCGAAAACAAGAAATTTGTTTAATTGTTACGTAATCACTTGATTTTAGACGCAAAGTATTGTATAATGGTACAAAAGAAAACAGGAGGCATAATATGGCTCATATCAAGGTTATTAGAAAGTCCACAAACGACAACGGTTGCGACACCGCTTGCGGCGAGTGCCAAACCAGCTGCCAGTCGGCTTGCAAAACCAGCTGCACGGTAGGCAATCAGTCGTGCGAGCGCAAAACCGTTAAGGTGCTTAACTCCAACAAAAATCAAAACAACTAATGGTACATACTTTCGGACTGCTCGGGCGAGTGTTTGCGCTCGATACCGAGAGTGGATCTTTTTTCGAGATCGACCCAATAGTAAAGGCACTTTTAGACGGCGACGATACGTCGCCGTTTTCGCCGTGTGAAATATCGGACGCTCAAGCTGAAATTGACGAGCTTAAAGCGCAAGGCATACTATTTGCGCCCCAATTAAATGCCGAGCTTCCTCCGTACTCTTCTACGATAAAAGCCATGTGTCTTAACGTGTCGCACAACTGCAATCTTGCTTGCAAGTATTGCTTTGCCGACGGCGGCACTTACAACGACACTCGGCGCAACATGTCGTTTGAAACCGCTAAGGCGGCTATCGATATGCTTGTGGAGATGAGCGGAAAACGGCGTAATTTGGAAGTGGACTTTTTCGGCGGTGAGCCTATGCTTGACTTTGACGTTGTAAAGCAAACGGTGTATTATGCACGGTCGCTGGAAAAATCGCATAACAAAAATTTTCGGTTTACAATAACTACCAATGCGTACAAGCTGTCCGATGAAGATATAGACTTTTTCAACGAACAAATGTACAACGTTGTTATCAGCGTCGACGGCAGAAAGGAAGTGCATGACCGCGTACGCAAAACAATAGGCGGTAAGGACAGTTTCGATATTGTAATTAAAAACGCTTTACGGTTTAAAGAAAAGCGAAAAGGGCAATATTATGTACGCGGAACGTTTACGCACTACAACACCGACTTTTGTTCGGACGTGCTGTTCTTGAACGATTTGGGCTTCGATCAACTCTCTATCGAGCCGGTCGTGCTTAATTCAAGCAGTCCGCTTGCACTTACCGATTCGGATATGCCGACTGTTCTAAAAGAGTACGAAAAACTTGCCGAAGCGTATATAGAGCGGAGAAAGACTGATAAGTGGTTTAACTTTTTCCACTTTATGATAGACCTCGACAACGCGCCGTGCGCGGCTAAGCGGCTTAAAGGCTGCGGCGCGGGCGGGGAATACGTGGCAGTCGCGCCCGACGGTACCGTTTACCCTTGCCATCAGTTCGACGGCATACAAGCTATGGCGCTCGGCAACGTGTTCGATAGACGGTTTGACGAAGCTAAGCGCAAAAGCTTTTACGAATGCTCGGTGCTGTCTAAACCGGAATGTTCGACATGCTGGGCAAAGTACTACTGTTCGGGCGGGTGTATGGCGAATTCGTACAAGTACAACGGCGATGTCAACTTGCCTTACAAGCCCGCTTGCGAGCTTATGAAAAAACGCGTGGAGTGCAGTCTTGCAATAAAAGCGATAGAAGAAAGCTCGAATTAACAATTACGCGCAAAAAAATTGAATTATTTTGCAATTAGTGTTTTTAAATATTTGACTTGTGCCACGCTATTTTATATAATATTAGGGAATATATCGGTAGAATGGATA
>JAIEBI010000045.1 GCA_029070965.1 Clostridiales bacterium
AATTAGAGGATAAAGACTTGACTTAAAGGTGAAATTGCTGTATAATTAATCGGTAGAATTATTATGCGGCAGTGTCCGCATTTATCGGAGAAATATCATGAAAAGAACTTATCAACCGAAAAAACGTCAACAGCGCAAAGTCCACGGCTTCCGTCAAAGAATGAAAACGCAGGGCGGCCGTCGCGTACTTAAAAACCGTCGCAACAAGGGCCGTAAAAATCTTACGCCCGCGCCGCTCGGCAAGTAATTGTTAGCCAAAGTCAACAGACTGAATAAACACGGCTCTTTTGCTTACGTTTACCGTCACGGCAAGCGTTTGTCCGAGTCCGACGTAGTTTTGATTTTTTCCGCCCCCGCGCATTCCGTTCGGGTGGGATTTTCGGTATCGAACAAAGTGGGCAAAGCCGTTGTCCGCAACAAGGTTAAACGGCGGTTGCGTTCGGCAGTGCAGGTGCGCATACCGTCTATGCGCGGCTGTCAAGCTATTGTGCTTGCCAAACCGTCCGCGGCGGACAAGTCGTTCGAGGTTTTGTCGGGCGAGGTGGAACGCCTTTTGTACAAGGCGGAGCTATTGAAATGACAAAAAAAGTCAAGCGCGTCATTATTAGTATTATCACGTTTCGGTGGTTGTTTTTGGGGCTGGTGTACTTTTACAAAAAGTGCATTTCCCCGTTGACGCCCGACGTATGCATTTACACGCCCAGCTGTTCCACGTACATGGTGGACGCGATTAAAAAGTTCGGCGTGATTCGCGGCATATTTTTGGGCACAAAACGACTGCTTAGATGTGTGCCTTGGAAAGCCGGCGGGTTCGATCCCGTTCCGGACAATCCCCACGGAGATATGAAATGGCTGTTTTAAATTCCGTATTTGCATTTTTGGGTGCGGTGCCGGCGTCCATTACGCCGTCCGTCGCTGCGCCCGGCAGTATGTGGCACTTGCTCATACTCAAAACGTTCGCATTCGTCGCTGACTACGGCTGGCGTATCGTCGTGTTTACCGTGCTGTTAAAGTTGGTGCTTTCGCCGCTCGACTTTTTTCAGCGCTACAAAATGCACAAAAACCAAAAGATTACCGAACGCCTAAAACCTACAATGGAGAAAATCCAAAAGCAGTACGGTCACGATAAACAGGCGTTCTCCCAAAAGCAGATGGAGCTTAACCGCAAAGAGGGTTACAGCTATTTTTCGTCTTGCTTGCCTATGATTGTTACGCTGGTCGTGTTCATTACGCTGTGGATTTCGATGCAAACCATTGCCGAATACATGACCTTTAAAGAATACACCACAATGTACGACGAGTACCGTTACGTGCGTTGCCAAATTTACGACCCCGACGAGGAGCATAACGATCTCACCGAGGACCAGCGCAAGCAGTACAACAGCCTTGCCGTCCAAATCGGACAGGACGTGGTTTATCAAATGTACTACTACGGACTGGACGAGAGCTATACACAAAAGCTTATGGACAACGCCGAATATAAAGCGGTATTGCCCACCGGCTTTAAAGTTTTGCGCGACGGCAAAAGCATAAAAAAGGTACAGGCCTCCTTCCTTTGGGTAAAGAACATTTGGGCGCCCGACGTGCCGTGGGGCGATCAGGCCATACTCAGCTGGGACGCGTTCTATAAAGGCGTGGACGATTACAAGTCGGCAAGCACAAGCAAAATTAAAACCGCCGAACACGCCAAGGCATTCAACAAAACAATGTACAACGAGGTCATGGGCAAGCTTTTGCGTGACAAAACTCAAAGCCGCACCAACGGCTACCTTATACTGCCCATACTCGTAGTAGTGCTGTCGCTCGGCTCGCAAATACTTTCCATGTTCCAGCAAAAACGTGCGGGGCAGGTAAACGCCAAGGGCGGCATGGCGACGTCGATGAAAGTCATGATGGTCATTATGCCCATAATGATGGCGGTGTTTGCTATTCAGTACGCGTCAATCTTCGCCATATATATGGTTATGAACAGTGCGACGACGTTGTTCTTTAACGCGCTGTTCAGCGGAATTATCAAGCTTATGGACAACCGCAAGCGCAACCGCAATTACGGCATCGCTTCGGGCAGTACCCGCGCGGTCGCTGCTTCGTCCAAGGCGTTGCCCATTATCCACTTTGTAAAGGGCGCCAACCCTAACGCCGGCGCGCGCGACGCGTTTACTCCCGCGGAGGACGAGGCGGTCAAAGTCGAGATTGATAAAACGGACAAGCAGGACAAAAAATCCAAAAAGGTTAAACCCGATGCCGGCTCGCGTGCCGTTGTGCGCGGCGGCAGGCCCGATCCCAACGACCTCATGGGCGTGGATATGTCCAAGAATAATCGAAAAAAATAATTTGCCTATTGGCAAAAGGTAGGTATTACAGTGACTATCGAAGTTACCGCAAAAAAAGTGGACGACGCCATTAAGCAAGGCCTTGCCGAGCTGGGCGCAAGTCTTGACGAAGTTCAAGTGGAAATACTCGAATCGGGCGGCTTGTTCCGCAAGGCAAAGGTGCGCCTTACCTTAGAGCGCGAGGAAGAAGAAAAGAAAGAGGACATTTCTCCCGCGCCCAAAGCTAAGCAAGAACCTATCGAGCAAAAACCCGAACAAAAGACTGTGCCCGTTAAAAAGCCCGCCGGCGAAAAGCCCGCTCAGCCTAAAACCGAAAAATCCGTCGCACCTAAACAAAAGGCAAAGCCCGAGCAAAAGACTGAAAAAGAGCCTGTTGTTGCTACCGAAAAGAAAGCGCAAGCTCAAAAGCCCGAAAACGCCGAGCCTCGTCCCGCAAAGAACAGCGAGGAGAATAAACAAGCAATCGCGAAAGCTACCGAGTTTATAACCGAGCTTGTCCAAAAGATGGGATTTACCGAAGCGACGGTGGAGGGGAACGACAACGGCGATGTGTCGATTACCGCGCCCGAAGGCGACGATTCGCTCATTATAGGCAGGCACGGCGAAACGCTGTCCGCAATATCATTCCTTGCCGAAACGCTTGGACGCGCGGAAAAACAGCACGTAACCATTGTTGCCGACTGCAACGGCTACCGCGAGCGCCGCGCCGCGTCGCTTACCGCAATGGCAAAACGCCGCGCAAACGAATGCGCACATAAGCGCCGTAAAATCAAGCTCGAGCCTATGGAGCGCATAGACCGTCGCACCATTCACAACGCGCTTAGTGACGACGATCGCGTCACCACGGTGTCCGAGGGCAAAGAGCCGTATCGTTATATCGTTATTCTTCCTAAAAAATCCGCACCGAAAAACGACGCGGCGGAGTAAAAGTTTTATCGGCGCGTAGGCGCAACGTACCCACAGACAACGGCTTTGCTTAAATCTGTATCGGCAAAGCATACATATATCGGTCGTAGGTATTTATGAAGTTCAGAAAAGGCGTATACATAATATTCTTTTTTGTCGGGCTGACGCTTTTTGCGTTCAGCCTTATGCCGTTTTTTCGGAATTTTCACGAAGACACGTTTTGGATAATGACCCTTGTCAGCGTGGGACTGATGATTTTGTGCCTTGTCGCGCTGTTCTACAAGCCCAAGGAAAAAATCAAGCTCAACAGTAAGTACGAGCGCAAGGGCGTTATGATAACCCGCCCCGAATATAACTTTTTGCAGCTGCTGCGCGAAATTAAGCCCGAAAAGTACGAGGTTATTCCGCAGGTCGCGCTGAACAGTGTTATCGAAAAAAAGACAAACACGTCCTACCGCAGCGAGCTGTTTCGCGTGTGCGATTACTGCTTTGTGGATAAGGATACGTTTGCGCCGCTGCTGTTGGTTGAGCTTAACGACAGGTCACACCTTCGCGCCGACAGGCAGGAGCGCGACGCCAAGGTCGCCGCAATTTGCTCGGCGGCTAAAATCCCGCTTGTCACGTTTTGGCAGGACGGCGATTTGAGCTTTAATACAGTGCGCAAAACCGTGCTTAAAGCGATATTGAAATGAAGTGCTACGATTGCCCGCGCGGCTGCGGCGCCGACCGCGATGATGGAAAGATAGGAATTTGCGGCGGCGGTAAGTATGCGCGCATAGCCAAAGTAATAGATAACTTTACGTACGAGGAGCCATGCCTCGGCAGCGAGGTCACCGCCGTCTTTTTCGGCGGGTGTGCGCTCGGCTGTTCGTACTGCCAGAATTACAAAATAAGCCGCAGCGGAGCGGGCGAGGAGTATTCTGATCAATCGCTTGCCGCGCTGTTCGACCGCGCGCAAAATCCCATAGATTTGGTCACTCCGTCGCACTACCTAAGCGCTATCGAGCGAGCCTTGCCCATATGCGAACATGAACATACGTTCATTTATAACACTTCGGGGTATGAAACGGTGAGCGCGGTGGATAGAGCAAGTATTTTTACCGACGTTTTTCTTGCCGACTTTAAGTACGTCGACGGAGATTTGGCGGCGCGGCTCTCCCGCGCGCCCGATTACTATGAAGTAGCAGTAAAGGCGCTTAAAAGAATGCGGCAAAACGTCAAGGACGTTTGGGAGGAAAAGGACGGGCAACGGATATTAAAGCGCGGACTTATCGTGCGGCACTTGGTGCTGCCCGAGCAGGTAAAAAACTCGATAGCCGTACTCGATACGATTAAGAGCCTATTGGGCGAGGATACTGTTATTTCGCTTATGAGTCAGTTCACGCCCAACGGCGTGGGCGAGCCGACTAAACGCTTGCGCAAGATAGAGTACAAGCTGGTCGTGGAGCACGCGCAAAAGCTCGGTTTTACAAACGGATATATTCAGGAGTTTTCGTCCGCCGACGGGAAATATACGCCGGATTTTTAATTCTCGGCGGCGCATGCATCGGCGGATACGGGCTACGTTTGGTTCGGCGGCTTGGTCACGTAGGCGGGTCTACGCTCCCGTCGCCACCTCGCCAACTGTTGCCCGTCTGCGCCGCGCCTTCGCCGCCGAGGCTTGGTACATAAAAATGCTTGACGGATTGATAAAATCACGATACAATAAAAGTTATGGATTTTTTTGAAAGCGACAATTTTAATGCGGAGCAAATAGCCGAGGAAGCGGAGCATTTGCGTAAGATTATAGCAATGATGAAGGAGCAAATCGCCTTACTCGAAGACGACGGTTTTGCGTACCGCATTGTCGACTTTTACGACGAGAACGCAGTGGAAGAATACCGTGCGGAAAAGTTTCGCCACGACGCGCGCAAGCTGGATATAAGAATACTCAAAAAATCACTCGACACCCCGTACTTTGCGCGAATGAAGCTCGAGCCCATAGGCAGAGTGAATAGCGATTACGACGCGCCGTCCATGACTAAACAGCGCACGCTGTCCGACTTGGAGCCTATCGGCGACGAGGCGGATATTTACGTGGGCGCAAATGTGCTGTTCTATAAAGAAAAAATTATCGTGTTTTCGCATAACTCGCCGCTTGGCAATAAGGTGTACGAGCGTTTTGAAAACGGAAAAATCGAATACGGCGGTTACGAATACAAGGTGGTTTTCAGGCGCAAGTTCGACATACGCAACGGCAAGCTGGAAGCGGTATTTCAAGACTACTCGACCGAGACTGGCGGCATTGTTTACGACAAGTTTTTGGCGCACATGCTAAAAGTCAAGCGCGGCGACAAGCGGCTGACCGACATAATTCCCACCATACAAGCCAACCAAAACGCCATTATCGTGCGCCCCGCCGACGAGAACTTTGTTTTGTCCGGCTGCGCGGGCTGCGGAAAAACCATGCTGCTTTTGCAGCGGCTGGAATATCTGTCGTTTAACAAAAAAATCGAGCAGGACAATGCGCTTATCGTCGCGCCGAGCGAGCATTATATTAGGCACATTCAGCCCGTTGTGGACGACCTTATGATAAACGCCGTGCGGCGGGTGACAATGCCCGAGCTTTACCGCTCGCTTATTTTGTCGCTGCGCGGCATAAAAGCTTCAGAGCGCAAAATGCTGACTACGCAGGAGGTTGTGGGCGACGAGGATTTGCCCGACGACGTCGTTATAGAATGCTACGGCGACAAGGTTAAGCGCAAGCTGATATCTTCGCTTTCCGCCACCAAGCAAACTTACAAGGCGCGGCTTGCGGCGTACCGCACGCAGTTAGAGCAATACGAGCGCGAACAGGCGTACGGCGCGTATGCCGACCTGACGTTGAAAAAACCCCGTCCGCCCGTAGTAGCGGTGGATCTGAAAAAACTCGGCTTTTTGCCAAACCTCGGCAAGGAACTGAATAAGTGTAAGCTGTATCTTTTGCTAACGGCGTACTGCTATATTTTAGGCAAGCCCGATTTTTCGTCGGCGCTGTTTATCGACGAGGGACAGGATTATTTTTTAAACGAATACAAGCTGCTTGCCGAATGTACAAAGGCGACGGTTAATATTTACGGCGATACCAACCAACAGCCTGTTGCTCATCGCGGTATAGACGACTTTAATAGGCTGTCCGAGCTGTGGGGTTTAGAGCATTATGCGCTTAACGAAAACTACCGCAACGCGCGCGAGATTACCGAATACGTGAACGACCTTCTCGGCATGAACGTGACTTCGCTCGGGCTGGACGGGGGCACGGTGCGTGAGCTCGCTTTGCGCGATATACCCGCCGAGCTTAGCGGGTTCGGCGACGACCGCATAGCGGTGGTGTATTCGCCCGACGACAAGCAAACGGCTAAGCGTCTTGAAAGCACGGTGCCACCCGCGCTGCTGTATACCGTTGTGCAATGCAAGGGGTTGGAGTTTGAGCGCGTTTATGCTTGCGGTAATATGACCGACAAGGAAAAGTATATTGCCTACACCCGCGCGCTGGACACGTTGACTATTTGCAGGTAAATAGCCGTGGTTTAGTTATCACGGCTTTTGCACAAACTTGTATATAAATGTTCACAGCGCGGTCATACCTAGTTCAAACGTACCGTATATAATGATACTTACGGAGATATATAATGAAAGGACTGAAAAGATTTTTATATTTGACGGCGGCAACGGTTGCGGCGCTCGGCGCTCTTGTCGGTTGCGGCAATCGGCAGCCAAAGATAGTGCATGTAACCTCTTACGTATCTACTCAAACAATGTCGACCGGCGGCACGACTACCGAGGTTGTGGCTATGGTTGCGGAGTCCGTTGTGGAAATTCGCACCGAATCGGTCACTACGCAATGGGGAATGCAATACGTTGTGTCGGGCGCGGGCAGCGGCGTAATAGTCGCGCACGACGAGGATTACGAAACGTATTATATTGTCACCAACAATCACGTTATAGAGGGCGCGCGGGATATAAAGGTGTCGTTGCGCTCGGGCGGCGAAGCCTATACCGCAACCCTTATCGCGTCCGACGTGGCGGGCGATATAGCCGTGATTTCAATTAAAGAAACAAGCACGCTCAACGTTGCGGTGTGGGGCAGTAGTGCGGGACTGTTGGTTGGCGAGGACGTTATTGCCATAGGCAATCCGCTGGGAAGCCTCGGCGGCACTGTTACAAAGGGCATAATTTCCGCGACCGAGCGGTCTATCCCTGTCGGCAACTACACAATGACCTTGCTCCAAACGGATACCGCCATCAACCCCGGCAACTCGGGCGGCGGACTGTTTAATATGCGCGGCGAGCTTGTTGGCGTTGTCAACGCCAAAACCTCGGACGAGGAGGTGGAAGGCATTTGCTTTGCTATCCCCGCCGACACGGCGCGTAGTATATTCGACGACTTGTTGACAGACGGTGTTGTCAGCGGCAGGGTGTCGCTCGGCATATCGGTAGCCGTGTACGATTCGAGCGCGGTGTACGTTACGAAAACGGACGATAGCGGCAAATTTAAGCAATACGACCGCATTGCAAAAATAAACGACGTTACGGTGACTTCGCTGTTGACGTACCACGACGCGCTGGCGGCATTAAAGCCTAACGACGAGGTTAAAGTAATAGTGTATCACGGCAGAGTAACGCAAAGCATGTTCGGCGGCAGGCTAGTATTTGACGACAGTCCTACAACTATTACGGTTACCGCCAAGCAACTGCAAAATGGAGAAAGCGTATGATACATTCCATGAGCGGCGGCGTGCTAAGCGAATACGGCACTTATACGTTTGTTAAGGTCAAGTTTGACGGCGACGAGCGCCCGTACTGGTACGTTTGCGATTTTGAGGTAGAGGAGGGGGACAGGGTTTCCGCACCGTTCGGCGTCGGCGGTCTTGGCAAGCCCGCAACCGTTTTGCGCGTGGAGCGCAACGTGTCCGGTCAAGTCGCACCCATACCAATAAAAAGAGCGAAAAGACTTTTGCAAAAGCTGTAAGCACTTGACAAGATTATTTTTACGGCGTATAATACTAATATGTTTTTGTGTGCGTTACAGCCCTACGTGGTATTCATAATCATAGCCGCCGTGCTGCTTCAATACGCCTTTGCGGTGTTTTGCCTGCTCAAACTCGCGTATATGGATTTCGATAAAAAGAAGTATATACTGTGGAACTTGCTTATACTTATAGTGTTCTATATCGGCGGCGTGGTATTCCTTGTGTATTACAGCAAGCACCCCGAGCTGCGTATCGCTAAGGACGTGCCCGCCCAAAATAACGAGGGCGTGACAGCCGAAAAGCAAGAGGATAATGCGGAAGAGCTTGCCCAACCTCAAAGCACGGATAACGAAACTACCGACACGGAAAATACCGATAAAGAGTAAAATAAGTCCCTCGAAGTATCGAGGGATTTTTTACTCAGCGGCGCATGCATCGCCGGATACGTGCTACGTTTGGCGCGACGGCTCGGTTATGTACGTCTTTGTACACGCCCGTCGCCGCCTTGCCAACTGTTGCCCGTCTGCGGCGTGCCTTCGCCGCTGAGGCTTGGTCGCATTTACGGAGAATTTCGAAAATATATATAAATTAAATCTATTGAATTTTATCTTTAATTGTGATACAATAAGTCGTATGGAAAAAAGGACCAAAA
>JAIEBI010000046.1:0-19258 GCA_029070965.1 Clostridiales bacterium
GATATTCTTGTAGCAGACGGTTACTGCGAGGACGGCGTAAACGCGGCCGAGGCAAACGCCGTAGTCGCCGCACTCAAAGAGCATTTCGATAGATACTACGACGAAAAAAGCGGCGTTTTGTCCACGTCGGTTGGCGTGGTCACCTTTGGCGAGGCGCAGTTAAAGTACGTGCTCAGTCTTGTCCGCGCCGACAAAAAGCTAAACGATAAAATAGAAAACGCGTGGCGCAATTTTGACGACGTGCCCGACAAGCTGGTGTTTTTCCGCACGATAGAGAGCGTGCAGGGACAGGAAACGGACAACCTCATTTTGTCGCTGACGTACGGAAGGGACAAGAACGGAAAAATCAAGCTGGCGTTCGGCGAGCTTAACCGCGACGCGACGGGCAAAAATATATTCAACGTGGCGGTCACTCGCGCAAAGAATAAGGTTACAGTCATTCATACGCTTACGGCGCGACAAATGGCGGGTAACGAGCGCATAGCGTTTATACGCAGCTATCTTGCCAGCGTGGAACGGTTTGCCGATAGGTCTGCTCAATTCGTGTCGGCGGTACCCGACAAGGGCGAGCATTTTATATCGACTGTGGCAAGATATATCGAAAGCTTAGGCATAGCCAAGGAGCGCATTGTAACCGACTACGGCGTGTCGGGCGGCTCGGTACGCATTCCGATAGCGGTGTTGTCCGAGGATTTAAGCAGAGCCGAGTTAGGAATTTGGTGCGAGTTGCCGGTGCAAAAACGTTACGACTATTACGACTACAACGCGCGGTACGTGACGTCGCTTATAGGTAGGGGTTGGAATTTGCACAAAGTGTACATTCACGACTATTATGACAACGTTAAGGCAGAGCAAGCGGCAATCAAAGCCGCAGTGCAAAAGCACGTGACTAAATAAGTAAAAAACTCACAAGGAGATTTATATTATGGCAAAAGAACGGCAAAGAGAAGAACTGTCCGAAAGCGAGGAGCGCCGCGCGCGCATTCGCAAGCAGGCGGAGGAGCTGGACAACGAATACGTTAGAGCCGAGCAGGAGCGCAAGCTGGAAAGCTCCAAAAAGAATTTCGGCAAGCGCAAGGAGCTACTCGCAAGCCGCGCCGCCGACATGATTCAAAAGTACGGCAAGGACTATTTTATGTCGCAAACGCTGTTGACCTTTTTGGACGTCGCTATCCAAATGGAGGACACTATCGACTTGCTTACCGACGTAAGCATGGCGGTGTCCTGCATTACCGACGCTATGCTTTGCATGGATAATATTTTGCAGCTCAATTCCTCGGCACTCGATTCCACGCAAAGGGTCAACCACGGATTTTGGGCGCGCCGCAAAGCCAAAAAGCGCATGCAAAAGACTATTACCAACAACCTCGGCAGGATCAAGGAAATAATGTACATGCTGGAAAGCAGTCAGGATCTTGCGTTTTCCATAACCGAGGGCTTGCAAAAATCCAACGTCAAAACGCAAAAGCGACTCGCAAAGAGCGCCGAGCGCCGCAAAAAGTACGAGATCAAGGCAAACGGCGGTTCGCCCCTTCCGCCAACCAACGCCGAAAAAATGGTGGACAAGATTATAAGCGAGCGCAACGGCGGCGGCGACGGCAACGGCGCGGGCAATGTCGGCGGCGGCAGTGCCGATACGGCAGCGCCTGCGACAGGCACGGACGACATCAGCGATATTCTTTAAAGCGGAGGGTAAAACCATATGTCCGGATTCGGAAAGAAATCATCGGCGGCGGACTCCTCGTCGCTCGAACAGCTGGAAAAGAATTACAGCGAGGCTGTGGAAAATATCCGCACTGTTTTGGGCGGGGTAAAGGACAAGCGCGATTTGCGCACCGAGGACAAGCAGCGGCTTTGCACCGAGTATTTGCGTGCCTCGCAGTACGCGCAAAAGCTGTCCGAGCGGCACACCGACGCCGTTAAAGCGGAGGAGTACGCCGACAAGGCGAAAAAGCTGGGCAAAAAGGCGACCGAATACGGCTCGTCGGTCAGCCACACCATACCCAAAACCACGTTTGACGACGTAAAGGGTTTGGACGACGTAAAAAAGCTGGTGGAAAGCTTTATCTACATCGCGCAAAATCCCGACGTAATCAAGTATTACAAGATAGAGGGCGGCTTGGGCATGCTTATGTACGGCGCCCCGGGTACCGGCAAAACTATGTTCGCCGAGGCGATAGCCAACAAATTGCAGTTGCCGCTGTTCGTAATAACGCCCGCCGATATATTCAAATCGTACGTGGGCGAGTCCGAGCAAGCAGTGCGCCAGCTGTTCGACGAAATGGACGCCTGCGCGGACGGCGCGATACTTTTCGTGGACGAGTGCGAATCGATATTCAGCAAGCGCACGTCGGACACCAAGGACTACAAAGCCGCAGTCACAACCGAGCTTTTGCAGCGCATAAACGGCTTCGGCGTGGATGGCTCCAAGCGCATAATAATAGCGGCGACCAACCGTCCCGACGTTATAGACCCCGCGTATCTCAGGTTTAAGCGGTTTTCGCACCGCGTACACGTACCGCCTCCCGATATCACAGCAAAGCGCGCCATAATAGAGGGCAAGCTAAAAGGCATTGCTCTCGACGGCGTCACCACCGAGGACTTGGTGGAACTTAGCGAAACGTACACCAAACAGGCAGTGGCGGGCACAAACGTAAAGGTGACTACAACGTACTATTCGGCAGCCGACCTTTGCGGCATAATAGAGGAAGCGTGCCGCCTTGCGTTAGAGGAAATGCAAACCAAGGGACTTACCAAGCCCATTCCGCTTAGGCGCGATATGTTCGACAAAGCGTTCAAAAAGCTCCGTCCCAGCATTCCCGCCGAATTGTTAAAGGAATATGAGAATTTCTAAAATAAAATCGGTGTAATCACATGTTACACCGATTTTTCTTTATGTTTTTTTGCCGCACGTACGGCTGTCATTGTAACGCTTATAATGGCAAGTAATGTGCAAATCATAGAGCAGGCAAATGTTATTACCGAGCGGCTTATCCATGCCACAAAAAAGAAGGACGCGGCAAGCGTAATGTAGCGCAATATCTTGTCGCGGGAAAACGCGTTTTTAAACGCGCCGTGATGCTTGGTTGTTTCGGCGTACTTTTTGGGTGGCAGGGCGTTAAGCGACCCGAACAGCTTGTATGCGTCATCGCCGCAAACGGTAGCTATTTCCATGCCGTCCACCTGCGGCACGGGCGGCGGCGCTTTGCTCACAATAACAAGCCTGTCCGCGCCGTAGTGCTTGGCTTTGGCTATAAGACGTGCACAAGTCCCTTCGTCAAGCGGCTGGCTCAAACAGCAGTATGCGGCGGTATTGTTCATATACACGCCGTTGCCGTGCCTTACGGCGTTTTCTCCCTTGGCTTTGAGCGCTTCGGTAAGTTGTACGGCGGGCGCGTTATCGGGCAAAAACATGAACTCGAAAAACATATCGTCGGCGGCTTTGGATATTCTAAGCAGCTCGCCCTTTCTTTTGCCGCGCCGCCGTGCAATCATGCACACGCCCACAGTCACTGTAACGGCGCAAAATACCGCCGCGTCCGTTGCGGGGATAAAGTACCTAAATACCGCAAACGCGGCAAAGAATATCAGCATTGCGCCAATCGTTCGGTCTATAAATTTTGCAAACTTGCTTTTCATGCTTGTAATTGTTGACAAAATATGTTAAAATTACACGTGATATATTTGCTACCAAGGATAGAATTGTGCAAACGGAAATTTTAAAGCCCACCGATCTTAATATTATGCGCTGTGCTTCGCGGTTAAAGGCGGGGGAGCTTGTGGCGTTTCCCACCGAAACGGTGTATGCGCTCGGCGCGGTAGCTACAAACGCGCAGGCTGTAAAAAAGGTGTTCGAGGTAAAAAAACGCCCTATGGACAAGCCGCTTATCGTCGCGGTGTCCAAAAAGTCGGACATAAAAAAGGTGGTTAAGTCCATTCCGCAAAAGGCACAAATACTTATTGACAAATTTATGCCCGGGGCGCTCACGCTGGTTTTTGACAGGGCGGACGTAATTCCCGACGAGGTGACGGCGGGATCGAGCTCGGTTGCGGTGCGCATTCCCGACAACGCCGTAGCCCAAAAGCTGATAGAGCTTGCGTGCGCGCCCGTGGTGGTGCCCAGCGCAAACACGTCGGACAAGGCGAGCCCCACGCTTGCCGCGCATGTAAAGGACGACCTTGACAGCAAGATAGAATACATACTGGACGGCGGCGCGTCTGAAATAGGCATAGAATCGACCATAGTGGACGTACGCACCGACCCGCCCACAGTGTTGCGCGCCGGCGGTGTTACCGTGGAACAGCTTAAAGCAGCGATAGGCGAAATAAAGGCGAAACGCGAGGACGCGCGACTCAGCGGATATATGCCCAACGCCGAAGTGCTGTTTTCGGCGTACTACGACGGCATGACGGATAACATTTGCAAGCGTTACGACGAGCTAATGGCTAAGCAAAAAACAGTCGTAATACTTTGCCTCGACGGCAACCGCAGCGCGTACGGCGACCGCAACGTGTACACGGTGGGCGACAGCTACGAGGCTTACGCGCACAATTTGTTCGCCTTGCTTAGAAAAGCGGACGGCGAGCATTACGACGCGGTAATCGCGGAGGGCGTCAACCCCGTTGGCTTGGGCGAGTCACTCATAGCGCGATTGATAAAATTAAGCGGTGGACTAATCATATGACGGATAATAAGAAGGTAAAGGTAAGCATAATATTTGTTTGCACGGGCAATACGTGTCGCTCGCCGATGGCTGAGTTTTTGTTCAAGGACTACCTTCGCCAAAAAAAGCGTAGCGGCGACTTTGTCGTTTCAAGCGCGGGGCTGGAAGCGGGCAAGGGCGATAAAATCATGCCGCAGGCCGTGGAAGCGCTGACAATACTCGGCGTAAAGCACAACCCCGACCGCAAAGCGCGAGTGTTCACCGTGCAAATGTCGCTGGACGGCGATTTGATTATAGGAATGACCGACGAACATGCGATGCGGTGCGACAGCGACAACGCGGTGTCGTTTGTGGATTTGATAGGCAGCCGCATTCCCGACCCGTACGGCTACAACACGCAAGCGTACCTGATGTGTGCACAGCAAATGCAAACGGGGTTCGACGCGATTTTGGAGCTTGCAGATAGAAAGTTCAAAGAAAAAAATAGCTAATTTGCGTGACAAATGATAATTAAAATGGTATACTATCAAAAATAGAGGTGTTGTATATGACGGTATATATCGGCAGCGACCACGGCGGCATAGCGCTTAAAAGTGCCATAATAGACAAATTGACAGCGCAAGGCATTGTCGTGTGCAACGTCGGTACGGATATAGAAGAGTCGTGCGACTATCCCGATTATGCGTTCAAGGTGGCGGAAGCCGTGGCAAACGGCAAAGCCGACCGCGGAATAGTCATATGCAAGACGGGCGTAGGCATGAGCATTGCCGCCAACAAGGTAAAGGGCGTGCGCTGCGCACTGTGCTTAAATACCGAAATGGCAAAATTGTGCCGCGAACACAACAACGCCAACTGCTTGGCGCTGGGCGCGGGCAACACCGATACAGATACCGCACTGCAAATAGTTCAAACATTTTTGACCACCGACTTTTCGGGCGGTCGCCACAAAACCAGAGTTGACAAAATAACCGCGTACGAGGGTTCTCATGAGTGATACAGTAAATAAGAATAATCAATCGGAAATCGTCTATGACGAAAATGAAAACCCGAATAGCGAGCCTAAGGTAAGCAAGAAAAAGCAGCCGGAAATCGTATATGAAGACCGCGAAGCGCTTGACGCCCAACTTTCGGGCGTGATAGCGGACATACTTTCCGCCGAGCGCGAAGCCAAGCACATAATAGCCAAAGCTGAGGAAAACGCCAAGGCCATTCAGCTTGACGGCGCGACCCGCGCGAGGAGTATGCGCGAGGTCAGTTCTCGCACGATTGCGGAAGCCAAAGCGCAAAAGACGGAGGACGCAGTTAAGCGCGCCGCCGCCGAACGCGAAAAGCGTGTGGAAAAAGCCGTGGCTAACGGCGAAAAGCTGATCAAGGAAAAAGAAAAAGAAATAGCTAAGCAGATAGACGTATTGTTCAAGATGCTCGGAGGCAAGGCGTAATGGCGATAGCCAAAATGTCGCACCTTCGGCTTGTCGGCCTTAGGAGCGATCAAAACAAAATAATGGACGTCCTTGTAAGCAGAGGATTGTTTGAGGCGCGCGCCACCGACGCGCTCCCTTTTGAGCTGTCTTCGGGCGAGACCAGCCGTTACCGCGAGCTTAAACTTAAGCAAAGCGAAATTTCGTTTGCGCTCGATTTTCTAAAAGCGCGTCATACCGCAATGGAGACGGCGCTCGAACAAAACAAGCGCGACGTAAAAAAGGGTAAGGCGTCGCCCATAGACTACACGCTGTCGGGCGAAAAGTACGAGGCGGGGCGGCGGCTTATAACCAAAGCCGATTTTTCGGATGCTGCGGCGCGCGAATATGAGCTTATGCACGTATGCGACGATCTTAAACAACTGTCGTTTAAATTAGTAGATTGTTCGGCGCGTATGTCGGAATTAAATTCCGCGGCGGAGAATTTTAAACCGTATGCTGTCATGCCTATTAAGCTTTCGGAATTGCACCGCGACGGCGATATAGCGATAGCCATGTACAGTAACCGCACGAGCGCAAAGCATAACGAATTGTTGAACGGTTTGCCTTGCGCGTACGAAGTGCGTAACAGCGACGGCGTTACAGTCGTTTTGATTGTCGCGCGCAAGAATAACGTTGCGGAAATAGATAAACAGCTCGGTGCGGCGGGTTATACCAAGTGCGAGTATAACGACGACTGCACTGCGGCGCAAAAGGTCGACGCGTTAAAGAGCGAAAGCGAGGACGTGCAGCGCGAAATTTCGGAGCTTACCAAGACTGCGCTCGGCTACGAAAAGCATGTAAACGACTTGCGCATACTGTACGACGTAATCGAGCTGGATATAGAGCGGTCTGAGGCTGAACAAAAGTTTTTAAAGACGGACAGCACGTTCGTGCTGGAAGGGTGGTTGCCCGAGCGCATAGCGCAGGTTACGGTGGACGAGGTTCAAGCCGCCGCGCCCAAGGCGTTTATACAGCTGCTTGCACCCGAGGAAAAGGACGCGCCGCCCACGCTTGTGGAAAACAACCGCCTTGTCAAGCCGTACGAGCAAATTACCGATATGTACAGCTCGCCGCGGTACAGGGAGATAGATCCCAACCCGATAATGGCGATATTCTACTTTTTGTTCTTCGGAATAATGATAGGGGACGCGGGCTACGGACTTATACTCGCAATCGCCGGTTTTGTAGTCGGAACGTCCAAAAAGTTTGACGTAGGTATGAAACGGCTGGCATTGCTTGTCGGAATGGGCGGTATATCCGCTATAATTTGGGGCGTACTGTTCGGCGGATATTTTTCAATCGACTTCGGCGAAACTCAGGTCGCGTTGATTTTGAACCCGCTCGACAAGCCGCTGCTGCTTTTGGTGCTAAGCATAGGCATGGGCGTCGTACAAATAATGACAGGCTTTATTATCAAGTTTGTCGCGCTGTGCAAAGAGCGCAAGCCGTTTTCGGCTATATTCGATTGCGGCTCCATACTGTTGTTGTTTGTCGCGCTTATACTGCTCGTTGTCGGCATGCTGCCGTCGCTTGCGCCGATGCTCGGCATAACGGTCGGCTTTGTACCGCCGAAGGGTCTCAGTACAGCGGCGATAGTGCTTGCGCTTACAGGCGTCGGACTGATACTTTTGTTCGGCGGGCGCAACAGCAAAAACGTTTTCGGCAAGGTAATCGGCGGGTTCAAGGGCTTGTACGGGCTTGTCAATCTTTTGTCCGACCTCCTGTCGTACTGCCGCTTGTTCGGACTTTGCCTTGCAAGCTGCGCAATAGGTCTTGCCTTTAACAGCTTGGGCAGCATAATAATGGATATCCCGATTGCGGGGTACGTAATAGGCGGGATAGTGCTGGCGATACTGCATTTGTTCAACCTTGCGCTCGGCGTGCTCAGCGCATACGTTCACGACGCGCGACTCCAATTCTTGGAGTTTTACGGCAAGTTTTACGACGGCGGCGGCAGGCTGTTCGCCCCGCTCGGTCAAAAGACTAAGTACATCAGGTACAATTAACACGGGTTTTGCCTTTTAGGTTTACCATAAAAAATATTTCTCAAAAAGGAGAAGGATAAAATATGTCTATGGGTAATGTTTACGCTATAATCGGTGCGGCGCTCGCCGTTATCGTGTCGGGCATCGGCTCGGCAATCGGTGTAGGTCGCGCGGGACAAGCATCGTCGGCTTTGCTTAGTAAGCAACCGGACAAGTTCGGCACGACAATGATTTTGCAGGTCATGCCGTCCACGCAAGGTTTGTACGGCTTCGTCGTTGCGTTCATGATGCTCATCAAGCTCAACGCGTTCGGCGACATGGTATCGCTTACCGAAGCGCAGGGCTGGATTATGTTTGCTTACTGCATGCCTATCGCAATCGTCGGCTTGGTGTCGGCAATCATGCAGGGCAACGTCGCAATCGGCTGCATCAATCTTGTGGGCAAGCAGGAAAACCAAATCGGTCACGCAATTCCCATGCTTGTTCTTGTCGAGATTTTCGCTATATTCGCGTTCATCGTTTCCATTCTCGGCGTAATGCTTTTGTCTATCTAATATGCAGGGCAAAGAGAAAATAATCGACGACATACTGTCGTCGGCAAAATCTACCGCGTCGTCCATTGTTGCGGAAGCGCAGGCGGAAACCCAAGCCGAACTCGACGAGCTTAGGGCAGAGCTTGACGCCGCACAAAAGGAAAGCCTGCAAAAGGCTGAGCTTGCGGCGCAGGAGCTGTTTGCCGGTCAGGTCAAGCTGGGCGAGCTGGAAGCGGGCAAGGCGTTACTTAGCGCCAAGCAGCAGTGCGTTACGGCTGTGTACGACGGAGTAAAGAAAAAGCTTCTCACGTCGTCCGACGACGTGTACCTGAAAATCCTTCAAGCCGTTATATTGCAGTACTGCGAGGACGGCGACGAGGTGATAGCGGCGGCTGGCGATAGCAAGCGCGTTACTGCGGCGTGGGTAAAAAAGGTGGCGGCAGCCGCTAAAAAGAAGCTTACGCTATCGAGCGAAAAGGGCGACTTTGCGGGCGGCGTAATTTTGCGCAACGCCAAGTACGACCGCGACCTCACTGTGGACGCCATAGTGGACGAACTGAAAGAACGCACCGTGTACGACACGGTTGCAAAGCTGGGACTGTAAAATGAACACGACCAAGGTTTTTGCCAATATGTCGGCGGTAATGAATGCCGACCGACTGAATACCGAGCGGCTCAGGCGCGTCGTCGAATGTAAGACGGTAGCGGAGGCGTTCAAGGTACTGGGCGATTACGGCTATGCTTACTCGGAAGGGCAAAGCGTAGACGGCTTTATCGTGGGCGAAACCAACAAGCTTATAGAATTCGTATCGGAAAATTCGGCGAGCGAAAAACTGGCGAACGCGCTGCTTGCACGGTTCAAGTACAACAACGTAAAGCTGGCGTACAAGTCACGGTTTGCCGCAGTTCCCGACGACGGATATTACGCCGTGGACTTTGACAGCAAAAAGATATCGGACGGCGACTATTCGGACGCCGACCCGTTTATGGCGAAAGCGCTGGAAACGTTGGACGAGCAAAACGAAACACATCCGCAGGCGATTGACCTTGCGCTGACCCGCGCTATGTACGCATATATTTTGTCGTGCGGTGTGCCGCTTGTAAAAAAGTACGCCCGTGCTGAAATAGATATGAAAAACATACTCACCGCAGCGCGCATGAAAAAGCTGGGTATATCTGACGAACAGTTCATATCGGGCGGCAAAATCGGGACGGAAACGCTTACCGAAGCGCTTACCGAGGACGATTTTGCGGCTGTGTTCGAGCATACGCCTTATGCCGAGTACGCCGAGCGCATAGCGGAAAACGACTTTGCCGATTTATGGAAATCGGAACTTAATGCGGACGACTTTTTGTACTGGCTCACGTATAGGGAAGTCGTATCGTACGTGTCGAACATGCCATTTTTAAACTACTATACGCAAACGCTCATTGAGCTTAAAACGGTCAAGACGGCGCTTGTGTGTGTCAAAACCGACTCGCGCGATATGTTCTATAAACGTTTACCGGAAATCTACAAATAGAGCGAGAGAGCAAAGGGTAAAAGATGGAAAAAATCGGAAAGATAGCGGTAATAGGCGACAGCGAAAGCGCAACGGCGTTTTTGGCGATAGGTGCGGCTGTGTACAAGGTGGACGACGAGGTTAAGGCGGCGGAAACTTTGCGCGAGATAAGTAAGTCCGACGAATACGCCGTAATACTCGTCACCGAAAACTACGCCGCAAAAATGGAAGCGCTAATGCAAAAGCTAAAACAGCAGGCCTTTCCCGTGGTACTGTCCATACCTTGCTCAACCGGATCCAACGGCTTCGGCATGGCCGGCGTCAAAAAAGACGTGGAAAAGGCTGTCGGCGTAGACATATTGTTTAATTAAGAATTAAGAATTCAGAATTAAGAATTATTAAATCATCTTTAATTCCGAATTCCGCATTCCGAATTAACTCAGGAGTTTTTATGGGAAAGATTATTAAAATAAGCGGACCGCTGATTGTTGCGGACGGCATGCAGGACGTAAAAATGTACGACGTCGTCAAGGTGTCCGAAAAAGGACTTATCGGCGAGGTCATAGAATTGCGCGGCGACAAGGCTTCGGTGCAGGTGTACGAGGAAACGAGTATGCTCGGCACGGGCGAGCCCGTAGTGTCTACCGAGCAACCGCTGTCCGTCGAACTCGGTCCCGGTCTTATCGGCAGTATTTACGACGGTATTCAGCGCCCGCTGGAAAAGCTTTACGCGCTGTCCGGCGATAGAATTGACCGCGGCGTAAGCGCGCCTGCGCTCGACCATTCCAAAAAATGGAAGTTCGAGCCTACCGCCAAAAAGGGCGATACGGTCACTGCCGGCGACGTTATAGGCACGGTGCAGGAAAACGAGGTTATCACGCACCGCATTATGGTGCCTTACGGCGTAAGCGGAAAGATAGAAAAAATCAATTCGGGCGATTTTACAATCGACGAAACAGTGGCGGTAATATCGGACGGCAAGCAAAAGCACGACGTGGCTATGCTTCAACGCTGGCCTGTGCGAAAGGGCAGACCGTATGCCGAAAAACTCCCGCCCGAGGAACCGCTTGTTACAGGTCAGCGCGTTGTCGATACGTTGTTCCCCATAGCGCGCGGCGGCGTGGCGGCCGTCCCCGGTCCGTTCGGTTCGGGCAAGACCGTTTTGCAGCACGCTTTGGCTAAATGGAGCGACGCGGACTTGATCGTATACGTGGGCTGCGGCGAGCGCGGCAACGAGATGACAGACGTTCTAAACGAGTTCCCCGAGCTTATAGACCCCAAAACGGGGCAGCCGCTTATGAAGCGCACCGTGCTTATTGCCAACACATCGGATATGCCTGTTGCGGCGCGCGAGGCGAGCATTTACACGGGCATCACCATAGCGGAATATTACCGCGACATGGGCTATTCGGTAGCTATCATGGCGGACTCCACCTCGCGTTGGGCAGAAGCTTTGCGCGAGATGAGCGGAAGATTACAGGAAATGCCGGGCGAGGAAGGATATCCCGCATATTTGAGCAGCCGTCTTGCCGAGTTCTACGAGCGCGCGGGTCAAGTAAAATTGTTAGGCTCGACCGAGCGCACAGGCTCGGTCACCGCTATCGGCGCGGTTTCACCCCCTGGGGGCGATATGTCCGAGCCTGTCAGCCAAGCGACGCTGCGCATAGTCAAGGTTTACTGGGGACTTTCCAGCGCGCTTGCGTACAAGCGGCATTTCCCCGCAATCGACTGGCTTGTCAGCTACTCGCTGTACAGCGATAGGCTGGCGGACTGGTTCGGTCGCAACGTTGACGAACAGTTCGTCGCATACAGGCTGGAAATAAGCAGGCTGCTCCAAGAGGAATCGCGGCTTGACGAGATAGTAAGGCTTGTCGGTATGGACGCGCTGTCGCCCGCGGATAGGCTTACGATGGAAGCGGCAAAGTCGGTGCGCGAGGATTACCTACACCAAAACTCCTTCCACGAGGTAGACACTTACACTTCGCCCAAAAAGCAGTTCAAAATGCTTAAACTTATAGTTGACTTTTACTATGCGGCTCGGCGTGCGCTCGACCGCGGTGTGGATATAAACGACGTGTTGAACGTTCCGTGCCGCGAGCGCATAGGCAGAGCAAAGTACGTCAAGGAAGAAGATATCGCACAGCTCGACGAGCTTCATGACGAAATGAACAAGCAGTTCGCCGAATTAAAGGAGTCTGAGTAATGCGTAAAGAATACCGTACAATAAAAGAAGTAGTCGGCCCGCTCATGCTTGTCGAGCAGGTAGAGGGCGTCAAGTACAACGAGCTTGTCAAGATTGCGCAAGGAGCGGACGGCGAGCAACGGCTCGGCCGCGTGCTCGAGGTTGACGGCGACAAAGCGCTTGTTCAGCTTTTCGCGCCGAGCAGGGGCTTGAAGATCGCTGCGGCTAAGGCGGCGTTCACCGGCAAGGCGATAGAGCTTAAAGTTTCGCACGACATGCTGGGCAGAGTGTTCGACGGCATGGGCAATCCCATCGACGGCGGCGCGGAAATACTGCCCGAAGCCAGTCTTGACGTAAACGGCAGCCCCATCAACCCCGTTGCGCGCGACTATCCCAACGAGTTTATACAGACGGGCGTCAGCGCGATAGACGGACTTAACACGCTTGTCCGCGGACAAAAGCTGCCCGTGTTTTCGGCGTCGGGCTTGCCGCATGCCGATCTTGCGGCGCAGATAGCAAGGCAGGCGCAGGTAAAGAACACCGACGACAAGTTTGCCGTCGTGTTTGCGGCAATGGGTATCACGTATGAGGAAAGCGAGTTCTTTACAGCCGATTTCCGCAGGACGGGCGCGATTGACAGGACGGTAATGTTCCTCAACCTCGCCAACGACCCCGCTGTCGAACGCATCAACACGCCGCGCATGGCAATGACGGCGGCGGAATATCTGGCGTTTGAGTGCGATATGCACGTGCTTGTAATAATGACCGATATAACCAACTACGCCGAAGCGTTGCGCGAGATTTCCGCGGCGCGGCGCGAGGTCCCCGGGCGGCGCGGCTACCCCGGGTATCTATATACCGACCTTGCGACAATATACGAACGCGCGGGGCGCATACGCGGCAAAAAGGGCTCGATTACGCTCATTCCCATACTGACCATGCCCGAGGATGACAAAACGCACCCCATTCCCGACCTTACGGGCTACATTACGGAAGGGCAGATCATACTGTCGCGCGAGCTGTACAAAAAGGGCTTAAACCCGCCCATCGACGTATTGCCGTCGCTGTCGCGCTTGAAGGACAAGGGCATAGGCAAGGGCAAGACGCGTAAGGACCACGCCGACACAATGAACCAGCTGTTTTCGGCGTACGCGCGCGGCAAGGACGCAAAGGAATTGAGCTCCATATTGGGCGAGGCGGCGCTGTCCGACGTGGATAGGCTATATGCTCGGTTTGCCGAGGAGTTCGAAAAGCAGTATATCAACCAAACCTTTACCGTAAACCGTACAATTGAGGAAACGCTGGACATCGGCTGGCGACTGTTAAAGATACTGCCGCGTTCCGAATTGAAACGTATCCGCGACGAGAACCTCGAAGAGTTTTTTGACAAAATGTAATTTTGAGCGCATATAGCTCGCGTGATACGGCGTCAGCCGTCGCGGCGTCTTGGGTCATGTAGGTGGTTCTACACTCCCCGTCGCCGCCGCTCGGACTTCCTTGTCTGACGCGGCTCTCTGCACTCAAAACACGGTTCTGTTTAGCTAATTACTTTTTTGTCATTCTGAGCGTAGCGAAGAATCTCAACCTTATTAATAATTCTGCATTCTGCATTCTTAATTCTGAATTGGAATAATATGGCAAGACTTAATGTAAACCCTACGCGCATGGAATTGCGTAGGCTAAAAGATAGGCTCAAAACCGCAGAGCGCGGGCACAAGCTGTTAAAAGACAAGTCGGACGAAATGGTCCGTCAGTTTTTGGCGCTCATCAAAGAGAACAAGCGGCTACGCGAGGAAATCGAAGGCGAGATAGGCGAGGCGTTAAGGGCGTTTTCGCTTGCCGCTTCGTCTCCGCTCGACGTGGTGCAGTCAATCGCGTTGCCGTCCCTTTCCGCGTCGGTCACTATCGGGACTAAGAACATAATGGGCGTGGACGTGCCGTTTATGCAAACCAAGCGTGTGGGCGAGGTCAGCCTGCCGTACGCACTGTGTTCGGCGCCCGCGGAGCTGGACGACGCGGTGCTCAAACTTACGGCGCTCACCGACAAGCTGTTGCACCTTGCCGAAGTGGAAAAAACGTGCAATATGCTCGCCGACGAGATAGAAAAGAACAGGCGCAGGGTCAACGCTCTCGAATACGTAATGATTCCGCAGTTACAGGAAACGATTAAGTATATCCTTATGAAGCTGGACGAAAACGAGCGCGCTTCGATAGTCCGACTGATGAAAGTAAAAAACAACTAAACGCATATACCGCACGACGAATATTCGCCGTGCGGTTTTCATATTTTGTAATATGAAAAAATTGTGCATATTATTTGCGGCTATAATGACCGTAGTGACGATTATACTTTGCTCGTGCGGAACCGACCCTATGGAAGGCGTAAGCGAGCGGCGCAGCGGGTTTTACTCCACGGATGGCGACGGGTACACGCTTACCGCCGTGTCGGGCGTGCGCGAGCAAACATTCAAAGCGGACGGCAAAGTGAGCAATGACGGCAAGTTAAAGCCGTACACGCTTATTACGCTTGTGCCGACCGAGTTCGATATTGACGCGGTTATCACGTTCACAGCCGAGGCGGACGGCTGCACGTTCGGCGGGACAATGACAGTTCATCCGTTTGCGGCAAGCTTCTCTGCCGAATTCGAGCACGAAACTACGGCAAAGCAATTTACCGTAACAATCAAGTGTGGCGGCAAAACGACGGCGCTCGCGGCGCAAAGCAAAATCACGGGGGATATGATAACGTACGACCGAGCTATATCGGCGGCAAAAACGGCAATCCACCCCAAAGGCGAGTACGAAACGCGCGCGCGTATAATAAAGAACCCGCTGGGCGCGGACGGACTGTGCTGGCATATATCCTTTATCACCGCCGACGGCAATACGGGCGTACTGCTCGACCCCGTTACGGCAAAGGTGATAGCGAAAAAATAATGCAGAATGAAGAATGCAGAATGAAGAATTGAGAAAAGGAAAAGGTTTTATAAATATTTGTGCGGCTACGCCTAGACCCCTCGAATTCCTCGGGGTGATGGGAGTTAATGCAGTACAGTTCTTTATAGAACAGCGTAGTCAATAGCCCATCATTTCGACCGAGGCGCAGCGTAGCTGAGAAATCTAGGCTACCCGCCGCATAGGTATTGTGCTATACCACCGTTCGTTCTACATTCTTAATTCTTAATTCTTAATTCAAAACGCTTGTGCGGCTACGATTTTTGTGTTATACTATTCGGTAATGAATTACTCGGATGAACAACTCAAAAACGACTCCGTAAACGGTAAGTCGCGCAACAATATGGACCACGATAATGAGGTTATGCCCAAAATCGTGCCTGTGCGCACCGCTGCGCCCAAGCCCGTTGTCGAGCCGACGGAGGAGGACGGCAATTCTTTTGCCGACGACCTGATTTCCGCAATATTCAAAACAACTTTTATCGCGCTGTCGCTAATAGCGATGTTGGCGTGTATTATCGCGTTTGCGCTTCCTCTCACTTCTATGCGGCTGTTTAATTCGATGGGGCTCAGCGAACGCGCGGTGGACTTTGGCGAAAAGTACATTTCGCGCGAGCTTAAAAGCCACAAATCGTCGGACGGCAAACGCACGGCGGCGTACACGGACAAGGACGGCAACATGCCCGTGCTTACCGCCACGCCCGCGCTTACCAACGACGACTTTTTGGAAGCGCTGTACGTGTGCAACAATCTTTCGGACAAAATGATGACCGAAAGCCTTAAATCTGGCGACGAGGTACGTGCCAAATATTACGCCGAGCGGCTGGAAAAGTACACAAGAATGTACCTGTCGCTCAACAATTTGAGCGCGATAACTCTCCAAAAGGATAGGGAAAACATAGCGAGCGTGCCGTCGGCGGTGCGGCCTGTAGTGTATAGTTATGAGCATGATTTGCATGTGCTCAACTACCGTGCGCGCGCGGTACTCGGCAAGACGAACGGAATGACGTACAACAACCGTTCGGAGCGATTGGGAGTAATGACCACGCCGAACTCGCGGTCGGAGAGCCTTTACGCCACTATGCCCGATACGGTGGCGGGGCGTATAGCGCTTTTGGACGAGTATGTGGACTATGCGGCACAGCTTGGCGCGTACTTGGATATCGAGTTTATGCGCCTCGGCGTAGATACCGATATGAGAAAGGTGTTGAATGAACCTTTTGTATTTAAGAATTACAGCAATAAGCTGGACGGCGACGAGTTTTCGTTATTTATAACGCCGCTAAAAGAAGCTACGGAATCGTCCAACGGCTTTACGCGGTTGTATAACCAGCTCAGTTGCTTTACACGTTATGCGCAGTGGGCTGTGGACACGGTGCCGCCCGAGGAAAACGGCAAGCTGCACCAGCTGTACTGGTTGCGTGTGCTGTCAAGTGTGATTGGTAAATTGTCGTACATGGACATGCTGTTGTACTACAATTCTACAAATCTCGGACTTAACGGTCAAGCAATACGGGACGCTTATCCCACTTGTCAACGTTATGATGCCGTAAACTACAAGGGCAATATGTCGATTGAAACCTCGTGCCAAATTTTGGACGTTTACGCAGACAAGCTCGCGGCATATATAGGGAATTAAGAATTCAGAATTAAGAATTCAGAATTGAGGTCGTTGATATGAAAGATGACAATCCTATTATTACCAAAAGCAAAACGTTTGCTATTAGGGTTATCAACCTGTATAAGCACTTGAAAAATGAAAAGCAAGAGTATGTTTTGTCTAAACAAATCTTGCGCAGCGGTACGAGCATAGGCGCAAATATTAGGGAAGCGATTAGAGCGCAAAGCAGAGCCGATTTTATTGCTAAGCACAATATAGCATTGAAAGAAGCGGATGAAACCTGTTATTGGTTAGAGCTTTTGCACGAAACAACATATATTAGCGACATTGAGTTTAGCAGTATTTATGCCGATGCGGATGAGCTTATCAAATTGCTTGTAGCAATAATAAAAACAACTAAAAATCAAGATTGATTCAAGACGTAGATGTAGAATTTTTAATTAATCGATTTCAACCTTATCATTAATTCTTAATTCTTAATTCTTAATTCTGAATTAATCTCCAAAGGAGATTAAAATGCCTGAATACACCATTCCAATGGACTATACGCGTCAAAAGATAAAGGTCACCGTTATCGGCTGCGGCAGATGGGGCTCGTTTTTGGCGTGGTACGCCAACCAGCTCGGACACAAAGTAACGGTGTACGGCAAGTCGGGCGAAATATCGTATGAGCAGCTTGTAATGACCCGCAAAAACGAGTACGTCACGTTGCCTAAGTCGATAGAGCTCACCAACGACTTACCGCGCGCGGTGCGTAGCGCTAACGTACTTTTGGTTAGCGTGCCGTCTCAGGCGTTTCGCAGCGTAATGGGCGATATACGAAGCCAATGTGATATGACGGGCAAATACCTTGTCACCAACATGAAAGGTATAGAGATAAGCACGGGTAAACGGCTTAGTGAGGTCGCACTGGAATTCGGACTGGAAAGCTGGCAAATAGCTGTATGGGCGGGCCCCGGACACGTTCAGGAGTTTACGGTGGGCAATCCCAACTGCATGATTATAGACGGGTACGAGCGCACGACGATAGAACGGATAGTGGAATACTTTAAAAGCCCGCTTATCAGGTTCTACTACGGCAGCGACGTAATAGGCACGGAAATCGGCGCGGCGGCAAAAAATGTTATGGGTATTGTCGCGGGTGTGCTGGACGGAATGAACCTTACCACGCTCAAAGGCGCGCTTATGGCGCGGGGCAGCAGGGAGGTGTCGCGGCTCATACAGGCGCTCGGCGGCAATCCGCTTTCGGCGTACGGCTTATGCCATATAGGCGACTACGAAACGACGCTGTTCTCCGAGCACAGCCACAACAGAATGTGGGGCGAAAACTACGTAAAGGGCAAAAAGTACGACAAGCTCGCCGAGGGCGTGCACACGGCGCGTGCAATGTCGCTATTAGCGGACAAGCATGGAGTGGATATGCCTATAACCACCGCGGTAAACACAATGATACTGGACAAAATTCCGCCGCGCGCGGTAATGGAACAGCTGTTCGACAGAACGCTTAAAGATGATTTGGTATAAAAAACGCCGAAAGGCGTTTTTTTAATTAAGAATTAAGAATGCAGAATTAAGAATTGAAAATAAGGTTGAGATTGATTAATTATGCGGCTACGCCTAGATTTCTCCGCTCCGCGCTAACGCGCTTCGGTCGAAATGATGGGGTATAGAATTTATCTTTCCTAATAGAACACTCCACACCACTCATCACCCCGAGCGTAGTCGAGGGGTCTAGGCGACCCGCCGCATACATGTTTAGTTATTACCGCTCGTAATTCCGAATTAATTGTTGTAAAACAATGTCAAAATTTTTCATATAATGTATTGACAAGTATATTTCTTGGTGTTATACTTAATACACTTAGGGATATTGTACCTAATTAAATTATTTTCATAGAGAGGGAAAAATGAAGAAACGCAAACTATTGTTGTCAACATTGGCAGCGGCGGTGTTCGTAACGGGTGCGGGCGCGTTAGTCGCGTGCGGCGACGGTTTGGATTTGCCGGATAACGGCGGAAAAAAACCGACGCCTGACACGGGCAAAACGTATACCGTCACGTTTAACGCGGGCGCCGACGCCACACTTAAAGACATTACCGGTAACACGTTGACTACCGGCACCGACGGCAAGCTGACGGCTGCCAAAATGCCCACTGCCGAAAAGAAAGAGAACAAAGAGAACTACACGTTCTTGGGCTGGGGATTGACGGCCGGCGCAACCATTCCGGTGCTCAAGGCAGACAACTACAAAACGTACGTGTTTGACGATAACACGCCCGTTTACGCCGTGTTTGAGGAAAAGGGTACTCCGCCCGTTGTCACCGAATACGACATCACGTTCGCAAACGGCGATCA
>JAIEBI010000046.1:19358-38099 GCA_029070965.1 Clostridiales bacterium
GAATACGACATCACGTTCGCAAACGGCGATCATGGCACGGTGTCAACAACCATGGTAACCACCGTTGACGGCGTAATTACAGCGGCCATGCTGCCCACCGTAACGGCCGAGGACGGTTGGAGACATACCGGCTGGGAAATCGACGGCGTTGCCGCTACATTCCCCAAAACGTTTACTGCCACCGCGACGGTAACCGCCGTTTACGAGGAAATCAGCGAGCCTGATCCCGACCTTCCCGTAGTATCCGTTAAAAACGGCGCGACGGAAATCGAACTTAAAGATAACTCCGCACTTTCGCTTGCCACGTACGAATTTATGCTTGCAGGCGAGGAGACCACAATTCACCTAGAAGCAGGCGACGTACTTACCATATTGATTGACGGCGAGTCGCCTATGCCCAACTTCAACCTGTACAACAGCCATGGCGCTACGCAAAATGGCAACAAAGTAACGATCAACGCAACAGGCGATTTCACATTCTATCTGCGCTACTATGAGGACGGCAACTGGTGGAACTTGGAAATCAACGACGGCGAGACCGACGAGTTGCACGTAGGACATTACTATCTTGTCGGCGCAGGCTTCGGTTGGTCATGCACCGCCGGCGGCTATATGGGCGAAACGGCGGGCGAGATTGAATTGACTGTCGCAGACGCGTCTGTTGCATTCAAGGTAGTTAAGTGCGAAAACGAATCGGGCGCTATCAATTGGGACGAAAATACGGTAGTTCTCGGACCTGCCGACGTAACTACCGGCTCGAGCTACGTAACCACCGACAACGACGGCAATATCGTACTCGCAACCGCCGGCACGTACACGGTTACGCTTGCGGGCGGCAAATTGCAAATAACCTCCGACGTAGAGCCTCAGCCTACCTCGCCGGTGATTACGCTTACCAACGGCACGACTCCTATTACTGTTATTGATAACTCTGCCAGCATTACCGCTCCCGAAACTGCTAAATACGAGTATAAGCTGACCGCCAACACCATAGACCTTAACGAAGGCGACGTACTTACGGTATTGGTAGACGGCGAGTCTCCCGCGCCTAAGTTCGGCGGCAGAAGCACCAATCACGGCGTAGAAATCGCAGGTAATAAAATCACGGTAATGGCTACCGGCACGTTCACATTCTATCTCCGCTTCTATGAAGATAACAGTTGGTGGGAAGTCGAAATGACGGACGGTAAAGTCGACGACGCTACACTCCACGAGGATCATTGGTATCTTGTAGGCAGTATAACCAACTGGACTTGCTCGGCAAATTACGATTTCGGCACAAGCGGCACGGTGTTCACTGATAAGTTACTTGAAGCGGGTACGGAGCTTAAAGTTGTACATTGGAACAGCACAACGACCAACACTCCTTTGTGGGATGGAACTGAATGTGGTTTTGACAAAGTTTCGAGCGGAATTGGTTATGTTGAAAATAAAGGCGGCAATTTGTCGATAAAGGTAACAGGACATTACACCATAACCTTTAACGGAACAAGTATCCAAATCACAAGCTCCGACGTGGAAGAAGACACCAACACTCCGTATACCGCAAAGGTTACGTTTGCGGACGGCAAAACAGCTACGCTTACGTTCGCCATGCCGACCAACTGGGGATTGACTGCAACCGAGCTTAACAGCTGCGAGATTACAATCAACGGCACCAAAACCGTAAATATCAAATCGGACGGCAGTGTAGAACTTGACGCGAGTGACATCGCTTTGGGTAGTGTAACGATTAAAGTTGCATTCAAGCAAGGCAATGCTACCAAGAACGGTACGATGACATTGACGCTTGAAGACGGCGCATCCTATATGCTTAACTGGGGCGCTCCGTGGTCCGGCGACGTATTCACGCTTACTGCTAACAAAGTGGGTTAAACCGAATTAGCACAACCAACAACAAAAAAGCCTTGTCTTATGACAGGGCTTTTTTAATGCGGAATTATGAATTCGGAATTAAAAAAGTTTTGTTGAATGTTGACATACATAATCAACAGTGCTATAATATTTTATATAACGGCAAACGAATAGGTGGGTGATGCGCACTTGTGCGTTTGCGAATAATTGATGTCGAGGCAAATAATGAAAAAATCTAAGCTCTTAGCCGCGGCGCTTGCCGCAACAATGTTTACGACTGCGGCTTGCGGTCTTGTCGCGTGCGGTGACGACGAAACAATTAATAATAAGCACGTGGTTTGGTTCAGCGCGGACGGCGGCACGCTTAACGGCGAGGAAGCGCTTTACACAAACAATGCAGGCATTGTCAAAGGCACTATCCCGACCGCAGAAAAAGAGGACTCCTCGTTCAGGGGCTGGGCGATAAAAGTCGGCGCCGACGAGTCTGCCGTTATAAACTTTTCTACATACAAGTTCGACAAGGACACAACGGTGCACGCGGTGTACAAAGCCTACGAGGTTGTTACAATTTCGTACAACTACGGCGACGGCTTTGGAACGAGCGGTTCGGCGCAAACGGTAAACGGCAGGCTTGCTTCCTTACCTACGCCCACGCCGCCCACCGGTCAAACGTTTAAAGGCTGGTACACTGCGGCGACGGGCGGCACCGAGGTTACTACCGATACGGTGTTCACTCAAAACTCCACCATTTATGCGCAGTATTCCGCAAAGAATGCGGACGAATATACCAACTACTGTCTTGTCGGCGATACAAAGTACGAGTTGGAGGAAAACGTAGTTTCCGGCGCGGATGCAGCGTACTTTGTTTGCGTCGATTTGAGCGAGGGCGATACCGTTTCGTTCTACGTGGGCGGTCAGCTTATATCCGCGTCAGTCGGCGACGTTTGGATTGGTATGGTGCCGTCTGTGGGAATGAAAGACGTATTTACTGCCGAGCGTGGCGGTACGTTCGAGTTCAATATTACACTGTCCGGCACTACGCCCAAGTGGACGGTTAGCGGCGACGACGGCACGATATTGGCTATCGAAGGCGACTACTATCTTGTAGGCAAGGATTTCGGTAACTGGGCACAATGCCTCGAAGAATACCACCTCGGCACCACGACCGGCTCGTTCGATTTGACCGTCGGAGCTAAGCCCGTGGTGTTCAAGGTAGTTAGGGCCTCGGACAGACTGGGCACGATAAACTGGGGCAGCGCACTCGGCGCCGACAACGTAACGGTGGGCGCCGGATATCTTTCCATAGACCACGAGACAGACGGCTCCGCCAATACAAATATCAGGCTTGAAACCGCAGGCACGTATACGATTTCCCTTGTCGGTGGCGAAATAGAAATAACCTCCGACAACGTAACAGAGCCCGAAGCCATAGCTGTTAAAGGCGACTACTATATTGTAGGCTTGGGCGCGGAGTTTGGTAATTGGGCGCAATGTCTTGAAAAATGGCATCTCGACAAAGTGACTGACAACGAAGTAACTACTTACGAAATAGAATTGACCGTCGGTGCTACGCCCGCTACATTCAAGGTGGTTAAGTGCGGCAACGCATATACCGGTGCCGTAAATTGGGACGGTGCGCTCGGTGCGCCCGACGTAACCGAGGGCAGTGATTACGTTTATCCCGACAAAGACAAGAACATCGTATTTTACTCCGCGGGCACGTACGTAATCAAGATTGTGAAAGGCAAGGTAGAAATAACCTCGGAAGACGCAGAACCCGGCGTCGGCCCCGCAATGGTTCCGGTGCAAGCCGGCAAGCAAGACGGTACTCATTACAATGTTTATCTTATCAAGAATGGGGACAAGACGCAGGGATATTTTGTGAAGTATGAAAAGGTTGAAAACGGTTATGATCAGTATACGATTTCGATTGCCCTTAGCGAAGGCGATAAGGTAGCTATCTACGTTCCCGATTTGGACCTTGTTTGCACGACGATTGAAAACTCCGATATCACCGATACTGCCGCGGTAAATAACGGAAGCATTGAAATTAAATCCACCCAAGTCTATACGTTCTATTGCAAGATCAAATCCGCTAACGACAATAAGATTTGGCTCGCATGGTAAGCATAATTAACCAATAACCGAAAAGCTCTGCTTAGTGCAGAGCTTTTTTAATTCGGAATTCGGAATTATAAAATATCAACCTTATTATAATTCTGCGTTCTGCATTAAAAATTTAGTCGAAATTTTTCTTTTTGGGTATTGACATACGGTATTCGTAGTGATATAATAACAAATACAATAGTAAACGCATAAAAAGGGATAGATGTTTTCTTTTTGAGTGTTTGCAAAAAAATTTTTTCATGAGGGAAATATGAGGAAATCAAGATTACTAATCGCGGTACTTGCCGCAACAATGTTCGTACTTGCGGCATTCGGTTTTGTCGCGTGCGACAAAGACGCCGGCGACCCCGTCGGTGGCACTACCGGTGGCGGTGGCGGCGGTGGCAACAATACCACCTCGTACACCATTACGTTCAATTACGGCACCGGCAGCGGCACGCCCGCTTCGGCAAAGACCGTCAACGGCAAGGTTACGCTGCCTACGCCCACTCCTCCGGCAAACCACACCAACAAAGGCTGGTACACTGCGGCGACGGGCGGCACTCCGGTAACGGCAGCCACAACGTTCAACAAAGACACCACCATTTACGCGCAGTATACGGAAAACGGTTCGCAGAATCAAACCGAATATGACATTACGTTTAGCGCGGGCGAGCACGGCACGCTTGTCGGAACTGCAAGCGTAAAGACGAACAACGGCATAGCTACGTTCCCCACGGTTAACGCTGCTACCGGCTGGAATCATACCGGCTGGAAGGACGGGGACGGCAATACCGTTTCTGCAAGCACGAAGTTTACAAAATCGACAACCGTTACCGCGCAGTACACCGCGCAACAACAGCAAGGCGGCGATGACGTTTTTGCCGACGCGGTTACGATCGACACCAGTGCGGAAGACCAAGGCTATATGGTAGCCGTCAGCTCGCCCAATAAAGGCGTTGAGATGACGTTTGACGCAGGCGAGTTCGGCGACCAATATGTTTTGGAAAACTACCACCTCGACAAAGATGTTGTTATCAAATTTCAAAACGGCACGGGCAGCGTTGAGCGCACCACCATATCCGGTGGCACTGCTGCGGGTTGCTTCGAGGCTACCGCAGGCGGAATAAAGGTTGTCAAGTCGGGTACGTATACCTTCTACGTTAAAACCGGTGAAGATGAAATCTATGTAAACGGTTCGCCCGATTTCGAGAACGTTGATGGCGATACCATTACCGTAACGGTCACTTGTGCGAACGGCACCATAACGTTTGTTATCGAAAAAGACGGCGACAAAACACCGCACTTGCACGGTTGGACTGGCGGCGGCGATTTGTTTACGGGCTGGCCCGGAAAAGAATTGTCCGACGGCGAAACGGTTGACCTTTCTACCTACAATATGGGTGATTTAGGTTTGATAGTCAACTACGGCGAAGGCAACGCTCAAACACAGGATATTAAGAATTTATCCGGCGGCAATGTAACCATTACCGTTTCCAAAACCGGCGGACACAAAATCGGTTAATATCGCTTAGCAAAATCATAACAAAAAGCCTTGTCTTACGACAGGGCTTTTTTAATTCGGAATTCGGAATTATGAATTCGGAATTATTGTTGATTATTGTATCGTATTGTGGTAGAATAACAATACAGGTGACAATTTGTTTAGAAAGCTTATAAAACTCCTATCTCATAAAGCGGCGATTACAGTACTGTCGTTTTTGATACAAATAGCGCTCATCGTTATGGGCGTGTTGTATGCCGCCGCGCAGATTTGGTGGGTGTGGTTGGTATTCGAGTTTATAAGCTTTCTTATATGCTTGTACATTGTATCGCGGGATATGAACCCCGCGTATAAATTGAGCTGGTGCGTATTGATACTGCTTGCGCCGGCGTTTGGGTGGTTGGTGTATTTGTTTATAGGCAGGCAGCACACGCCGCGGCGGGTGCGCAAGCGCTTAAAGCGCGCGTCCGACGTGTCGCAGGTACTGCTCAACCGCACTAACGGCGCATTGCTTAACGAGCGCGGGGTAGCCAATCCTACGGGCACGACTTGCGCCGACTTGGTGCTTAATTCGGCGTCGTATCCCGTGTACGGCAGCACGACCACTACGTACTATCCGCTTGGCGACGAATTTTTTCCCGCAATGCTCGCCGACATCAAAGCGGCAAAAAAGTTCATACTTATGGAATACTTTATCTACGAGCGCGGTGTTGTTTGGGACGAGATAGAAAACGCGCTTATCGAGCGTGCTGCGGCGGGTGTGGAAGTCAAGGTAATGTACGACGACGTCGGCAGTATGTTCACTTTGCCCAAAAAGGGGATAAAGCGCTTGCGCGCGGGCGGCGTAGAGGTTTTGCCGTTTAACAAGATAACGCTGTCCTTCGATATGCGACTGAACAACCGTTCGCACAGAAAGATTACCGTCATCGACGGCGAAATAGCGTACACGGGCGGCAACAACGTAGCCGACGAGTACGCCAACAAGGTGGAGCGCTTCGGGCATTGGAAGGACACGCATATGCGGTTTGTCGGCGACGCGGTACTCAGCTTTACCATAATGTTTTTGTCGTTTTGGAGCATTATCGCGGGCAAGGGTATGCTCGACTACCGTTCATACCTTACCGCGACAAAAAAGACGAACGCCGTCGGATTTGTTCAACCGTTGTCGTCCGGACCGCTGGGGCGTGACGATCACCTTATCCAAAGCGCGTTTATCAATATGATTTCCACCGCCAAGCGGTACGTGTATATTACCACGCCGTATTTAATACTGGACAACGAAATCCAAACCGCACTTGTCGGCGCCGCGCTTGCCGGCGTGGACGTAAGAATAATCATTCCCAAAAAACCGGACAAAAAAATAGTGTATCAAACGACCAAGTCGTTCGTGCCCGTGCTTGTCAAGGCGGGGGTTAAGGTGTACAAGTATACCCCGGGGTTCATTCATGCCAAAATGATGATAGTCGACGACGAGCGCGCGTTTATCGGCACATGCAATATGGATTACCGCTCGTTCTATCTGCACTTTGAGGACGGCGCGATATTGTACAACGTCGACTCCATTGCCGATATGAAAACCGATTATATGGCAACGCTCGAGGTCAGCGAGCTTTTGACCGCCGAACAAATAAACGACGTGCTGCCCACAACCCGACTTGCGCGGAGTGTTTTGCGCTTGATTGCGCCTATGATGTAAAAATAATTCAGAATTAAGAATGCAGAATTAAGAATTACGGTGGTAATTACTTTACATGTGTGCGGCGGGTCGCCTAGACCCCTCGGCTGCGCTCGGGGTGATGGGTGGTATATGTTTTGCTTTTTAGAAAAGGCAACACCAATCCCAGTCATTTCGACCGAAGCGGAGAAATCTGGGCGTTAGCCGCACATTAACTAAAATCTTTTCATTATTTTTAATTCTGAATTCTTAATTCATAATTCTGAATTAACTTGACAACACGCCGATTATATCATATAATCTTTACGATAATATCACCGAGGTGCGGTTATGAAAGTTACAATGGACAAGCTGGTTGCGCTGTGCAAGTCGCGCGGAATTATCTTTGCGGGCAGCGAGATTTACGGCGGGTTTGCCAATACGTGGGACTACGGTCCCGTCGGCGTCGAGCTGTACAACAATATTAAAAAGGCGTGGTGGCAAAAGTTTGTTACCGAAAGCGAAAACAACTTTGGTCTTGACTGCGCTATACTTATGAACCCCAAGGTATGGGAAGCGTCCGGACATCTTGCGGGATTTTCCGATCCGCTTATGGACTGCCGTGCGTGCAAAAGCCGTTGCCGCGCCGACGACCTTGTGGAAAACTATGCCAATAAGCACAAGCTTTCCGTACCCGTTGCGTCAATGGATAACGACGCGCTTTCCGCGTTCGTAGCCGAGCATAAAATTCCTTGCCCCGTGTGCGGCAAGTCGGACTTTACGCCGGTAAAGAAATTCAATCTTATGTTCAAGACATTCCAAGGCGTAACCGAGGACACCGTGTCCACGTGCTATCTCCGTCCCGAAACGGCGCAGGGCATATTCGTAAACTTTAAAAACGTAACACGTTCGGCGCGGGCGCGCGTGCCGTTCGGCATTTGCCAGATAGGCAAGAGCTTCCGCAACGAGATAACCCCCGGCAATTTTATTTTCCGCCTGCGCGAGTTCGAGCAGATGGAAATGGAATTTTTTTGCAAGCCCGACACCGACCTCGAATGGTTCGATTACTGGAAAAACTACTGCTTCGAGTTCCTGCAAAAGCTGGGCATCAAAAAGGAAAACCTGCGCATACGCGACCACGACAAAGCCGAGCTCAGCTTTTACTCCAAAGCTACGAGCGACTTCGAATATCTTTTCCCGTTTGGCTGGGGCGAGCTGTGGGGCATAGCCGACCGCACCGATTACGACCTTAAAAAGCACGCCGAGTTTTCGGGCGAAAAGCTGGAATACACCGACCCCGTAACCAACGAAACGTACGTGCCGTACGTAATCGAGCCGTCGCTCGGTACGGGCAGGGCAATGCTTGCCGTGCTTTGCGACGCGTACGACGAGGAGCAGCTGGAAAAGGAAACGCGTACGGTTATGCGTTTTGCGCCCGCTATCGCGCCGTACAAGGCGGCGGTACTGCCACTGCAAAAGGCGTTGTCCGAGCGTGCCGACAATCTTTACCGCGGATTGCGCAAAAAGGGAATAGCTTGCACGTACGACCTTCCCGGGTCGATAGGCAAGCGTTACCGCCGTCAGGACGAAATAGGCACGCCGTTCTGCATTACGGTGGACTTCGACACCGAGCCTACCGGCACCGTCACCGTGCGCGACCGCGACAGCATGAGCCAAATCCGCATGGACGAAAGCAAGGTCGCCGACTATATCCTCGACGCTTGCAAGATGGACTAATTAAATCAATAATTCCGAATTATTAAAAATCCACCGCCATTGGGACGGTGGGTTTTTAACTTATGTACAGTATTTTTATGCGGCAATAGCATGCTTACAGTCTTGCCGCAGTGTTTTATCGGATTAGCAGCAGCATTTATCTCTGCCGCCGCAGCAGCACATAAGAATGTAGAATAACAGTAATTCGTTGCAGTCACAGCCCTTTTTGCAGCCGCAGTCACAGCCGCAGTTGTTGCCGCCGCAGCAGCTGCAAAGCAATAAGAGCCAGAGTATATCGCAGCATCCGCCACCGTTGAACATTTTGCGTTCCTCCTTCCATAGATTTGTTTGCCGTGGCCGCGCCCCGCGTCCGCGGTTACGCGAGGGCGGTACGGTTTTTCTTTTGTGCGATAAGCGCCTACCTAATTTCAGTGTATGGAATTTTCGGCGTTGTGTGCAAAAAACTTTCAAATATTGTTTGCGTATTTTTTTAAGCTGTGTTACACTATTTGCGTAACAATGACTGTGGGCTATTTGCGTTTAGGCAAAGGTCCAACAGGAGGAAACACTATGAAAATTAGCACGCGTTCCATTACGCTTGCCGCAACGCTTGCCGCGCTGTGCGCCGTTACCGGCTTTTTGCCGTTCGTGTTCTTTTTGCCCGTAATGGTGGCGGCGACAACGCTTACTGTCGGAATGACTGCGTTTGTCGGACTGGCGTTCGGGTGCATAAGCATTGCGTATTGCTATATATCGCCCACGCCGTCGTTTGCCGCGCTCGGGTTTATGCAGGCACCGTACATCGCTATCTTTCCGCGCATACTCGCCGCGCTCGGCGCGTTTGGCGCGTACAAGCTGATAGAGCATTTATGTAAGCCCAAAAAGAAGGTGGGGCAGGTCGCGGCGGTGTCGATATCTGCGGCGATTGGCAGTTTGCTCAATACCGCGCTTGTCGTTACAATGTTCGTGCTGATACTGCCCAATCTTTCGCTCGGCGGCACAACTATGCTTGTCGCCGTGCCCGAAATGCTGATAAGCGGCGCGATAGAATGCGCGTGCATGGCGGTGATAACTCCGCCGATCAGCGTTACGCTCAACCGCGTGGTGCTGCGCGGCAAGGACAAGCTGCGTGCGCCCAAACATACGACTGTCGCAGACAACGGACAAAACGGTAATATATAATATGGTTATAGTATTCGACATAGGAAACACCAACATAAAGATGGGCGTGTTCGACGGCGACGAGCTGTTGCACACGCTGCGCATGGCGTCCGCCAACAAGACGGGGGACGAGTACTGGCTGCTCATCAAGGATATGCTTGCCGTCAAGGATATTTCGCCGCGCGACGTCGAGGGCGTTATTATCAGCTCGGTCAATCCCAACCTTAACTACACCTTCGAGCATATGGTAAAAACGTATTTTGGCATTAAGCCGCTTACCGTGGGCGCGGGGCTTAAATGCGGGCTGGACATTAAGTACGACAATCCCAAAGAGCTGGGCGCCGATAGAGTGGCGGGGTGCGTGGGCGCGTACAAGCTGTACGGCGCGCCGTGCATAGTTATAGATTGCGGCACGGCAACCACTTTTAACGTAATATCGGGCAAGGGCGAGCTTTTGGGCGGCGCAATTTCGTTCGGACTTAAAGCGGCGGCCGAGTCGCTGTCCGACGCGGCGGCAAGGCTTCCAAAGGTAGAGCTTTCCGCACCCAAAAGCGCGATAGGCAAGACCACAATAACCAATATGCAGTCGGGCATAATCTTCGGCTACTCCGGAATGATAGAATCGATGGTGGCGCGGCTCAAAAAGGAGAGCGGACTTACGGACGCCAAGGTCATAGCCACAGGCGGCATTGCCGATATAGTAAACAAGTGCGTATCCGTAATAGACGTCGTGGACAGAACGCTGACCCTCAGAGGACTGAATATCCTTTATAAGTTAAATAAAAAATAGCTTTGATATTATTGAAATCGGGCGGGCGTTCAAGTTGGAGCGCCCGCTCAACCGTAATACGGAAAAAGGGGAAGGGCATATCTTACATAATTTTTTCCTGCCTTTCTCATAATATAGGAAACGGCGGCCCGCTCGCTCGTTAAAATACCTTACAACAAAATGAAATCTTTTTTGATTTGGCATTAAAAATGTTTGACAAACACTGCTCATAATTGTATAATTGAACAGTATATGTGTACAAAAGCATATTAGGAGATTATCGACTAAATGAAAAAACTCGGACTAATCAAAAGAATCGGATTGACTGCCACGACGCTGTTTGTATGTCTGGCAATGCTGATTACGTGCTTTACTTTTGTCGCACCGCATGCCGCCAAGGCAGAGGACGACAACTTGGTACCTCCCACCACCTCCGCTAAGGTGGACGTGGCCAAGGGCGTAAAGGTAAAGGACACCTGCGACTACGGCGATGAATTTACCGTTCCCGCCGGCGCTACCGTTACCGCACCCAACGGCGACGAGGTTACCGTTACCGGCGGCAAGGTAACTGCCGCTCAGCTCGGCGTTTACAAAGTCAGCTACACCAAAGACGGCATTACGTACGACTTTAAGGTAAGCGTAAGCCTTGCGGAAGAATATTTCCTGTACATTGAGTACAACGGCGCGGATATTCCCACGTATGTGGAAAAGGACGCGCAGTTCACCCTTCCCAACGCGTACGTAAAATACTACGACGAAAACAACATTCTCACGGAATATCCCGACAGCGACTACACAATCGAAATCGAGGATTCTTGGAATAATTCCTACAACGACAACAAAACCTTCAAGGCGACTGAGGACGGCAAGGTGTTCATCACCTATACCGCAAAGCTCGGCAAAGAGGGCGGCACCAAGCGCCTTACCAAAACGTTTACCGTAAACGTTCAGTCCAAGGTGAACAAGAGCGGCAATCCGTCGCTCGCCGTGTCTGGCATGACGCAAACCGCGTCGGTCAACCGTCCCGTTACGTTGCCCACTGCCAAGGTTACAGACAAGAGCGACGACAACGTTAAGGTTGTTATCGAGGTTCGCGATCCCGACAACAATCTCGTAAACAACGTTAAGGTAAACGATGACGGCTACGCTTACGAGGTTAAAGAGAACGATCCCGTCAAGTTCGACAACGACAAGACGATGACTTTCTACCCGACCAAAACGGGCGATTACAAAGTCAGCTATACCGCGTACAACGATTTTTACGACGAAAACAATCCGTCCGCTGGCGGTAAGTCGGGCACCTACGAAGGCACTATCAAGGTTGCCGACCATGTTGCGCCCGTGTTCAAAAACACCGACAAGTACGAGTATCTCATTCCCGAAAAATGGGGTATGGACGTTAAAGACGCCGACGGCGCAACCGTAGAGATGCAGGGCAAAATCAAGTTCCTCATTCCCGAGCTTGTGGACAACAAGTGCCATATGCCCGTAGACGCGGAGGACAAGGACGACCTCATTTCCCTGTATTTCCGTATAACCGATTCGGACAACTCCAAAACGATACTGACCATCACTAACGTTTTGTCGACCGGCGACGACGGCAAGTTCACCAAAAACGACGTGTACGACGCCGACGCTACGTTCAACAACGCCGAAAAAGCGTTTGTGTTCGATTTCTCCAAGTATAACAAAAAGAACTCCAAGGGCGAAAAGGCGTCGCTTGCAGGCACTTACACCGTATTGTTCCGCGCACGCGACAAGGACAACAACACGTCGTCCAAAACCTACACCGTCACGCTTACCGAATCGTACGAGGACACCAACGTTCCCAACACTGCGGAAGTAACCGCTCCCGATTACCTGTCTGCAGCAGACGAAACGTTCACCGTTCCGTATCCCGTGTACGCCGACAAGGAAGACACGCGCTTGCTTGTCGATTACAGACTGTACACCGCAGCCGACAAATTCATCGCAGTCAAGGGCGGCGAAACCGCGTCCCTTACCGCCAAGGCGGGCTACCTTGTAATCAACGAGGGCAAGGACGACGAAGCCGAGCTTGAGTTAGGCGACAAACTTTACTACTACATCGGCGTAACCGACAAAGCGGGCAACTTCCGCAGCAACGCCGTAGCTGATGACAAGAGCTATATCGACGTAGCCGCAAATCCTGCGGAATACGCAAAGATAGCCGCTGTTACAACGATTATTCCCGAAGCTGAAGACGGCGAAATGTTCGGCTTTGCGGGCAACATCGAGTTTGTAAATGCTAATGGCAACGCAGCTATCAAAGTCGCCGACAAGGTAAACGCGGGTTCGTTTGTTATTACCGCTGCCAACAAGGATATGCGCAATTACACCGGTTTCGAGGTAGCTGTGTACGATCCCGAAGGCAATCCCGTAGACGTAACGCTTGAAACGCTGTCCGACGTAAAGGGCGACGTAGCCAAGATTTATGTTCAAAACATCACCTTCACCGCTTCGACTGCTACAAAGGCCGCCGAGGGCGAGGAAGAAGCAACCGCGTATATCATGACTATTCGCGTGTTCGACGTAAACGGCAACAACGACGTTTACGGCTACAAGCTTACGGGCGTAAATCCCTCGTCGCAAGGCAACAACCAAACCTCGGCTATTGCCAACGTCGACACCAAGGGCAGCGTCAACGTAACGTATAAGCTTAAAAATTCGGTCATCAAGCACATCAGCGAGCAAGGCGAATTCCGCGTAGTTCGCAAGATAAACGGCGGCATATTCGGCATTATGGGCAACGAGTTCACCGCCAAGACGCAGGGCTCCTACAAGGTTTGGGACGGCTATATCAACGCCGACAAGATTACCGAAAACGGCTTTGACTATGCAGACGTAACTCAGGTTGACATTCCTTACAGCGTGCAAGTTGTAGACGACGCTACTCCTGTAATCGAGCTGCAAGGCACGATGCCCAGCTACAAGGCAAAGTACGACGAAGAAAAGGGTGATTATTCCGAAACCAACGGTCTTGTCAAGCTTCCCACCGCCGTTGCGTATACTCAATACGGCATGGGCAAAATCACGATCGACGTAAAGGATCCCGACGGCGGCACCGTTAAGTTGGACGACGAAAATCAGTTCAAGGCCGACAAGGACGGCGCGTACAAAGTAACGTACACCGCAACCTACGAAAACGGCAATGTGGATAGCCAACCTTTCACGATCAACGTAGGCGACGTATTCGCACCTAAGTTCACCGTTACAGGCGGCACTTCCACTGCTTCCGCAAAGAAGGAAGGCGACACCTTCAAGTTCAAGACCATTGAGCTTGCTACGGACGAAAAGACCGACGGTGTAATGATAAGAAAAGAAATTTACGATCCTTCGCACGAGCTTATTTCGGGCAGCACCGTTGACGGCAGCTACACAGGCTATGCAAGCAAAGCCAACAACGGCTCGGAAATCAAGCTTAGCAAAGTAGGCGAATACACCATCGTTTACACGGCTAAAGACGCTGTCGGCAACGACTACAAGATTACCGAAACGCTTACCGTTACAAGCAAGGGTTCCAGCACTCCCACTACTTGGACTACGCTTTCCACCGTACTCATCATAGTAGCGATAGTGTTGCTCGCGGGCGTCATCATCTACGTTGTGCGCTTCCGCAAAGTAAAGAAATAAAAATCAAAATATAAGCGACGGTTAAGTCGCTTATATTTTTAATGCGCGACGGAATACAATAGATATATTCGGTTGTATTCCGTCGTTCAATATAATTGAACGAAAGCGCAAACACAAAAGAATAATCGGTTATTTTTTAGCTTAAATATTGCTGTTTAATATTTGCTACGGATAAGAATATCGGATTATTATAACGGAGATATAATGGAGAATGTAAGATTCAATATTTCGCCGTGTTCGTCTGACGAGGTTAAGGAGTTTATACGAAAAATCGACTCTAAAACCTATACGCCAAACGGCGTTGTTAGTGCTACCGAAAGATCGCATTACGATAGGTATTCCTATCTTGCCGGCGAAAATAAAATTGCGGTAGTCTACGATACCTCGGCGTGCATATTGTCTATAACGGGCAGGAGCGATTTTGCGCAAAAACTATTAGACTTGTACGCGCCCGTCGGCAAAACGGTCAAGCGCTCGACAGTGCCTGCGCAAGGGGCTCAGCCCACGCCAAGGACTGTTGTGAGGGAGATAGGCGACAGCGCCACCCGCGCAAAGCTATTCGTTTCACCGGACAGTATACGGCGCAGGACGGAGTTTGCGCCCGTGCCCACGCTGTTCGTTTCGTCCAAGGGCGCGGAAATTTCCACCGACGAAATTTACCCGCCGCAAACGATAAAGAAAAGACCGCAGGTGCAAGACAAATCGGTTGCATACGGCGGCGACGTTATTTATCCGCCGCAAGTAGCTAAAAAGCGCACTTTGCCGTCGTACGGCGAAACGCGCTTGGAGCAACGGCCTGCGACGTTTAACGGCACACAGCAAAACGCAACCGCGCCGTTTAACGGTACGCGCGTGCAGGTAGCTCCGCAGGTGCGCACATACGAATATTCGGCTCCCGTGCGCACGGAAAAGCGCGAGGACAAGTCCGCATCCGATTCGGGCGGCTTGGCAATTTCGGTAGGGCGCCGCTCACGCACAGATTCGCCGCGAATATCGTTCGGCTCGGAGCCCGACAATGACGACGGCGGGGAGTTCAAAATAAACACCCGCGCGCAAGTCCGGCCGCAAGCGCAAATCGAGCAGGTGCCGATGGAAAAGCGTAAGCGCGGCAGGCCGCCCAAGAATAACGGCGGGCAACCCGTACAGCAGGCATTGCCGACCGAAAAGCGCAAACGCGGTAGACCGCCCAAAGCAAAAAAGGACGAGCCTACTGCGGACATAGTGCAAATGCCCGAATACAAAAACGGGTATTCGGTAAAGAACTTTCCGCTTGACGCGCTGGACGGCGCGCTAAATCGGTTAAAGTCCTACGGCAAGACGGTGACGACGGGCGAAACGGAGTTTAGCGGCACGGTGCAAGAGGTAAAAAATTACACCGTATCGGACGCGCAGGGACAAAGGGTGCTATTAAGGTATGCCACCAAGCGCATGACGTTACAGCTTCAAGGCAAGCGCAGCAATTTGTTCGGCGAGGTCATGTCACAGGTCAGTAATTACAGCGACTATTCGTCGGCGCTCGAAAACTACGTTGAGGAATCGGGCGGTGGTAAAAAGGTCTCCGACCTGCAAAACAAACTTAAAAAGCGGCTGCCCACGGCGTACGGATTTTTGTCCGAACAATCGCGCATAGACTTTTCGTACGGCATACACGACTTTTCGCAAAGCGCTTTGCACTTGTCCGATTATTCGGTGCTGTTGGTGCCGGCGTTTAGGGGTTTGGAGCGGTTTGTGTTCGACCTTCAAACGGCAAGGGACATCAAGGTCAAGATGATAGGTCAGGCGTTCGACAAGGACGACAGCGGCAAGTACATTCTGAAAAGCGGGTACACCCAGCGCATAGACAGCGTAGTATATGCCGAAGTGCTGGTGGCGTTATATTCGGAATACTTTGCGCAACGCAACTTTTTTGCGCACTCGGACAACACGGACAGCAACATTTCGCGGTCTATTCCCGAGCGCGCGGCGGCACAAAGGATATTCGAACATCTGTTGGACGTGGTGGAATACAACGCGAAAAAGCTGAAAGAAATCGGTTTTACGATTAAGCAGTAAATCAGGTTAAACATATAGGAGGACAAGCGTTAAGCTTACAAATTATGTCTAAATATATTTTTGTTACCGGCGGTGTGGTGTCGGGCTTAGGCAAGGGAATAACGGCGGCGAGCATGGCAATGCTCATTAAGGCGCAGGGCTATTCGGTCGATATTATCAAGTTCGACCCGTACTTCAACGTGGACTCGCTGTATTTAAGTCCGTATCAGCACGGCGAGGTTTTCGTCACCGACGACGGCGGCGAGGGCGATTTGGTGCTTGGGCACTACGAGCGGTTTTTGGATCAAAACCTTACCGAAAACAGCAGTTTCACCAGCGGTAAAATTTATTCCGCGGTAATACGCAAGGAGCGCGACGGCGCGTACGACGGCGAGTCCGTTCAGGTAGTGCCGCACATTACCGACGAGATAAAGCGCACGCTGTACACGCTCAACCGTCCCGAAACGGACGTGGTGGTGTGCGAGATAGGCGGCGTGGTAGGCGATATAGAAAACCACCCGTACTTGGAAGCAATACGCCAATGCCGCGGCGAGCTGGGCAAGGGCAACGCCGTCTACATTCACATTACGTACGTGCCGATTATAGAGATGAGCGGCGAGCACAAAACAAAGCCGACTCAAAACTCGGTCAAGGAGCTGCAAAACATAGGTATTCAGCCCGATATTATTGTGTGCCGCAGCGATATGCCGCTTGACGACGGCGCCAAAAAGAAGATATTGCAGTTTTGCAACGTGGACAAGAGCGGCATAATAGAGAGCGTAACTACCGACAATATTTACCAAGTGCCGCTAAAACTGCACGAGCAGGGCTTTGAGGCCGTAGCGCTGAGAAAGCTCAAATTGGAGGAGCGCCAACCGCGGCTCGAAGCTTGGACCGATATGTACAACAGGGCGGTGAATTTGGCGAGCGCGCAAAAACGCATAAAGGTAGCGGTAGTAGGTAAGTACGTGGAAAAAGCGACGGCGTACCAATCGATAACCGACGCTATTACTACGGCGGGACTGCTGCGCAACGAGGCGGTGGACATTACGCTCGTTTACAGTGCGGACGTAGCAAACAACCCGAGCGTGCTCGACGGATATGACGGAATAGTGATAGCCCCCGGGTTTGGCGTGCGCGGGTTTGACGGCAAGATAGCCGCGGCAAACTATGCGCGAGAAAAGGATATTCCTTGCCTTATGATAGGACTGGGCGCGCAGGCGGGCATAATCGAGTTTGCAAGGAACGTGTGCTCGATGACGGGCGCCGACTCGCAGGAATTTAATCCCGACACGCCGTACAGCGTGGTGGCGAGCGTAGAGCCGCCCATGCTCAAAAAAGGCGCCTTCCCCACAACTATAACCCCGGGTACGTATTTGAGCAAGATTTACGGCGCGCCGATGGCTGCCGAGCGTCATCGCCACAGGTTTGACATCGCGGGCACTTACGAACAGCTTTTCTTACGGAACGGACTTGTGTTTTCGGCACACTCGCCGACGGGCGTTCCCGAAGCGTTCGAGATACCCACAAATAAGTTCTATATCGGCACTATATTCCATCCCGAATATAAATCGAGACTGCTCACCACGCATCCGCTATTCGCTGAGTTCATAAAGGTGATCAGCCTGCAAAACGGTTAATATAAAAATAAAGCGCACTGCCAAAATAACGACAGCGCGCTTTTTTATTTGTTATTAAATACTTATTACAGGTTTTTAAATTGGTAGTCGTATAATTCTTTGTATATGCCGCCCTTGGCGATTAGCTGAGCGTGATTGCCGCGTTCCTCCACGCCGTTGGAGGTGATTACTATAATTTCGTCGGCGTTCTTTATGGTGGATAGGCGGTGCGCCACGACAAGGGTAGTTCTGCCGCCTTGAAGCTCTTCCAGTGCCGATTGTATAAGCATTTCGGTGGCGTTGTCCAGTGCGGAGGTAGCCTCGTCCAGTATGAGTATGGGCGGGTTTTTCAGGAAGGCGCGCGCAATGGATATGCGCTGTTTTTGTCCGCCAGACAGCTTTACGCCGCGCTCGCCGACCTCTGTGTCGTAACCGTCGGGTAGGCCCATTATATAGTCGTGAATGTTGGCGCGTTTTGCCGCTTCTACAATCATATCGTCGCTTGCAGTAAAGTCTCCGTATGCGATATTTTCCTTGATTGTGCCGTTAAACAAAAATACGTCTTGCTGCACTATTCCTATGCTTTTACGTAACGCGGTGCGCGACAGTTGCCTTATATCGTAGCCGTCCACCGTAATCGAGCCGTCGTCAATCTCGTAAAAGCGGGGGATAAGGT
>JAIEBI010000047.1 GCA_029070965.1 Clostridiales bacterium
CCCGCCTACCGCTAGCCGTGTCGGGTGGGGGGCGAGGGTTTGTTTATAAACAGCAGTATCTTGGCCCCCCCCCCCCGCTTGTCAAGTAAATCGAGCGGGAAACTCGGAAATTTTTGCGCAAACAAAAATTTTACGGGAACGACTTATACACATATTATTATATCATTAAATACACAAAAAACACAAGCGCGTAAAGGGGTGAGTTACACCTTTGTTTTGCGTTTTTTGTTGAGTACGTTCATCAGTACAAACACGGCTATGAGTACCGCCACGGCGCAAGTTACAACGAGGTACATCGCCCATGCCTTGACGTCACTGCCGAAAAAGCTGAGCTTTACGTCAAAGCCTGTAAGCAATCCGTCCACAGCAGCTTTTTGCGCGCCGTCCACTGTCATAAGACTTGCATATCCGCTCATAAAGTGGGTGCGCAGCAGTCCGGTGCAGTAAGTCCCGGGGAGGCACATTATGGTGTTGGCCATGCCCTTAGAAAACTGCGAAATCGGATAGTACGCGCCGCATATAAAGCCGTATACAGACGCCACTATTGTGGACACCGCGCTTATCCCGCCCTGCGATTTGAGAAAGTAACACACCACCGACGACAGCGCTGTGCCGAACATACCCGCCAAAAACACGTCAAGTATTACGGCAAATACCTCGCCCGCAGTCATAACCCAACCCATACCGGCAATATAGCAAAATCCCGCTATCATAGCTATGTAGCATATAGCCAGCGTAACGACAGCCGTTGCAAAGTAATAGCCGAGTACAAGCACGTGACCTTTTACCGGCGCAACCGTTATGTCAGCGCGCGAGCCGTTCACCTTGTCCGCGACCATGTTCAAGTTGGCGACAAACGCGACGGTAACACAGCACACAGCCAGCACCGACGAAACCTCGTACGACGCCACCAAGCCGTTAATAGTTTTGGGCGCAAGCGTTACGCCTTGCAACATTGAGTCGAACGACTGCAAAAACACGCGGTGCAAAAACAGCGCGTACAGCACCATTATTATGAGCGGCGAAAGCAACGCGCCGATAAACATGCCCTTGTCCTTAAAAAACAGCCTTATATTCCTCGCGGTAAACGCCGCTATTTGTTTGATATCTTGCTTGACAGTCATAATTTAATCTCCTGCCTTTAAACCTGTTGCGGCAAGAAACACGTCGTCCATCTTACCCTTGCTCACCTCGTAGTCGGTAAACAGCTTGGGATAAGCCTTTATCAGCTCAGTGGCTTGCGCAGTGTCCTTAACCTCTATGCGATACCCGCCCGCGATTTTTTGCAACGGCCTGCCCAGTACCTGCAAGTCGTCCTCGGTTTTATCGTAAATACTTATAAAGTCGCCCGTGTACTCGTTTTTAAGCTCGACGGGCGTGCCTTTGGCGACTACCTTGCCCGCGTTGAGTATTACCACGTAGTCGGCGTCCGCCGCCTCCTCCATGTAGTGCGTGGTCAAAAACACCGTCATGTCGCCGCTGCTGCGAAGGCGCTCGATAACGTTCCACACCGTCTTGCGCGTTTGCGGATCGAGCCCCGTCGTCGGCTCGTCCAGTATCAGTATTTTGGGCTTGTGGATTAGCGCACGCGCAATGTCGCAACGCCGCCGCTGCCCACCCGACAACTTACCCACGGCGCGTTTTTCCAGCTCTTTCAGCCCGAGCATTTCGTCAAGCTCTTTGTACCGCTTTTCAAACTCGCCGCCGAATATGCCGTACAGCGCGGCGCGGCTTTTAAGGTTGGACTTTACGTTTAGCACCTTGTCCAGCGCGGACGATTGAAACACCACGCCTATATCGCGCTTAATCGCCGTTATGTCCTTGTCTATGTCGCAGCCGTCCACGGTGACTGTGCCACCGTCACGCCCAAGCTGACCGCAAATTATGGATATTGTGGTGGACTTACCCGCGCCGTTCACGCCCAAAAAGGCAAACAGCTCGCCACGCCGCACCTCGAACGAAATATCGTCCACGGCGGTGAGCTCCCCGAACTTTTTTACAAGTCCTTTTATTTCGATTATCGCGTCGTGACTTTGCATACTACTCTCCTTCCGTAACCGCTTCGCATTGTTCGTCCGCCTGCTCGTCGTCGGGCGGCAAAGCCTTTAACTTTTTTCGCCCGCTTACAAGCATATACAAGCCCAATGCAAATATGCCGAGCGACACCAGCCCGCCGAGTACCGGATTCATAATCGCTATACTGCTCCCGTCGCTCGGCAAAACTTTTATCATCATCGCCTGCAACGCGAATATGGAAATAAGCGCGTCGGCAAAGCTGACGTTTTTAATCGCTTTAAGCGACATATTGTCCGACTTGCGCACCTTTCTGAGATTATGTATCGCTATACCCAGCTTGGCAAATGTGTACGTCGCGATCGCCGTCACATACACTATACCGCTTACAAAATAGTTGTACGTGTTTTTATCGTCCAGCACCATTCTGATTACGGGTATTAGCGCAAGCGCCAAAAGCATGAGCGCAAATCCGCAATACGCATACGCGCGCACGTTTTGCTCCTCTTTGCTTCCGCTCCCGCGTTTTGTCATATAAAACACCGTTGCGCGCGGAATGATCAAAAATACATGATAGCCAACCAACACGCCCAGCCATATCGACTGTTCGAGATTGGCAATTATTATGCCGAAAACGACATAGCAAATATTGAACAGTATGGACCCCGCCGCATACACGAATGCACGCACGTCGTAATGCTTGAAAAACTTTTGCACGCGCACGCTCTGTTTGGCACGGCGAGGCAAGCCTATCACCGTAAGTACCGCATACACTGATAATACAAAAAACAAAAGCGCACATAAATGTACTGGCAGCGCCCACAGTTTAAGCCCCAGCCCCAAAAAGTAAAGCGTAATACTGCCGCACAGCGTTACCGCACCCACAGCCCACAATACAATGCACACCCACATAGGCGGCTTGACTATAAAATCGATAATCTTGTCGCGCTTTTTCATCGCATAATATTTTAACATGAAATCTCAACATTGGCAAGTGTCTTCATATATATACAAATAGCGTAAAATTTGAAATATATTGGGATTTTCTCTTGATTATTGCAATTTTAAATGTTATACTGAGTGTACATGAAAGCTATATTATTAAAACTGCGTGAATCGCTAATATCCGTACTTCCGATTGCCGTGCTTGTACTTATTCTTTGCGCGACGCCGCTGGTCGATTTCAGCGGGACGGAAATTGCCGCGTTCAGCATTGCGGCGGTCTTCCTTATACTCGGCATAGGACTGTTCAACCTCGGCGCCGACCTTGCTATGACCCCCATGGGCGAGCAAGTGGGCGGCGGTCTTACCAAGTCCAAAAAGATAACAGTTCTTTTGGTAGTGTGCTTTTTGATGGGCGTGTTCATCACGATAGCCGAGCCCGACCTTTCAGTGCTTGCCGACCAAGTTAAAACGGTTATGAACAGCACACTATTAATCGTAACCGTCGGCGTTGGCGTGGGCTTGTTCCTGTTGCTTGCCGTGCTTAAAATATTGATGCGCAAAGACCTGTCCGCCATGCTTATGTTCTTTTACATGGCGCTGTTTGCGCTGTGCGCAATGCTTATAGAAAGCGGAAAGAACGACCTGCTTGCAATGTGCTTCGATTCGGGCGGCGTTACCACAGGTCCCATTACCGTTCCCTTTATAATGGCGTTGGGCGTAGGTATAGCAACGACTATAGGCGGCAAAAACAGTAACGAAAACAGCTTCGGCTTAGTCGCGCTGTGCTCGATAGGCCCCATACTTGCGGTTACCATACTTTCCATCGCCTCCAAGGGCGAAATGCAATACGACACCCCTACCTATACGGTCGCTTCAATGCTGGAACACGGCGAATGGGGCTGGACCATACTCGAAACGTGCAAGGAAGTTATTATCGCGCTTTCGCTTATTGTCGCGTTCTTTATAGTGTTACAGCTCACTGTGTTAAAGTTGCCGAAAGACAAAATCATTCGCATAATAATCGGTATTACATACACCTTTTTGGGGCTTGTGGTTTTCCTTTCGGCGGTCAAAATCGGGTTTATGCCGATAGGACTTAAACTGGGTAAACTGCTTGCCGAAAACCGCGTAGTGCTCGTTATATTCGGCTTGGTGTTCGGTATGGTCGTCGTGCTTGCCGAGCCTGCTATCCACGTACTCAACAAGCAGGTAGAAGAAGTCACCGGCGGCGGCGTTACCAAAACGCAAATGATGGTCGCACTGTGCTTGGGCGTCGGTCTTGCTATCGCGCTGTCTATGATACGAATGATATACAAATTTTCGGTACTGTACTACCTCATCCCCGGCTACCTGCTGTCGCTCGGACTGTCCTTCTTTGTACCCAAGCTGTACACGGCAATCGCGTTCGACTCGGGCGGCGTTGCAAGCGGCCCGCTGACGTCGGGATTTATTCTACCGCTAGCAATCGGCGCGTGCAGTATACTCGCCCCGTCTCGCGTATTGGAGCTTGCGTTCGGCGTGGTCGCGCTTGTCGCAATGATCCCGCTTATTACGATACAAACGCTCGGCTTTAAAGCGGTAATGTCCGCTAAGGCGCGCAACCGTATTATTATGAAGCGTATACTCTCCGCCGACGACGAGCAGATAATAAACTTTGCATGGGAGAAGAGCAATGCCAAATAAAAACAAGCCTGCAAAGGATACTACGCAAAAATCCAAACAAACAAAGCCCGCCGAGAGCCCGCGCCATAAGCTGACGCTCAGGGTAGGCAAGCCGAAAGCAAAGGTCAAAGCCAAAAGCGAACTCCCCAACAACAATACGGTGTCCGAAAACCGCTTGGAGCTGCTTATAACGACGGTAAACCGCAGCAAGGGCGAATACTATGCCGATCTTATCCAGTCGTTTGACGTAAATATGCAGTTTATGGCAATGGGTCACGGCACGGCGGACGCCAAAACGCTGTCTATGTTCGGCTTTACCGACTCGGACAAAACGGTGATATTCAGCGTTATTCAGGGCAACAAGCTACAAGCCGCGTTGGATGCGCTGGAAGAAAAATTCCGCACCATAAAAAACGGCAAAGGCATTGCCTACACCGTTCCCCTATCGGGCGTAATCGGAAAACTTATATTCGGATTTTTAAGTAACAACCGCAGCATGATAGCAGAAAACAAGGAGAACTGATATGACTCACGAGCTTATAGTATGTATAGTTAATACCGGCTTTACCGACGTCGTTATGGACGCCGCCAAGGAGGTTGGCGCGCGCGGCGGCACTGTCATTCACGGCCGCGGCACAGCCAACAAGGAAGCCGAGGAGTTTTTCCATATATCCATTCAGCCGGACAAGGAGCTCGTTATGATACTCGTTCCCGCCGAAATAAAGGACGCCGTGCTCCACGCGGTATACGGCGCGGCAGGACTTAAAACGGCGGGACAAGGCATAGCCTTTTCCATGCCGGTCACCAACGTCGTGGGCATTTCCGCTCCGCCTATTGCGCCTGCGGCGCAATGAAATTCGCCTATCGGCGAGTGAAATAGCGTTGCTATGAAATATTCCTTTCGGAATATGAAATGTGCTGCGCACATAAATGGCGAATTTTATTTCACTGCGCGCAAGCGCAATTTCATAACAAAGTTATTTCATATTGCGATAGCAATATTTCATTTTTTATTATTACTATGAAAGAAAACAAATTAGTTGATTTATCGATTGATTTTTCGCTAAAAACTATAAATATCTTGGGTAATGTAAAAGGACATAGCTCACTCACTAACCAGTTGGAACGTTCGGCTACGTCAATAGGCGCAAATATTCACGAAGCGAATTATGCGCACAGCAAACCCGATTTTATTGCAAAATTACAAATTGCCTTAAAGGAATGTTACGAATCTGAGTATTGGCTAATATTATTTGAAAAGGCAAATCTTATCGACGAGACAAGTATCAAAGATTTAAAAAACTTATGCGGTACTCTCCGAAGATTGCTTATAGCGTCAATAACGACCGCCAAAGACTCTATGTAATTTCGATGCGGAAAACAAAGAATAAAACAAAAACAAGCGGTGTTGAAAATCAACACCGCTTTTGCTTTGCTAAAAATTATATTGATACTTATGCGTTTTGCAACATTTCAAGATTGCTTTACACATTCATTGCCGTTACGCTTGCTTTGCTTTGATATATTCCGAATAGAAATCGTTTGCCGTTTCGCCAAGTTCGATCGTAATTAAGCCGACATCTTCACTCAACGCAGACCCGCCGATAACTATGTCGAAATTAGCGACTCCTGCAACTGCCGTAAAACTGCAATCGTACACGTTACCGTCTTCGTCCGCAACAATAGCTTTTACTTGGCAGCCGTACCAAGGACCGTTGGTCGCAAACTTGCCCTCCGAATATAATTTCCATTCGGAAACGCAGCTGTAAATTATTGCGTCGTTCATGTCTATCGCCGGCGTATATTTATACGCCATAGCGTCCGCGATAAATCTGTTATTTGCCGACGTATAAGTATCGTTGTATGCTTTGAGCTGCGTTAAAGTCGTATTGGGAATTTGCGCAATAATTTCGGCGTTGCCTGCAACTCCGTCATAATCGCAAATGTCCGTCTTGTACGAAAACGCGCCCGTGCCGTCCTTTTCGACAAAGCAAAGATATCCGTCGTTATCCGTGAAAACAGACAGGATTTCGACCTCGGCGCTATCGTCGCCGCGTTCGGCTTTAATTTTATCTTGAAGCGCGTCGATAACCGATTGATATTTATTCAAATATTTCCAGCCCGCAAAAAGTTCGATATCATCGGTTACAACATCCTCGTCAAAGTTCCACAGGTTTGTACGGCGTTCGTCTTTGTACCAGTTGGTGAAAACGTACTTGTCGCCCCTCGTAACGGTTACGCCGCCTTCCAGCTTTGCACCGTCGTCAACCTGCATTTCGTAAACGTCCTTTTCTCCCTCAAACTCTCCGCCGTTTGCATAAAAGGTAACGGTATATTGAACGGGCGGTTCTTCTTCCGCCGCTTCTACCGTAACGACGCACGACGCAGTTTTGCCGTTGCTTGTCGTTACAACTATCGTTGCACTGCCTTCCGCTACGGCAACGACGCTACCGCTGTCCACCGTTGCAACGTCTTCATTCGATGACGACCATTCCATCGACTGATTTGTCGCGTTTGACGGTGTTATTGTTGCCGTCAACGTATAATCTTGGCCTTCCGTAAGCGTTAATTCGTTTAAATCGAGTGTAACGTCTACTACCTCGACAGCGCCGCCATCGTCCGTATTGCAGGCTGCAAAAAGAAACGCGCAAAGCACTACGCATACTGCAGCCATTAAAGAAGAGAGAAATTTTTTCATATGCTGCTCCTTAAATAAAATGGATATGATATAACAAAATTATATCATATCCACGTCTACTAAATCAAGGATTTGAATTAAATAAAATGCGTACTTATGCGTTTTGCAATATTTCAAGATACTTTACACATTCGGTTTTTGCGCCGTCGAGGTCGTGTTCGAGGTAGTTGCCACACTCCTCTTTTCTCGCCCCGGGGACCTCGGTTAAATTAAGCGCTTCGGCAAAGCTTTGTTTTAACAGCCCAATTACCTCCGCCCTATTCATACTTGTGGTGAGCAAGTAAAAACCGGTGCGGCAGCCCATAGGCCCGAAGTAAATAATATCGTCCTTGTGCGCCGAATTGCGCAGTATCGTCGCAAGCATATGCTCAATTGAGTGGAGCGCAGGCTGTGCCAAAAAGTCGCCGCAGTTGGGGCGCTTAAAGCGCAAGTCCCACGTGGTAACGCCGTGCGCCGTGCCGCCCTCGTGCAGTCCTACCGCAAGCTTATTGTGGTCTTTGGTAAACGACGGTATCTTGGTAAGCTCTTTCATTACTTACTATTCCTCGCCGTCACCGTGGTCATGTTCGTCCTCGTCAAAATCGGGAAACATAGCTTTATCGTACTCTATGCCGTTTTTGTCATAGTAGTCCTTGATTGCCGAGCGGATAGCCTGTTCGGCGAGCACCGAGCAATGCAGCTTGTGCGCAGGCAGTCCTTCCAACGCTTCCACGACCGCCTTGTTGGTCAGCTCCAACGCCTGCTCTATAGGCTTGCCCTTTATCATTTCGGTAGCCATAGACGACGAAGCGATGGCGCTGCCGCAGCCGAAGGTGTTGAACTTGACGTCGGTAATAATGCCGTCCGCTACCTTGATATAAATTTTCATTATGTCACCGCAACGGGCGTTGCCTACCTCGCCTATTCCGTCCGCATCGTCAATCTTTCCGACGTTGCGCGGATTGCGAAAGTGATCCATAACTTTTTCGCTGTATAATGCCATGATTAAATCATCTCCTTGTTTCGGTGTAATTGCTTTACAATAAGTGTGGTTTTTCGCCTTTTTCCAGCGCTTCCCACACCGGCGACATTCCGCGTAGATATTCCACCACTTCGGCTACCGACTTAATTATATATTCGGCGTCGGTGGCGGTGTTGTCCTCCGAAAGGCTTATGCGAAGACTCCCATGCGCCACCTCGTGCGGCAGTCCGAGCGCAAGCAGCACGTGCGACGGGTCGAGCGAGCCCGACGTACACGCCGAGCCGCTGGACGCGCATATGCCCTTGTCGTCCAACAGCAGCAGCAGGCTTTCGCCCTCTATACCCTCGAAACACATATTCAGTATGCTCGGCAAACGATTGGCGGGATCGCCGTTCAACTTGGAGTGCGGAATAGCCGACAACCCTTTTATTATCTTGTCGCGCAAAGCACTGAGCTTTACCGCGGTTTTTTCCATATTTCCGCAAACGTAGTCGAGCGCCGCCGCCATTGCCGCAATGCCCGCAAGGTTTTCCGTACCCGCGCGCCTGCCCTTTTCCTGAGCGCCACCGTCGATAAACGTATTAAGCGGCACGCCGCGCCGCACGTACAGCGCGCCCACGCCCTTTGCACCGTGAAACTTGTGCGCGGAAAGCGACAGCATGTCTATATTCATAGCCTTGACATCAATGGGCACATGTCCCACCGCCTGCACTGCGTCGGTGTGAAACACCACCTTGTTCGCGCGGCATATCGCGCCTATTTCCGCTATCGGCTGGATAGTACCTATCTCGTTGTTGGCGAACATTATCGTAACGAGCGCCGTGTCTGGACGAATGGCGGCTTGCACCTGTTCGGGCGTTACAATGCCGTTTTCGTGCACGTCGAGGTATGTCACCTCAAAGCCCTCGCGCTCTAACTTTTTGAGCGTATGCAAAACGGCGTGGTGCTCGAACGCCGTGGTTATAATATGCTTTTTGCCGCGTTTAAGTCCGTTTGCCGCCGCCGAGCGCAGCGCTTGGTTGTCCGCCTCGCTGCCGCCCGAGGTAAAGTATATTTCGCCCGCGTCGGCGTTAATGCGGGCGGCAATACTCGCCCGCGCTTTTTCCAACGCTTCCTTAGCAACCTGCCCCGCCGTGTGCAACGACGACGGATTGCCGTATACCTGTTTAAGATACGGCGTCATAGCGGCTATCGCCTCGTCGCACATTGCGGTCGTCGCCGCATTGTCTACATAAATTGTCTTTTTAGTCTGTGCCATTAATGTGTTTAATTCCTATTGATTTAGTATGAATTAGTTGCAAAGATATTATAAGACAATGCCGCGGCGTTTGTCAATAATATTCAAGTCGGTTTTTAAAATTTACAATAAAAACCTCGACGGCGAAGGCGCGCCGCAGACGGGCAACAGGTGGCGAGCCGACCGAAGGGAGCGTAGACCCACCTACGTGACCGATGCGGGTTGCCACACGTAGCCCGTATCCGGCGATGCATGTGCCGCCGAGCAAGAAAAAACCCGCCATATAGGCGGGTTTTAGTTGGTTAGCTTAGATGTTGAGCAAACGAAGGATATGCTTGCTTACGAGCATGAGTACAAGGTCAATCAACCAAATAATCCAGCCACCGAGGAAGATACGGATGATTGCCGCTACAATCTTGCCTTCCGAAATACGCGTGATAATGCCGCATACCCACGCAGTGATGGGGATTATCGCCAAAATAACGCTGACAATGTAGGAAAGACCAAAGTAATCGCTTTTTGCCATGATTCCAACTCCTTTTTATATTTGTGTTTTCATTATACTATGTATATGTCGCCGTGTCAAGTATATTTCTAAAATTTAATCTTGATACAGCCACAAATTACACGCTGATTTATCCGTCGGAGGCGTCGCCGTCCCCCGACTTATTTTCGGGCTGCGTAATGCTGCTATCCACGGCATCGTTTGCGGGCGCCGTATTTTGCACGTCGGGCATTTTTTCATGCTCAGGCAATTCGGAATTTACGTTTTCGCCGTTCTCCGCCGCCGTTGCTGCCGCGTGCTTTTTGCCGAACTTAGCTTTCAGCTTGCGCCCTACAATGGCGGCATAGTGGCGGAAATCCTTGTTGATAAACGCTGCGGCAATACAGATAGGCAGCGCCAAAGCGATTGCGATAAATCCGTTGGCAAAAAGGTTTGCCACACCCGAATGCAAGTCCACCGAACAGAAATGCAGTGCGACGAGCGCGGCGGCAAATATAAGGATATAGGCATAATTTTTTACGTAAAAGCTTTTGGTATCCGACTTGAACGCATACTTGAACAGCACGTGCGGCTCTACAATATGGCAAATAAAGATATTGGTTATTATGGTCGCAACAATTACGCCCACGACAGCGAAGTCCGCGCCCCACAAATATCGGAACAAATATACAAACGCTATGGACAAGCCTATGTTCAAAAGTCCCTCGAAAAGCGGCTTCCACCTATCGTGGTAGAACGTGCCGGTGGCGTCGCGAAACAACAACGTTGCACGGCGCATGAACTGAACAAAGTAGTTGAGCGTTATTATAAACGCTATGGCGCGCCCCATTGCCAGTTCCTTGCCGCCGAACAAGAAGATCACAAGATAGTCTATAACGGCGTAATATCCCAAAAAGAACACCGCGCCCAAAACAAAGTTGAACGTGTGGAAGAACGAATGGTACTTTTTTGCCGTCTGCACGTCCGCCTCTACAAACATATGCCCGATAACCGACGTGAGCGGCGAAAAGCACAGTCCCAGCACACCCGTCATAGCCGTCATAATAGTGGTATAGTTGGAGTACTTTCCAAGGATGACTATGCCTATGAACGCCGAAATAATAATGCTGTCTGCCGTATTTACCAGCACAGCGCCTATCTTGTGCATAAACATGGCTTTGACTTTTTTGGTGACGTCCTTTTTTGTTTCAACGTCTATGCTTTGCTTGTTCTTTATAATTCCGCCGTGCTTGCGCCTGACTATCAGCTCGGTAACGCCCCACTGAACAGCGACCGCAACGATACGGCAAACAAGATACCAAACAAACGATTTGGTAAATATCAAAACTACTATTTGCAAGCCGCACTGCAACAGCTGCCCGAGCGACGAAATAGTGGTGGTTACGTAATTGTTTTTGTACGCGTTGATCAACGACGTTTTGGAGCTGAACATATACGTCATTACCACCGACGCGAGCATGAGAGCAAAGGTCAGGTAAAGGTTTACGTTTACGCTTTGGTAATCCTTGGCAAGATACGGCAGCGCGGGCATGATGCAGCAACCGCACACGGCTATTATGCCGCCGATAACAAGGTACAGCTTGGTAAACAAACCGTACAGCGCCGACACCTTGTCCGTATCGCCTTCGACGATCGGCTTGTACATGCAGAACGTGATAGCGCTGCCCACGCCAAGCTCCGCCACAGCCAAAAAGCTGAGTATGGAGCGATACAACGAGTTTATTCCGTTAAACCCGTTGCCTATATACTTAATAAGAAACCGCCGTACAAGCACGTCGGCAATAAGTATCAGTATTTTGAACGTAATCGAAACCGATACGTTTTTTATGCCGCGCTTTTTATCCAACGTACACCCGCTTATATCCACGGTAAGCCAATCGACGGTTATGCTTTTGCACCAGTCTACAGCTGCAAATAAATCCGTAAGCTACAACTACTATCGGCATTGCCCATCTAGAGAAAAACAACATTTCGAAATAATTCATTAACGTTATAACGCATATGAATATTATAGGCGCGCTCGGCACGTACTTGCGCTTTCCTTTTTTGTAAGCGCCGCCTGTCGAAATCAAATACGAAAATAACAAATAGAACAAAATGAAATGCAATAAGCCAAACGATACCAAAACGGCAAGAGCCATATTATGCGAATTACGGTAAATACTATTGCTCTCCTCTAAAACGGTCGCTTCGTTTACGCGGCTACCTACGCCGAACCATAGATTGTCTTTTATTGTATCAAACGTCAATTGCCAAATTTTTTGTCTACCCGTAAACAAATCTTTGCCGAATATAGTTACGTTGCCTTTACCGATTGCCTCAAACAATACGGTAGAATAAATATACGCCGCTAAAATTCCCAACACACTCAACAATAAAATAATTACAAACGCCGTCTTGACCTTCCACGCCCTTTTCCACGCACGGAAAAACACAAACGCCGTAAAGAACAGCACACACCCGAACAACGCGCCGCGCGAAGCAAAGTAAAATTGCAACGCGAAACTAATTGCCGTTACGATTAAATATCTTAATTTTTTTGCATAGGCAAACGTAACAAGGCTGATACAAAACAACAGCATTAAGTATATTGCGCATTCGTTGGGATTGAACTTGCTCGTGTCTGCCATATTCTCCACCGTCGCCCCGTTTATAATTTTCAAAAATACGACTAATACAAATAAATAGTACAGCTTGTTAATCTCTCGTTTTTTAAACGAATATTTTTTAAAGACCAACAAACACGTAAGCATTGAAATCAGGTTGATAACCCTTTCCAATCCCGACCGCAATAAAAAATAGTGAAGAATAATGAACAGAAAGTATACCGACGTCAGGTTTAATCCCAATTTGCTTACGTTAGCGTCCCTGAGCAAATAATAAAGCTGATAAAACAGTATAAGCAACATAGGGATAGTTTGTATATAATAAAGTAACTCACTCTCGTCCAACAATACTTTTATATATGATACGGCTATTGCGTAAATTAACCATGCCACCGACACAACAAAAGACACGCTATACCGCCGAGCGGTATGCATGGTAGTTGTTTTATTCATTATAGGCAGCGGCAATGATTGTTCCATTTACTTATACACCAAAGTCAGCAATCCGTACATTTTGTGTTTTAACAATTTAAAGACAATCTTCTTTTTGAATTCAATATCGACTTTAACTTCTCTTAAGAATCTTCTTACAAGCGGGTTATCGCCGATAGCTTTAAATTCTTTTTTCTTTTGCGCGCGCGGTAAATCGGAGTGACGCAAAGTAACCAAGCAGTTTACAAACAATAACGCCAATGCGCTGTCACCGAAATTATCGAATTTATAGCCGTAAATTTCGCTTGATTTTTCCAAAATATCTACGGTTTTTACCCAATCGTCGAGATGGCGCCTTGTATACGTATGCATTAAGGAATTATCGCGCTGCACGTAGTGATACAAGCATTTATCAGTGTACACTATTCTATTTGCGCTCATTGCGGTGGGAATGATAAGCGCAAGGTCTTCGCCCACACGCAAGCCCGATTGCTTAAAGGTAATACTATTTACAAGCAATTCGCGGGCAATCAACTTATTCCATCTGAATCCGGTAATATAGCGGCGATTTTTCAGCGTAGGCAAAAGCATAATGGGAAAACGTCCGTCAGCTTTGTCATACACACCGCTTTTCATGCCTAAATCGCGGCGACGAATAAAATTGTAATCTGAGTCTACAAACTTGTACCGACAAAAAGCTATGTCCGCACCCGATTGCTTTATACAATCGAAAAGCTCCGAATACATATTAGGCTCTATATAATCGTCGCTGTCTACAAAGCCTATATATTCGCCGGTAGTTGCATTTACTCCGTCGATAATCGCCTGCTCGGTACCCTCATTTTGTTTGTCGATAATCTTTATCCGCCCGTCTTTTTGCGCGTACTCGCTGCAAACGTTCAAGCTTCCGTCGGTACTGCCGTCGTTGACAAGTATTATTTCCTTGACGCAATCGGATTGCGCGCAAACGCTGTCCAAGCATTTTCTCAAATACTGCTCTGCGTTATATACGGGAATTACAATACTTACACTCATTTACGGCTATCCTATAAGTCCGTCAAACGCTTCGTCCAAGCCGAAAACCGCATTCCAGCCCAATCCTTGCAGTTTTGCGGAATCCATCACCAAATAACTGCTTTTGGGATATATCGTAGTTGCTTTGTTCTCTATAATTACGCTCTTGCCAATATACTTGCTCGATACAAAATCGGCAAGCTCGCGAACAGACAAAACCATATTTTCGTTGGCTATATTGTACGCGGTGTTTTCGCCCTTTACAAGTATAGTAATTAGCGCGGAAATACAGTCGGCAATATAGCAGTACGCCTTGGTGGCTTTGCCGTCCGACTTTAACACTATTTGTTGTTTGTTCCTCGCACAGTCGCACAAGTACGCGATAAGGCGGTTGTCACCCTTGCCTACACCCAGAATTTGCGAAAGTCGTGCAATTTTTACAGGCAAACCGTACTGCGCCGAGTACGCCACGCACAGCGTTTCAGCAAGCCGCTTAGCTTCGGGATAGCTGCTGCGCACAGCCAGCGTATTTACCGCACCCATAGTGTCTTCTGTCAACACCTTAGTTTCGTCAAAGTTCTCGCCGTATATTTCCACCGACGAAAGATACAAAAATCCTTTGCCGCCGTGCTTACGGAAAAACTCCAACATATTTTCCGTGCCGAGCGCAATGGCGTTTACCGTATCTACGGGGCGTTCCACCATTTCTGCCGAGCGCGTGGGACCGGCGCAATGCACCACGTAGTCCACGTTGCGTGCTATGTTAAGCTCTTTGGTCAAATCGAACTCTATCCAATCAAGCTTGTCAACCGATTTAAGCTCGTCGGGAATTTTGGCAAGGTTACGCACGGGGCAAACAATGTTTATGTTCGCGCCATGTATTTTGTTGTAATACAACAGCAAATCGAGCAGGTACGACCCGACCGTCCCCGTCGCACCCGTTATCATAACGGTACTGTTTTTAAGCGCGCTTATATCGGTGTTTGAATTAATAATCCTATCAAATTCGGTCACAGCTTCACCTTCATTTGGCTCAGCTCTTTAGAGTCGAGCAAGCCCTTAAACATAAAGTAATCCATTTGCGTGGTGATTTTAATGTTATCCGATTCGCCCAATACGGTAAACAGCTTGTGTCCGTAATACTGCATCATCGTCGCCGAATCGATAAATCCGCTCTTGTTTTCGGCAATAGCCTTGTTGTGACAGCCGTAAATATCCTTGAAGTAGAACGACTGCGGCGCTTTGGCGTAAAAGCATTTTTCTCTATTCTCGATTGCCGACACGTTGTCGTTTTCCACCAACACCACCGTTTCTATCGCCTTGGACACGGTAATGGCATTTCCGTTTTGCTTGACGCAAGCAATGTTGTCCGCGATGAGCTTGCCGTCTATAAGCGGGCGCACGCCGTCGTGTATAAGCACGATATCGTCGTCCTTGGCGTATTCCGACAGGCATTGCAGTCCGTTGTAAATAGACTGCTGTCCGCTGTCCCCGCCTTTGACGATTTTCAACACCTTTGTTATGCCGTACTCTTTGAGCATGGATTTCAGCGTATCTATATACGACTCCAAGCATACTACCACAATGCCGCCTATATCCTTGCTGTTTTCGAACTTGGACAGGGTGTGGATTATTATGGGCTTGCCGTGAATCTGTAAAAACTGCTTGGGCAGGCTTTTGGACTTCATTCGCTGTCCCGTGCCGCCCGCAAATACAAGTGCGTAATTCATTGGTTATCTCCTTGGTCATCGACCTTTACAAAGGCCTTCAATTTGTGAGTTTTGCGCATATCCTCGGGAGGCGGCGTCATATAGTCGCCGTACAATCCCGTAAGGTATTCGTCCAAGTTGTAAATAGCGGAAAAGCGTTTGCCTTCAAACTCGACCTCTATGTTTTTTTCAAAGCTGTCCGCGCTTATAATTTCGCCCAAACCGTAAATACCCCATACGACTCCGGCTACGCGATCGGATTTGCCATACGGATACTTTTGCGTAACCATTTTATATTCATTACGCAAAGCACGCCGCAAGCCGTACATCCGCGCATACGCCGCACAGGCAAAGTATATCATCTTCCACCAAAAACCCTTAAAGTGCAACGGCTTAAAACAGTTGTATATAATTATGTGCTTAAAACGTTTCGCTTTTTTAAACAGTTTTTTTGCCTTTTTCCTGTCTTTGGGGCAACCGTCAAACGGAAATATATCTATCCAAAGATTTTCGGAAAACGAACGGTGGTTCTCGGGTATGGTTATTCTTGTGTCCTCTATCTTTATAAAGGGACGGATAGCGCCCTCACCTCTGTCCGGTCTGATAACATAATTGTCGGTCAACTTGTTACCGCGCTCTTGCATCAGCTGCACAAATCTTTCGTAATCGGGGCGAGGCATTCCAATGTCTACGTCGTCGTCCCACGGGATAAAGCCTTTGTGCCGCACAGCGCCCAAAAGAGTGCCGCCAACCAGCGAATAGGTAAGATTGTGCGTCTTACAAAACTCGGCAAATTCTACCATAATATCAAATGCGGAAAGCTGTATCTCCCGCAAAGATAGTTCTCTTGTGTTTTCCATAGTACCTCTTTAGTTTATCTGCCGCAATCGAACTTGATACTCACAAAATCGTGATGCGGTTTGCGCTCGTCTTCTGGCGGCAGCTTCATATAATCGCCATAGACCTTTTTAAGAATTTCATCGGGATTTTCGGGTATCATAAACTGCGTATCGCCGAATTTATGCATTACGCCGTTTCCAAACCACTCGCGCTTGTATTCGGTGCGCATTTTGATAACCGAGCTGTCAAGGCAAACCACGTTTTCGCTTTGGTCGTAATCGTACTGCGAAATCTTTTGGAACAGCTTTTGTTGCGCGCGCGCCTTACCCTTTTTGCTTTTGGTCTTCAACAAAAACGTCGAACCTAACCGCATGACGGCGCCGTGGTTTTTTACCGGCTCGTCCAGCAAATACAGCGCCCTTTCCATCGCTTGGAATATTTGCTTTTTGCGCTTGTTTTTGGGCGCCGCGCCGTATATTGGGTATATATCCACAAAAATACCATGGTGGATATTTTTGTCCGCCGTACCCTTTTCGAGCAAAAGCGTATTGTCCTTGCACACGCGCATAATGGATAAGCGGTATTCGGGATCGGTCTGCGGCGATTGATAAAAATATCCGTCGGGCAAATCGGTTTTACAAGCCTTTTCGAATTTGAGTAAATCGGGATACGGCATCATTATATCTATATCGTCATCCCACGGAATAAACCCGTCATGCCGCACCGCGCCGATAAGCGTGCCGTACGCCAAAAAGTAACGTATGCCGTTCTTTTCGCAAATACGTTTTATAATCTCGGCTATTTCCAGCTGCACGTTTTGCAGCCCTACCATAAGCTCGGTATCGTAATCCATTAGCCTTGCGCCTCGCTGTTTTCAATCGGATTAAGTGTAAAATTGTGGTGATGCACGCGCTGCTCTACGGGCGGGAGTTGCATATAATCGCCGTAGCGCACACGCAAGAACGAATCGTAGCCCGCAAATATATTGTATTCTCTATCCTCGTATGCCGAAAGTATAACGTCGCTTACCCATTCCTTGCGGTAAGCGATATGACAAACAGCGAATAAATCGTTGGATATGAATTTGTCTTGCGTTTGTTGGTCGTTGTACCGCGCGGAAACCTTGAAATACGACTTGACGATACTGTCCAAAGACCTCCCCGCGCCGAGGATTTTCGTGCCTAATAATCGAAGCTTGTTCTTAAAGCTGAATCTCGACCAATTTATTTTGCCCTTGTGCATCATGCCCTGCAAAACCTTTAACTTGAGCAAAAACCGCTTTCTTTTGCGCATGTCGTCCGGAAGATTGTCAAGCAAAAATATATCTACCTTGATACCGCCGATTTGCTTATCTCCCCAAATAGGATCTTTTGCAAACTTTACGCGCGGAGTGCGGCGGTACAAGAAAAATTCGAACTTGCCGCTTTTATCGCAGTAATCCTTGACGACCGACGCAAAACGGTTGTATTCCTCCCGAAGCATGGTTATGTCGATATCGTCGTCCCACGGTATAAAGCCTTTGTGTCGCACAGCGCCTATCATAGTGCCGCCGCTCAACGAATACTTAATATTTTCCTTGACGCACACGTCGTGGATAAAATCCATTATTTCGAGTAGCTTGCCTTTTACAAATTCAAGCAGCCCGTCGTCATCTTTATCTTTATTTTGTTCCAAGCAGTTAATAAGCTCACTCATTGTATTTATGCTTTTGTGCTCCTTAATGCCGTCAAGATATCCGCAGTCGCCGTACAGCCCGTCGCCGTTATACTTGACGGTAGTTACGCCGTGCTTGCCTATAACAAAATCCTTTTGCGGGTTGTCGCCCACGTACGCCATTTGATCGAGCGTAACGCCCAAGCGGTCAGCCATAACCTCGAACGCTTTGGGATTGGGCTTGCGGCAGTCTTCGCCAAGCTCGTCCGTTATTATTATCTCGTCCACAAGCTCGTTCAGTCCCAACGCTTTTATCTTGGCGCGTTGCCCGTTCGGTCTGCCGTCGGTTATTATTCCAAGCTTGTACCCGCCTGCACGAAGCTCACTTAGCGTTTGCTTAACTTCGTCGGTTAATTTGATATCGGGCGTATGCGTGCGGTAAACCTCGACCAAATCAGCCACACACGATTTATCAATTCCATGGTTTTGGGCGAACCTATCGAACACCTTATCGCGCGACTGAGAAAACAGCTCGATAAGCCCGCTTTTTACGTCCGCTATGCCGTATTGCTTTTGCGCATACTCGCCCACAGCTGCAAAGCCTGACAGCACGTAATCGTATTCGGGATAGAGTGTGTCGTCCAAATCGAACACAACCGCTTTTATCATTTGTCCACCCTCACGCTGCCGTCAAAACGCGAATATATAGCGCCGTCCTCGTAGTCCTCGTTGTAATTGAGTTTTTCGCCGCGAAGCAGCCTGTACAGGTTTTCGCAGCTGTCCGCACCCGCAGCAATGCTCATCGGCGCGCCGCCGCCAAACCGCGGATTGATTTCTATGTACTTGACCTTGTTGTCGTCAGTCAAAAAGCACTGCACCGTGATTTGCCCGATAAAGTCGAAGCTTTTCAGCAATCTTTTTACGTCGTCTATTACGTACCTGTTTTTTTCGACCTTGCCCTTTAATATCTCGCCGCCGCGCGTGACCATACGCCACCTCGGCACGACGGTAATGATGCTGCCGTCAAAGTCACAAAAGCAATCCGCAGTGTATTCCTTGCCGCCGACGCATTCCTGCACAATAGGATTTTTCACGTACTCGGCAAAAAAGTCGAGCTGCTTTTTGTCCTCCACCTTGTACGCGCCGATACTCGAGCTGCCATCGCGCGGCTTGATAAACAGCGGGTAGGTCAAGTCCGCCTTGCTCTTTGTTATATCGTACGTTGCGGGACAATCAAACCCATGCTCGGCAAAGTGTTTTGCGGTGAGTGTTTTGTCACAGCAAGCCTTAACGCTTTGCACGTCGGAAATAAGCACGCGCGCGGCTGTTTCACTTTCGATTAAGCTTTTATTTTCGGCGAGCTTGACAAGCTCGGTATCGATAGTCGGCACGACGAGCGAAATATCGTTGTCCTTACAAATCTTTATTATTCGCGGGATATAGCCGTCATCGGCAATGCGCGGTATCAAAAACTGCTTGTCGGCAAATTTGAGCGCAGGCGCCAGCTCGGACATGTCCGCGGCGCAAACGTCGCCGTTTATCCCCAGCCTATCGCGCGCCGCCTTGAACGCGTTTAAAAGCTCCACCCGCCTGCCGGCACTGAGCACCAGCACGTTGTATTTTTTGTTGCCGGTAAAGTACTCCATCGTAGCTTGTCCTTCTTGAGATATGCCGCTGCGCTTGAACACCTTGCCAACCGTCATGAACAAGATTTTGATGTCGCCGAAAAGCGATATATGGCGCACGTATTCGCAGTCGAATTTAAACTTTTGCTCCCACGTGATTGCGTTCCTGCCGTTTACCTGTGCCCAGCCGGTAAGCCCGGGGCGCACATTGTGCCGAAGGCGCTGCTCCTCGCTGTACAGCGGCAAATACTGCACCAACAGCGGACGCGGGCCGACAATAGCCATTTGCCCTGCAAATATATTGAATAATTCGGGGAGCTCGTCCAGCGACGTCGCGCGCAAAAACTTGCCGTATTTTGTAAGCCGTTTTTCGTCGGGCAACAGTACGCCGTTCTCGTCCTTTTCGCATGTCATTGTGCGGAATTTTATCAGCTTGAAAATCTTTTCCTTGCCCGTCCTTTTGCTTATCTTCCCCGGGCGCGGTTGCGTAAAAAAGGGATTGCCCTTCATTTTAATCGCGCCGACTATAATAAGGATTATAAGCAGCCACGAAAAAACTATTATGGCAATACCGCTCAACAGTATCGCGTAAAAGCGCTTGAAAAACGGTCGGTACAGCAATGCCGACAGCAAAATCCACAACGCCGCACACGCCACGGCGAACAGCGTTATTCCCCACCACGTGGTGGTCAATGTTTGCCAAAATTCTTTCATTTACTCAAAGCACGCTCTAACGATATTTATTACCGTATCCTGTTGTTCCGCGGTCATCTTGTTGTCGCTGGGCAAACACAAACCGCGGTTGAAGATATCCATGCCGACGTCCACGCCGCTTCCCGCTATATAAGCGTTTGTTTTGGCTCTGCCGTCGCCCTCAACCGTAACAAACGGATTGTTGCGGTAAATAGGCTGCATATGCATAGGCTTCCAAATCGGCCGCCCCTCGGCATTATATGCGGCGAGCGTTTCCAATATTTCCGTAGGGCACGACTTGCCCGACTGCTTAACGTAGCACGCTTCCATTTCGCCGCGCACGTGCTTGCACATAGCGTCGCCGTCGATTAACATACAAGACAGCCAATAGTTGGGAGCCGAATTCTTTCCGTCAAACGGGTTCATTACGACGGGCAAGCCCTTAAAGCCCGCCTTGTACCGCTCGTAAATCGCCTTTTTTTGCGCGATATGCTCCTCCAAGTACGGCAGCTGCCCGCGTATAACGCCAGCGATAACATTGCTCATACGGTAGTTGTACCCGAGCTCCTCGTGCTGGTACCACGGCGCCGCCTCGCGGCTTTGCGTCGACCACTTGCGCGCTTTGTTCGCCTGCTCTATATCGTCGGTTAAAAGCATTCCGCCCGACGAGCCTGTGATAATCTTGTTGCCGTTAAAGCTGATTATGCCTATATCGCCGAATGTGCCCGTTTGCTTGCCCTTGTACGTCGCGCCTAACGATTCCGCCGCGTCCTCTACTATTACCGCGCCGTGGCGGTCGGCTACCGCGCGAAGCTCGTCCATCTTGGCGGGCGTGCCGTAAAGGTTGGCCATTACTATATGCTTGACGTCGGGATAAAGCTCAAACGCCTTTTCGAGCGCTACGGGATCCATATTCCACGTGTCGCGTTCGGTATCGATAAAAATCGGAACACCGCCCTCATACACCACGGGATTGAGCGTTGCCGAAAAGGTCATATCCGAGCAAAACACCTTGTCGCCGCGCTTAATGCCCGCCAGCTTTACGGCAAGGTGAAGCGCCGCAGTCCCGCAGGACAGCGCAACGGCATACTTGCAACCGATTTTGGCGGCTGTAAGTCTTTCGACCTCGTTAATGTTTTCGCCGACGGTGGACATCCAATTTTTGTTGAACGCGTCGGTCATCCACTTTAACTCCTCGCCGTGCATGGTGGGAGTTGCAAGCCAAACTTTGCCTGTGAACGGTTTGAATTTTTTGTCGTGTGTAAACATAGTAATTTATTCGCTAATGAATTTTTTGGTGAGCTTCGCCAATCCGAGCATATAGCCATGGTCGGATTAGTATACGGTATGTCCGCCGAAGCTACCGCCGAGAAAAATCCTACGAGCGTCCGCTTCGGTTTCATACGGCGAAAATTCACCGCGCAAATGCCTACCTACTGTCAGATAGGTACACATTTACAAATCTCATTATACAGTATTATTTGCAGAAATGCAACATATTAACTAAAAATTCATTCAAGTCTTATCGCACAAAAATGCCAACAACAAAAAAGGCGTCCCAAGGACGCCATTTTAAACAATATCGGCAATGCTTTTCCGCCTACCCTACCATTTTGCCCAAAAATTCGAGGAAGGCTATACGCCAATACACCTCGTTGTGAGTGCCGCCGTCAACGTAGTTTTCGGTTATATCCGCGTCGGCAAAGCCGCATGCCTTTAAATCGCCCTTTACTCGTTTGGTTTCGGGCAACAGCATATCTTCCAAATCGTGATCGTTTTGCCCGCAGTAAACGTATACTTTGGGCTTACCCGCGGCAAAACCGTTTTTGCCGTTATAGAACTTTTTCCAATCGCTGTTTTTGAATAATCCGTTAGCCGGCGAGAACGCGCCGATATAGCCGTACAAACCGTTGTCCCTAAGCCCAAGATAATACGAACCGAGCCCACCGGATGACGAACCGATGATACCCGTCTTTTCGCGGCTTGTATCAACGGAATAATTGGAGTTGACCCACGGCATTACGGTTTCCTTAATAAAGTTGCCCAGCTCGTCAAGCTTGCCGTCGGTAAAGTAGCCGTATTGCGACGAGCCTAAGCTTGTAAGCGTGCCGAAGCTTTGGCTCATCGTAAGCTCTTGGTCGCGCTGGTTGCTACCGCCGCTGCCGTTGTCTATGCCGACTACGATAACGCCGTCGCCGCCGTTTTTAACAAGGCTCGTGACTGCCACGTCAACGCACCACGAGTTGCCGTTTTCTTTCACCCCGCTTGCCGCGCCGAATGCGTTCTGCCCGTCAAACATATACAGCACGCCGTACTTTTTCGAGGTTGAATAATCGGGCGGCGTGTACACCCAAACCTTTTTGCTTTTGTTGCCTATATAGCTCAAATTTTTGTTGTCGGTAAAAACCTTTTCGGTGACGTTGCCGTAGTTTTCCGTTCCCATAGTAAATACACCGTCCGTTCCGTAATATCCGCTTGTCGCGCTGCCGACAATCAAATTTTTAGTTTGCCGACTGTTTCCGTCGTTAAAAATAATCCTGTTGTACTGCGAATAATCAACCTCTATTTTGTATTGCTTTTCGCCGTAGCCCGACGTGCCGAAGGACGTTAACTTCTCCCCCGGCCAAGCCTTTTTAGGCGTGTCGTTCGCATAATTCCAGCAATACGCATATACGTTGGTCCAATTTCCGCTGTTGGTATAATACACAGTCGTCTTGGTGTCTCTCGGTCCGTTGTTATTATTGTTATTATCGTCGTTATTGTTATTATTGTTGTTATCGTTGTTATTATTGTTGTTGTCGTTATTATTATTGTTGTTGTCGTTATTATTATCGTTATTGTCGTTGTTGTTATTATCGTCGTCGCCGTTATCTCCATTATCACCGTTATCACCGTTGTCGCCGTTATCACCGTTGTCGCTGGTGTTATCGGAAAATGAGGGTGGTGACAAATCGATTGAACCGCAACCGACAAGATATACGGCGGCAAACACCGTCATAACAATTACGGTAATCAAAACAAGAATACGCCGTTTCATAATGCCCCCGAAAATTATATCGTCTTCTAACATTATATATCAAACCGAAAAATAACGCAATAGCTTGGCGCAATTTTTTTATAATTGTAAATAAAGCCTATTG
>JAIEBI010000048.1 GCA_029070965.1 Clostridiales bacterium
TATTTATTAATCATTTGTCAATAGAAAACCTACTTTGGCACTATGGCGGGTGCTTGATATATAACAAGTGCGCCGCTTCGCGGCTTTGGTCATGCACCCGCCGCAACGAAAGAAACGAACGACAAAACCGAAACGCCGAGCATTAATTTTATATGTGTTGTGCAAAAAACATAAGCGGGTTGCCCGCGGACAGCGCGGGCGGGCTTCGGCTACGCCGAGCGCCTAGCGAACTTCGCGCCGAATATCAAACAATAATAGGGCGGTGGAGCTCTTTTAAATGTTTAGCTATTTGTTATAGTATACTACTGCGCGAGTTCTCACTTTTTACGCTTATCTCCACCACGAAAAAAGCACCGATTACTCGGTGCGTTTCCGTGGTGGAGATAAGCGGGTTCGAACCGCTGACCTCTTGAATGCCATTCAAGCGCTCTACCAACTGAGCTATACCCCCACGGCTTTGTCATTCTAACACATACAAATGCTTTTGTCAACTGTTTTGGGTGTATTAATCGACATTGATATTTTTCGCCGCGGCGGCTTCCGAGTCTGCGGTAACGGCAGGGGAATCCTCCGTCGCGGTTGCACTTTTGTCCGTAAGCTCTTTCACGTACGAGTCGGCGGTCATTCCCATGACCGACACGGTTACGATTACAAGCCCGATTGCAACAAACGCGCCAACGATTATATTTGTGATTACCGCAATCAGTACGGAAATGACAATTCCTATTGCAAAGATGATGCAGTCGGACAAAAGCAGCTTTGCGGCGTTCTTTACGTTCACGACCGATTTTAGCGGGACTATTTTGTAGCCGTGTGTGATATAGGCGTTGAACAGCGAAAACAGCAGCGCCAATATAAAGGCGACAATCACGGTTATGTAAATGCTGTTATGCCAAATTATACCCAGCCAAACGGTTACGCACGCGTAAGCCGCCGACAGCACCGAGCCTATAAGTGTGCTTACTATGAATTTTTTTACGGTGCGTTTAGCTATATCCTTGCGTATCATCCATTTGGTAAGAAAGTAGCTTGCAATAAACGCAATTATAACAAAGATGACAACGACTATGGCGTAGGAGATAATTTGACTTATGCAGTCGTTGACGGCGGCTTTTATTTGCGCCATATAGCTTTGCACGTCGGCTACGATCGGGTTGAGATTGTTCATAATCGTATCGTAAAACCATTGTTTGCTGAACATAGTTCCGAGGGCGGTCACTGGGTTAGACCAGTCAAGCGCGTTAATAGCCGCTACAATATTGTCTAACAACGCTTTAAAGTTAATCGACTTGCCCGAAATATTCACAATGTTTTTGCACATATCGGACGCCGCGCCGATAATATTCGGAATTGCAATGGACAGCCCGCAAACCAATCCGAGCGCGATTATGCCGAGCGGAGTGAATACGTATTTCAAGCATTTAAAGTAATTTTTCAGGCTTTGTCTAATCATTGTATTGTCCTTTGTATGTAAAGATAATAATACAAATTGTAGTGTTTGTCAAGCGCGACTGATTGACAAAACGACGGGATAATTGTATAATTGCGGTATGAACGTAAACGAAGTAATCGAGCTTGAAATAGAGTCTAACGGAATGAACGGCGAGGGCGTGGCACACTGTGACGGCAAGGTCGTGTTTGTGCCGTACACGTTAAAGGGCGAACGCGTCCGTGCCGTGGTTAAGCAGGTAAAAAAGAAATACTCAGTATGTTCGGTAATCAAGGTGTTGTCGCAGTCGGAATATAGAGCCGAACCGCAATGCCCGCACTACTATAAATGCGGCGGGTGCGACGCGCGGCATATAACGCCCGATTACCGTAAAGAAGTATTGATTGCAGAGCTTAAAAACAACCTTAAAAAAATTGCGAATATAGATTACGATAATATCGGTTTCGAGCCGTATACGGCTGACGCGCCGCCGCGCAACAAGCTGTCTATGCCGTTCGGACTGATTGACGGTAAAATCGTTTTGGGTCTATATAGGCAAAATACGCACGTCGTAGAGCCTGTATCTTGCGCAATGTCTGGCGAGCTTGCCAAAAGCATAGCCGACATTGTGTGCGAATTTGCAAACAGAAAGCGACTGCCCGTGTACGACGAAAAAAGCGGCCGTGGGCTATTGCGGCATTTGGTGGTGAGGACGGTCGGTGACCGCGCTTCGGCTACGCTTGTAATCAACGCACAAAAATTCGACGGCGAAAAAGAGTTGGCGAATGCGATTCCCGACAACGTGGACTTTTTTGTTTGTCCCAACACTGCGCATAACAATGTTATTATGGGTAGCACCGTGCGGCTGGTAAAGGGTAACGCGCGGTTGAGCGTAAACGTACTGGGAGTAAAGGCAGAGCTTTCGCCGCTGTCATTTTTCCAAGTGAACGATTACATGCGCGACAAGCTGTACACCGCGGCAATGGACAATGTAACTGGCGATACGCTTATCGACTTGTACAGCGGTATAGGCATAACGAGCAATCTCGCTGCAAAAAAGTGTTGTAAGGTTATAGCGGTTGAGTGTGTACCGCAAGCCGTTAAGGACGCCGACTATACCGCCGAACTAAACGGCAACGCGGGTAAAATAACAAACGTGTGCGGAAACGTAGAGGACGTTTTGCCGCGTATAGTAGGCGAGTGCAACGGCGGCGTGGACGTGCTTATCGACCCGCCGCGCAAGGGCTGCGGCGAGGGAGTAGCGCGCGCCATTGCCGAGGTTAAGCCAAATACGCTTATATATATTTCGTGCAACCACGCCACAATGTGCCGCGATATCCGCGCCTTCTTGGACGCGTCGCCCGACTACGAAATAACAAGCGTAAAGCTGTTCGACATGTTCGTCGGCACGCACCACGTCGAAACTCTCATTTGTCTTAAACGCAAATGGACTAAATAGCGACCTTTAGCGGCAAAATAGTGACGATAACCAATATAAAATAAGCACTTACAATCTAAAATGGAGAGTAAACGCTTATTTTTTATGTCAGGAAAAGGTAAGACAAATTATAGTTTCAACCTTAGCAGAAGACTACGAACAACATCGGTTTGTGGAAACATTTCAACTGATTTGCACCCGTAGATAAACTTGATTTTCCGTTCGTTTTTTGCTATAATAAAAACCAAAAGTAAATGCGACGGAGGTGGCAAGTGTATAATCCGCAACTGACAACGTTTATATCAGTAGCCGAAAACGACAGTTTTACAAAAGCCGCCGATGCATTGTTCATTACGCCCACCGCCGTTATGAAGCAAATAAACACTTTGGAAGAACGGCTTGGCATAACTTTATTTGACCGCACAAATCACGGCTTACAACTTACAGAAGCCGGCAAGAGTTTTTTGCAGGACGCTAAGTATATTATTGACTATTCGGACAGGGCAATCGAAAAGGCGAGAGAGATAGACAATAAGGACAAGCAACAGTCAATCCGTATCGGCACTTCTATAATGACGCCAGCCAAGTTTTTACTTGACGTATGGGCAGAAATACAAAAGTTCAATCCATACTTAAAAATCGAATTGATACCGTTTGAAAATACGCCTATAAATTCGGTGGAGATACTCAAAAATCTCGGCAAGCATATCGACATAGTTGCAGGTCTGTACGATGACAACTTTTTGAAAGAGCGCGGTTGTCAGGCGGCGCATTTATACGATAAACAACTATTGTTTGCAATTCCCGTAACCAATCCGCTTTGCAGTAAACGCAAAATTGAACTTGCGGACTTGAAAGGGCAAAAGGTATTGCTTATCCGTAAAAATTGGAACGAGTACATAGACGAGCTTCGGGAAGATTTAACGGCAAGCGGCGTAACTGTTGAAGAATTTGAAATGTTTAATCTCAATGCTTATAACAGAGCAGTACAAGAGAACGTTCCTATTATCACAGTAGAAGGTTGGGAGGACGTACATCCACTGTTGAAAATCGTTCCAGCCGATTGGGAATATCGCATTCCGTTCGGAATACTTTATTCGCCTACGCCGTCGAAACAAGTTAAAGATTTTATAGGAGCAATGAAAAAGATTTCACTGCAATAATCCATATACAAAGTGAGGGCAGACCGTATAATGCGGTCTGCCTTTTGTATATACTTTAAGTTCATACGGTGAACAAACTTGTAATTCCCTTTTGACAGGGTGTGTGTTAAACTATTATCGTAAACAAATAGTTTGGAGGAATTATCAATGGAATACGTAACTTTAACTAACGGCGTTAAAATGCCGCAGCTCGGATACGGCGTGTATCAGGTATCGAAAGACGAATGCGAGAGATGTGTTCTCGATGCGCTCAAAGTGGGCTACCGTCATATCGACACGGCACAGAGTTACTTTAACGAAGAAGAAGTCGGTAATGCAATAAAGAAATCGGGCATTCCCCGCGAAGAAATTTTTTTAACAACGAAAGTATGGATTGAGCATTACGGCTACGAACAGACCAAGAAATCTGTATTTGAATCTATGCAGAAACTTAAAGTTGACTATATTGACCTTGTACTTCTTCATCAGCCGTTCGGCGATTATTACGGAGCTTGGCGTGCGCTCGAAGATATGTATGCGGAAGGCAGAATCAGAGCAATCGGCATATCGAACTTCTATCCCGACAGAATGATAGACCTTGCATCGTTCAGTCGCATTAAACCTATGGTAAATCAGGTTGAAACTCATCCGCATAATCAGCAAATCGAAGCGCAGAAATGGATGGAAAAGTATGGTGTTCAAATCGAAGCGTGGGCGCCGTTCGGCGAAGGCAGGGGCGGACTTTTTACTAACGAAACGATTGCGGCAATCGGGAAGAAATATAATAAGTCGGTTGCGCAAGTAATACTTCGTTGGGAGTTGCAACGCGGTATAGTCGTTATTCCTAAGTCTGTGCATATCGAAAGAATGGAACAAAATTTCAACGTGTTCGATTTTGAACTTTTGGAAGAGGATATGCAGGTAATGGCAAGCCTTGACAAAAAGCAAAGCTCGTTCTTCTCGCACCAAGATCCAAAGATGGTAGAGTGGTTTGTACAGATGGTAGAGGAACGCAAGAAGAACAACGACCACAAAAAAGAAAAGAAAAATTGGTAAAGGATAAGATTATGAAAAAGTTTTTATCAATCATTGCAACGGCGCTTTGCTTCGTGCTTATGTTTACGCTCGTTGCTTGCGGCGGTGGCGGAAACGGCGAAGTGCCGCCTATCGGCGACGATAATGACCGACCTAATTATGAGGGAACTAAAACGCTTGTCGTTTATTTCTCTCAACCCGACGACGTGGATAACAGCACGGTTGTCATAAACGGCGAAACGCTCGGCAACACACAGTATATGGCGTATGTGATTCAGGAAAACACGGGTGCAAACATATTCCGTATAGTTCCCGAAACGCCGTATCCTACCAACCATAGCGAGCTTGTGAACTTGGCACAAAACGAACAGCGTAATAAGGCTCGTCCGAAGTTTAAGGGCGAAATCGAGAATTTTGCGGAGTACGATACGGTGTTCGTAGGATATCCGAATTGGTGGAGTGATATGCCTATGATAATGTACACGTTCTTCGATACCTACGATTTTTCGGGTAAAACGATTATTCCGTTCAATACGCACGGCGGAAGCGGTTTTTCAAGTACGATTAGCACGATAAGAAATTTAGAGCCGAACGCTACGGTTAAAGACGGAAAGTCTATTTCGAGAAACAGTATTCAGAACGCCGAAAAGGAAATTATAGATTGGGTAAAATCGCTCGGTTTTGAAAAACCAGAAACACCTAATACGCCTGAACAGCCCGAAACACCCACTCAGGCAACGGCAAGCCTGACCTATGAAAAAAGTGGAAATTCATACACCGTTACAGGTATGACGGGCAAGGAAACGGCAGTTGTTATTCCTGCCGAATACGAGGGGCTTCCCGTATCCGTGATAGGTGAAAGCGCGTTTGCGTATTCAAGACACAACGAAGAAATCCTGTCGGTTACAATTCCCGATTCCGTAACGACTATCGAACGCAACGCTTTCTATAACAGATCCGAGATGACTACTGTCAATATCGGGCAAAACAGTCGGCTGGCGACAATCGGCAACAATGCTTTTTCGGGCAACTACTCTTTGACAAGTATATATATTCCCGCAGGATTAACATCGCTCGGCGATAGCGTATTTAATAACTGCGGCGCACTCAATAATATTGCGGTGGCAACGGGCAATACAGCTTATTCGGGCGAGGGCAATAACCTTATAGAAAAAGCAACCAATACGCTTATCAGAGGCACGAACAACAGCACTATTCCCGCGAGCGTTACAGCGATTGCGCCCCGCGCATTTTCGAGAACAACCGCAACCGAGCTTGTTATTCCTGTAACGGTTACGACTATCGGCAACTATTTTATTGCGGACAGCGCATACGGTACTATAAGCTATCAAGGCACAGAGGAGCAGTGGGCTGCCATAACGAAAACGAGTATGTGGAACTACGGCAACAGGAAAGTGGAGCTGAAATTCAAAACCGAGTCTAAAATTCTCATTGTGTATTTCACAGCAGAGAGCGGTAATACGGAAAGAGTTGCAAATTATATTCACGAACAGATTGGCGGCGACATTGTTAAAATAGAAGCGGCACAGCCTTATACTTTGCAAGAGTTAAACTACAGCATTAAGAACAATCGTCCCGAAGTTGAAAAGGCGGAAAACGCCCGCCCCGAAATAGCGCAGACTACTTACAATCAGATAGATATTGACAAGTACGATACAGTTTTTATCGGTTATCCGATTTGGTGGTGGACTGCACCTATGATTGTCGGCACGTTTTTGGAACACTATGATTTAACGGGTTACGATATTTATCCGTTTTCACAGTCGGCGTCTATGAATACGACGCAGTTTAACACTTCTATGGAGTTCATGCGCGAGTGTGCATCAGAGGCAAACGTACACGACGGATTGTTTGCAAAAGTATCAAGCGCGACAACGATAAACTCATATTTAACAACAAACGGGTTTATCGGTTAATAAGGAGTTGGGAATGAAACGCATTTTGACGTTGATATTATCGTTGGTCTTGTGCTGTTGCTTCGGCTTTATGCTCGTTGCTTGTAATAACACGCCCGACAGCACAAATCCGCCACCGAGCGGGGAAATAGAATCGCCCGAAAAACCCGAAGAAGGAACGAAACCCGAACCCCCCGAAAAGCCCGATGACGAAACGCCGTCCGCCGATATAACAAAGCCAACGCCAAACGAAAGACAGACGATATATCTTTGGGACGACGATAAAATACCGTCTTGGCGCGGTAATCTCAACAGTAACGATCCCGCAGATTTCCGTCCGCATATCCTTACATATCCCGCACAGGGAACGATAAAGGGTGCAGTACTTATTTGTCCGGGTGGAGCATTTCAGTTCAAGAGTATGCAACCCGAAGGGTACAGCGTGGCGCAAAGGCTTTCCGCGCTCGGTTATCAATGCTTTATCGTAAGTTACAGATTAAGTCCGTATAGCCAAGCGGAGAGTGCGCTTGACCTTGCCCGTGCGGTAAGATACGTTCGTTATAACGCAAAGGCTTACGGAATAGACGAAAAAGATATTGCAATCGTCGGCTTTTCGGCAGGCGGAATTCTTTGCGGTGAACACGCACTTAATTGGAAAGGTACGGTATCGCCCACGAAGTTGGACGCAAATTATAAACCCGATGCACTTGACGGCGTAAATGCCGATATTGTGGCGGTAGGACATATCTATTCGTTTTACGGCAGATTGTCCGTGTCCAACAACAACGTGGAAACTTTAAGAGCGGGCAATCTTCCGCCTACATTCTACGCATACGGCACGAGAGATCCGTTTTACAGTCAGTTCAATCAGAACGTAGAAGCATCAAAGCAAGCGGGGGTTACGGTAGAATCGCATATATTTGAAAACCAACCGCACGGCTTTGGTGCAGGTAACGCAAACTCGAATTGGATACCGCTTTTCGACACGTTCCTGACGAATATTTTTGAGCGTAATTAAGGATAGATTTATGAAGAAAAAAATAGCATTTTTATTGTGCGCGGTTATGTTTGTGTTGTCATTGTTTTCATTGGTGGCTTGTACAAACGATAACGACGGAGGAAATAATACAGGATCAGGTGAGAATCCACCTATAACGGACAACGGAGGCGATAACGTGAACGAGAATTATCAAGGTAGTACAATTCCCGTTGACGGGGAAAAGTACAATGCTTCTACCGTTTATTGTGAAATAACGATAACGGCGGGCAACCAAGTTCTGAACGCAATACTGTTTGATAACAAAACGGCGAGAGCGGTTGCCGATATGTTGCCGTTGACCGTATCGACTTGGCATCCCGCACCTAATTTTGCAAGAGCGTTTGACTTGCCCCGTAGCTTTTCGTACTTTGAGGATGAACCGCCCCAAATGAGTTATGAACTCGGCTCACTTGCTTATTGGCAACCGGGACCGAGCATTGCAATGATTTACGAAGCAAGTAGAACGCAGACGGTTGTACCCGTCGTGCCAATCGGAAAAATCACGAGCAATTTGAGCGTGCTTGTGTCTTACAGCGGCACGATAACGGTAGCAAAGAAATAAAGTATGAAAATCGGCGCAGTAAAGAAAATCATAAAAATTGCGGTAGATGCCGTTATGTTCGTGCTGTTTCTTCTCTTAATGGAATACCACTTATTGCTGAGTGTAGCGCACGAATGGTTGGGTATATCGTTGTTCGTACTGTTTATTGCTCACAATGCACTCAATTATAAATGGTACGCCGTGCTGTTCAAGGGAAAATATACGGCAATGCGTATCGTGCAAACAGTCGTAAACTTTCTTTTGTTGGTGGCGATAATAGGCTGTATCGTAAGTAGTGTTCTAATATCGAGTACGGTATTTGCATGGATGAACGTAAGCGGTGCAATGGCGGGACGGACGATACACTTGATAGCGACTTCGTGGACGTTTATTCTGATGAGCATACATCTCGGTTTACATTGGGTTGTATTTGTAGGAATGACGAAACGAATAAAAATGCCCGAACTTGCTGTCACGATTATAAAATGGATACTGCGTGTGGTCGTGATTGCTGTCGGTATATACGGAATCGTTGTTTTTGTTCAAAGGGCGTTCTATGAAGAACTGTTCCTATTGACGGAGTTCAAACAGTTTAATTACGATATATCGGCGTTTGCTTATTTGTTGCAAACAGTAGCAATGTCAGCAACGTTTGTAAGCGCAACATACTATCTTAAAAAACTCGGATTGTTTATTAAAAAACGGAGGAATGATTTATGAAAAAAGATTTAGGAACAAAACCTTTTATTATGCCGATGCCCGTGCTTATTATCGGTACATATAACGAGGACGGAAGCGCAGATGCTATGAACGCGGCTTGGGGAACGCTTTGCGATATGAACTCGGTTGCACTCTATTTGAGCGAGGGACATAAGACGGTTGCAAACATTCGCGCAAGGAAAGCCTTTACGGTTGCGATTGCGGATGAAGCGAATATGATTCCTGCTGATTACGTCGGTTTGGTTTCTGCGCATACCGAGAATAAGAAGATAGAAAAATCGGGCTTTACCGTAGCGAAAAGCAATCGCGTGGACGCACCCGTTATCGAAGAACTGCCGCTCACGCTCGAATGTGAGCTTGATTATATCGACGAAAAGAGCGGTTGCGTTTACGGCAAAATTTTGAACGCAATTGCTGACGAAAAAGTATTGGACGAAAGCGGGAACGTGGATTTGAACAAACTCAATCCTATTTCATACGATCCTGCAAGCCGTTCATATTTTACAATGGGCAAGAAAGTCGGCAAAGCGTTCGGTGCGGGAGCTGTACTGAAATGAACAGACCTTATACTGTATGTCATATATTCAGCGCATTGGACGGCGCAATCGTAGGCAACTATATGTATACGCCTGAAACGACTGCGGCAAGGGAGCAGTACGGGAAATTGCGCGCAACTTTTGACAGTAATGCCATTTTATACGGCACGACCACGATGCTTGATTTTTGCGACGGTTACATTGCCGATTTGCCGAAAGTTAAACCCGTAGAACATAAAGACTATGTTGCGCCGCATACCGAAGATAAGTATGTAATTGCAATAGACAGGCACGGTAAACTTGCATACTCGCAGAGTTATCTTGAAAGACACGGATTAAAACAGCACATCATTGAAGTGCTTACAAAAGAGGTGTCGGACGAATACCTTGCGTATCTTAAAAGCCTCGGTATTTCGTACATATTCGCGGGGCAATCGGATTTGGACTGCGAGATAGCAATGGCAAAACTCTATGAATTATTCGGCATAGAAAGGCTTGTAATTGCAGGTGGCGGTTATATAGACTGGGCGTTTGCGGATGCAGGTATGATTGACGAATTGAGTCTTGTGCTTGCACCTGCGGCAGACGGAGAACAGCAAGTAACCGTATTCGAGCGCACCGATAATTCTCTCAACCGTGCTATTGCATTTACGATTAAAGACGTGCAGAAGCTCGAAGGCAGCAACGGAGTATGGCTTCGTTATACGGTTAATAATGCAAAAGGATAAGACTATGAAAAAGTTTTTAATATTTATTTTGGCGGCAATATTATCGCTTTGCGCGTTGACCGCTTGCAATGGCGGCAATACGGGTGGAGGAAATAACGGAGATAATTCGGGTAACGGCGGAAATGAAATCGTATTGCCCGATTTGCCGTGTGAGAGCGATGAAACCGAAAAACCCGACGAGTCAGGGGATGCGGAACTTCCTGAATTGCCAAACGATGATGACGAAAAACAGGAGGGCGGTGATATATCTAACGCTACGCGCTATACGGCAAACACAAGCATATCCGACGTAATAAACGACAAGGCATTCAGTGATTGGGGTAGAATGATATTTCCCGTAAACAGAGGGTATTACAGTGGCAGTACGCTTGGTAATTTAAGGCTTACTTGGTACAACAATATCAATGTGGCGCATACGGTGGAAATTTGCAATTATTTCAAAGACCAAACGCTTGCGGGCAATCGGGTATTTTACGATATTTACACGGAAGCGGAAAAGGCGGCAGATCCACGCAAAGCAGACACGGGTTTATTCTTTTTCAGAGGAAATAAAAACGCTAAATTTGCAGTAACTTGTGCGGGCGGCGGTTGGGCTTACGTTGGAGCTATGCACGACAGCTTTCCCCACGCAATAGAGCTTTCAAAGAAAGGCTATAACGCATTTGCTATTATCTACCGTCCGGGCGCACAAACAGCATACGAGGACTTGGCAAGAGCAATCACGTTTATCTTCCACTATGCGAACGAACTCGGCGTTGATACAAACGGCTATTCCGTTTGGGGCGGTAGCGCAGGCGGAAGAATGACGGCAACGATTTCTTCCTACGGCGTAGAGCAATTCGGTGGTGGTGCTGATATTCCCAAACCGAGTACAGCGGTTATTCAGTACACGGGACACAGCGATTATAATCGAAGCGGCGAGCCTGCAACCTTTGTTACTGTTGGCGAGAACTACGGAATTGCAAATTACCGCACTATGAAAAGCAGAATTGACAACATTGCGGCAATGGGCGTTCATACCGAATATCATTCGTATGCGGGACTCGGACACGGCTTCGGTTTAGGTATTGGAACAATAGCCGAAGGTTGGTTTGACCAAGCCGTAGCCTTTTGGGAGCAAAATAGTTAGTTTTTTTCAGAAACATAAGATAACAATACCGAATGAAGAGCATTGAGGAGTAATAGACGGACATTTTTATGCGTGCTATCTGTGCTGCAGAACGACGCTGAACTGATTCAAGAAAAAAACGGTACGAACTGTTTTGCCAAATGCCTACAATTCGGTCATTATATTCATGTCATAATAATAGAGAAGCATGTGTCGTAAGTGTCGAAAGCGTCGTAGAAAAGAACTAATAAATCCACAAGAGCAGAGTAGTGTCGTAGTGTTTAAGTGTCGTTTTCGACACGTTCGACGCTTACGACACTTGTGTATGTAAATAAAGTAAATCCAAAATCTGCGTGCAATATAGCTGATTATATTGTAAAATAAGCGTCCTATATATAAATGTATGTGTCCAATGTGTCCAAGCGTCCAACCCATAAATAACAAAAAAATATACAAATCCACAAGAGTGAGTTAGTGCCGCTGTGATTAAGTGTCTTTTTTGGGCACATGGACACTTAGGACACATATATTTGTAAAGAAGGTGAATTTTAAATTCGCAAATATCCTCTTTTTGATATGTCTGAAAAGAGTGAACGAAAGTGAACGAAAATGAACGAAAAGCAGGGTGAACGGTGGTATAATATAAGTGAAGGAGGAAGAACTGATGTGTGCGTGTTGTTCTGTGATGAGCGCAAGAGAGATGCGACGATAGCTTAATTGGCTTCGTTGGGGGAAGGGGGAGTCAAATCTCTACGTTATCTCCTCAATAAGCGGGGCCGCACATTCGCGCAAGTTTTCGCGAAATCAAAAATCAAACGAAATAATCAAAATATCAAAAGTTTAACTACGTTAAAGGACGGCAAGCGCCGCCCTTTTGTTATTGCCAAAAAATCAAAAATATCAAAAATCAAAACAGCAAAAGGAGTATGTGAGTATGGAACGGAGCAATAAAGTCAAATGCGAAATCGCAAACGCAATCGTTATGCGTTTATGGGTAAGGAGCCTTATATCCACCGAAGAACGAGATAAAATCATCGAGAAAAATAAAGCAAGTTTTCTTTCGTGATTATCGCGTCTTTCGCTGGACTATTACAAGCGAGCACGGTATTGTTTGTCTTGCCTACAATGGGCTGGACAAATTTTTTACTAAAACCAAGTCCGCTCATAAGTGGCAATCAAAATTACAAAAAGTCTATTGGGAGGTAATATGGACAGGAAAAGAGCCGCCGCTTATGCGCGAGTATCGTCAAAGGGCAGAATGCAAATTCATAGCTATGCGTTCCAAAGCAGGTATTGGAATGAGCGACTGTCTAATGACGAAGCATACGATTACGTGGGCTTATATGCGGACGATGGTATCAGCGGAAAGTTTGCCAATCGACGACCGCAGTTTATGGCTCTTATGGACGATTGCAAAAAAGGTGATGTGGATATCATATTCACAAAATCAGTTCAGCGATTTGCCCGCAATACGGAAGAACTGCTGACGATTGTCCGCGAACTGCGAGAAATAGGGATAGCGATTTTCTTCGAGAAGGAAAATATCAATACGCTTAATTCCGACAGTGAACTGTACTTGACGATAGCGGCGGCGGTTGCCGAAGACGACTTGGTTCGGTATAGCAACAATATATCTTGGTCGATTCAAGATCGGTTCAAAAAGGGCGAATGTATCATCGGGTCGCGACTGTACGGATACAACATAACCAAGGATCGAACTCTTACCGTTAATCCCGAAGAGGCGAAAGTCGTAAAGACTATATTTGAAAAATACGCCGCTGGGAATATAGGAGCGTCAAAGATTGCGTCGTGGCTTAATAATCAAGGAATACCTGCCGCAAAGGGCGGTAAATGGAGTGGTAGTCAAATCCGTGGAATGTTGAGCAATGAGAAATATATCGGCGATATGGTGCTGCAAAAGACATATACCGAAAACGGAATAAAGATGCGCAATCGCGGAGCAAAAGACCGCTACTATGTAGAGAACAGTCACGAGGCAATAGTGGATAGAGCGCTATGGGAGAGAGTGCAAACAGTACTCGCGGAACGCGGCAATAAAAAATTAAAAGGGCATGTGGCGAAATTATATCCATTTACAAGACTTATTGTGTGCGGCGAGTGCGGACACAATTTCGTCCATAAAGTTAACAACAGCGGAACGCCGTTTCAAGCTAATTTTTGGAAATGCCATAACTCAATCACAAACGGCGTTAAGGCGTGTAAAAACTCAGGCATTAAGGAATCGGTAATCAACGACTTGTTTGTGGAGTGCTACAACGAATTCATAAAAGATGGGTATAAGTCCGCCGACGGTGAAGAGGGGCGTTTGCAGGCACGGCTCGACGCGCTATATAGCGACGAGAATGAGCTCACTATGCTGTCGCTACGTGGTATGATAAACCCAAATCAATACGAAACTGAACGGCAAACAATGTTAGACGAGATTAAGGCAATTCAGCAAAAGATAAAAGAAATCCGATACTGTCATTTGCAACCGTCCGATTTCAAACCGTTAGATAAATTCGACGAAGAAAAACTGCATAGATTTGTGCGAAAGGTCATCATCCTAAATTGGGTGGTGACCTTTGAGTTTTATAACGGTGTTCGCATATCTCGGACATATTCAAACGGACAGCACGGCAACATTCGAGATTGGGTGCTAAAACATAAAGCAAGGAGTGACGATAATGGCTGAAATGCAAAGAGTAGTAAAGACAATACCTGCGTCGTTTATACGCACAACAACGGCAAATCCACTGCATCTAATAAACGTGGCAGCCTACGCTCGAGTGAGTACGCTCAAAGACGAGCAGGAAGACAGCTATGAAAGACAGGTTTCGCATTATACCAAGTACATTAAAAACCATGATGGTTGGCAGTTTGCGGGGATTTATGCCGATGAGGGTATAACGGGCACGAGAGCAGATAAACGCGCGGACTTTCAGCGCATGATGGATGATTGCCGAAAAGGTCGGATAAACAAGATACTAGTTAAGTCGATAGCAAGGTTTGCACGAAACACCGTTGACGCGCTCAACTCAATAAGAGAGCTGAAAGAGCTTGGCATAAGCGTGTACTTCGAAAACGAAAACATAGATACGCTGTCGCCGGGTGGTGAGGTTTTAATTACCATACTCGCGGCGATGGCGGAGCAAGAGTCGAGAACTATCTCAACCAACGTAAAGTGGGCTTACCAAAAGAAATTCCAAAACGGAGATATAACGGTTAATTATACGCGGTTTCTCGGCTACACAAGAGACGAAAACCACGAGTTCGTTATAGTTCCCGAACAAGCGGCGATAGTTCAAAGAATATATCGAGAATGCTTATACGGCTATTCGACGGCAAGCATAGCAAAGCGGTTAACCGAAGAAGGTATTCCCACGCCGTCTAATAAGAAAAAATGGTATCCGTCGGTCATACTCAGCATACTGCGAAATGAAAAATACTACGGTGCGCTGATTTGCGGCAAGACGTTCAAGCCCGACGTGTTGAGCAAAAAGCGGTACAAGAACGAAGGACAAGCCGAACGATACTTCATAGAAAACAGTCATCCTGCGATAATAAGCAAAGATGAGTTTGATATGGTTCAAGCCGAGATGAAACGGCGTGGAGATATTCGTGGATACTCGGAAGGCAATCACGGTCGATTCAGTAGTAAGTACCCATTCAGCAAAAAGATTGTGTGCGGCGCTTGCGGATCGTATTACCGTCGGCACGCTCAATACATAAAAGGCGAGTATACGCCTACCTGGGTGTGCGCCACGCATAAACTCGAAGGCGGAGATAAGTGCGGTCAAACCTACTTGAAAGAGAGTGAGATCGAAGGTGCGTTCCTTGAAATGATAAAAGCCTTTGTGACTGATTTTCAAGTGGTTAGGGCGACTTTAAGAGATAATATAGTAAATTCGCTCGATGACGAAGCTGTGAGCGAACTTGACGCGATTTTAAGCGCAATAGAGAAGTGCCAAGCTGAAATGCTCGATTTAGTCCGTGCTAAACGGATTGGCAATATAACAGAGGAGAAGTACAACCGCCGCGGGGGCGAAATAGAAACAAGAATAAACGAGTTATCTAAAACACGAGAAGAGTTGGAACAAAGGTCGAATATAGCCAAGTTGACGAAAAAGCGGGTGGATGAAATAATCAATCTAATAAACGAAATAGATATAACAACCGAGTTCGACGGAGAGTTATTCAAGAGCATAGTCGATACAGTGGTGGTAAGGAATAATTATAAGCTGGACTTCCACCTTAAAATAGGGTTGACTGAAAGCGTCACAATAGTGCGACATTAAACGGAGCCGACTGCGGAGTAAAATCCGTGGTCGGCATTTTTCGTTTGATGGCTTGCGTTTTCGATATAAAAGTGCTACACTATATAATAAATATTGGAGTGTAGCGTTACGAAGAAATCATGTTGCCTAAAGATAATAGCGAGATTGATTTTAACCCATATAGGGATATTGCGACAGTCATAGATGCGAAAGATTTTGAGTTATATTGCTGTGAGGGCATAAGTGCAATTGCAGAAAAAGAACATTTGCAAGATGTTGTAATACGCCATGATTATAATCCAACTCCATTTGATGGGAAAAGGCAGATAGATATATGGTGTGAATATACGGCATTAGGGTCAAAGCAAATCATATTGGGCGAATGTAAGTTAACAAAAAGAAAAATAGAAATAGGTGTTGTAGAAAAGTTAAAGGCAAGAATTGATAGTCTTGGGGCGCAAAGAGGTTATATCTTTGCCACTGCCGGATTCCAAAAAGGTGCAGTGGATTATGCGTGTGCTCATAGAATTGTACTTGTTCATGTTTTAGATAAACAGGTAAAATTTATTACAAACTCTATAAATAATTCGGATGAACAGATGCGGTTGTATATTACAGAGTGCTATATGAGAACTCCACAATATTTCCTTGTGCAGTTAAACAATAATAACAATATGGTATTTGAACAATTGTATCCCACGGCGGAGATGGAAAAAAAGATGCGGAGAGAAATAGTGGAAGATTTAAAGTTGGGAGGGAATAAATGACATCTTCAGAGCAAATATGTAATGATATCGGTGCAAAGTTCTTTTGTAAAGATTTTGTTTATGAAAATTTAAAGTATTATAATGATAACAACCAAAAAGTCGAATTGTGTGACGCATTATTCGAGTACGCATCTATTTATGTGCCTCTACAAATTAAAGAGAGGTCAAAAAACAAGGGTGCAAAAGCTGATGAATCGTGGTTGAAAGAAATTGTTTATGGGGAAGCTGTTAAACAAATTAAAGTTACCGTCTCAGCGATTAGAAATAATGATATTTCTGTAAATGATTTGTATCATCAGCCAGTAGAGCTAAATAAAAATAATTTAATATTTCCGATGATTGTTTTTGATAATCCATTGATTAAGGATTATCAGCGAATCATAATAGATGGTGAGTTAAAGATAAACATATTCAATTTAGAGGATTATGAATCAATGATGAGTGCAATTATACACCCGTATGATATCATTTACTATTTGCAAGAGAGGGTGAGTTGGGTTAACGGTCATAGTTTGCCAAATATTATAATTGGCGACGGAGTCAACAGCACAATGCTCGCGACAATAAAGTCCGAAAAGGATTTCTCTCAATTTTTCAAACTATTTATTTATGACGGAAAAGAAAGTACGCAACGTGAAGCGTTACGGCAGTTGGCACGAATCGGGACTTTTAGAGACCGTCAATTAAAAAGAAGTCCAAATTATAAGCA
>JAIEBI010000049.1 GCA_029070965.1 Clostridiales bacterium
TGGCTGGTTACCGCGGCAAGCGGCGGTGAAAGACGTGTTGCGGCAGGCGACAGCTATTATGCAACCGCCGGTACGTATACCGTTACGCCCGAGTGGGAAGATGCAGGCGAGCCCGTTCCCGAAGGTACTGTGTTTTACGGCAACTGCACTCTGCCCACAAAGAGCTTCATGGGCGCCACGCAAGGCGGTGAAAACGTAGTAAGCATAATCGTAGACAATACGGATGCCCAAAATATAAAGATATATTACAAGCTTCGAAACGAAAATAATTATAATTTGGCAAAAAATGTTGCGTCCAATAGCTATCTGCCCGAAGAAGTATACGGTGCCGACGCTTTGTACTACGATTTGAAGATAGGAAGCGTTTTGTATACCGTTGTAATCAAAGCGGACTATACAAAGCTCTCACTTTGCGACCAAGCCGATGATGAACCGTTTGACGACGGCGAATTTACCCTAACCCCGCCCGAGCCCGCTACGTATACAGTAACGTACAATAAGCCCGATGATGCGGAAGGCACAATGGCAGATGTAACGGCGGAAGAAGGTAGCTACACTCTTGCCGCATGCACTTACACCAAGGCCGGTTGGACTTTCCTCGGCTGGAAGGACGAGTCGCTCGGATATTACGACGATCCCGTTGTTACTGCCGCAGGCGAAACAGTTACTCTTTCGGAAGACGTAAGCTACATCGCAGTGTTTGCAAAAACCTATACCAACGCAAATGACAGCACCGTTACAATAGCATTGCGCGACGACGAATATGTGTTGTGGAATGCGGACGGCGGCCTTGTGTATGCCAATTGGGCGCCCGCTTCCGAAAACTTGATAATGGTAGCATACGGCTGGTCTTATACCGCATATATCAATTTAAACGGCAATACTTACACAGAGAGCGATGAAATGGTTGCTTACACGTTCACAACGGAGGACGGCAATACGACGCTTACCTTTGACGGCAACGGTAAAGCAATGCTCGGTACGCACGAGGGTACCTACGAAAAGATGATGGAATCCCAAGGCTGGTACGGGGATGTTTTAGTAGGTGTTAAGCTTACGTTTGGCGGCAATACATACGAATGCGAGTTTGAGTACGACGAAGATTATATGCCGTATATTAACGTTACCATTACAGTGGGCGGCGTGAATTACGTATTTAACCCTTACACCGAGTATACGGTATCGTTCGAAGTAGGCTCCGGCGCTACCGGCACTGCACCCGCGCAAAAGACTGTCGAAGTGATTGGCGGCGGTGAAGGAAAGGTTACGTTGCCTGACGCCGAGCAAGATATGCAAAAGACCGGTTACGGCTTTATGGGTTGGAAGGTCAAAGACGGCGATGACACACTTCGTTACGCAGGCTTCCAATGCACGATAACCGGCAATACTACGTTTGTCGCAGTTTGGGGCGAAATCAAAACCTATACCGTAACCTACGAAATAGGCGAAGATGTAACGGGCACTGCTCCCGCGTCCACTACGGTGGATACCGAACCGGATCAAGTGATGGCTGCCGTATCTCTCAACAACGGCGCGGGTCTTACCAAGGAAGGCTATAAGTTCGAGGGATGGAAGAAAAAGAACAGTGACGACACGCTTAGTGATACCGTTTACAAAGGCTATGTCCCTATTTCTTCCGACACAACCTTCGTTGCGTACTTTACGGAAATTGTAGTTTCCGACATAACACTCGCGGATTTTGCAGGTGCAAGTTCGTCTGCCCCTAAAGAGTATGGTTATGCAAGTCTTGACGCTGCGGGTTATGTCGCGGGGGCCGAGGGGGTAGAAGAAGTTAAAGGCAATGCTTTTTATACTCTAAACAGCATGGGAGTAAAGAAAATAAGCTATAAAATTCAAGTGTATTGGGTTTCGGGTAAGTTAACGATTAAACTTGTTTCGGGATTTACGAGCCAAACATTAGTAAAGGATAGTGCAAGCAGCGGGCAAAACGTTACGAGCGAGAATGACGTTGCAAATGATTATTATGTAATTTCCAATCCCAATACTATAACAATTAAGTTTGGTGTCGATGCCGAGGGTAGGAAAACTATCACCTTACAAATGGCACAACTTACTGTTAACGATGAAACAATACAAGCACAAGAAATAACCTGGACGGAAATGGCTGCCTAACACATAACTAATCCAAATCAAAATTATCCCTTGCAAGCACTACATACAAGCAGGGGATTTTTTTGTTTGACATGATATAAGCCAAATGTTATACTGTGATTACTAAATTGTTTTGCAGGAGTGAAACAATATGGACGAAATTCAGTCTGAAAAACTTGACGATATGGTAGCGCAACTGAGCGAGCAAGCAGAACAAGCGGTTGCGGAAAATACGGAACAAGTTGAACAAACAGAGCAACCCGTAGCCGAGCCCGCGCCGCAAAAGCGCACGGCAAAGCAGTGGGTCAAGTATTTTGCGCACAGGTATTTTATAGAAGCGTTTTCGGGCATGGCGCTCGGTCTTTTTTGTACGCTCATAATCGGTACTATAATAGGGCAAATAGGCTCGCTTATCGGCAAAAACGCATTCGGCAATATGCTGTATTATATCGGTTATATCGCAAAGCTGCTGATGGGCGCGGGCATAGGCGTAGGCATTGCGCACAGCCTTAAAGCGGGCAAGCTGACAAGCTTTTCGTCCGCAGTCGCGGGTATGGTGGGCGCAAACATAACCAACATTTTCGCGCTGTCCGGCATACACGTATACGGCTCGTCGGCTAATCCGTCAATCACTATCGGCGACCCTGTGGGCGCGTTTGTCGCGGCTGTCGCGGCAATAGAGGTAACACGGCACGTAGAAGGTAAAACACCCATAGACATACTTGTCGTGCCGCTGTGCGCCGTCGCGTGCGGTACTGTCGGGGCAATCGCGCTAGGCATACCGTTTGGCATGCTGTTCGCACTGCTCGGCAAAGCGGTGTCGCTTGCAATCGGTTGGGAGCCTGTATCCTTCGGTATACTCGTCGCGGTTGTAATGGGACTGCTTTTAACGCTGCCTACGTCCAGCGCGGCGTTCGGCGTAATGATATTCAATTCGTCGCTTATAAACACGCCCGAGCTTGCTTATAATGCGAGTATAGGCGCTGCGGCGGCGTGCGCGGGGTGTTGCGCGCACATGGTGGGATTTGCCGTGGCGAGCTTCCGCGAAAACAAGTGGGGTGGGCTGGTGTCGCAGGGCATCGGTACGAGCATGCTGCAAATTCCCAACCTCGGCAAAAATGCGCGTATCCTCATTCCCGCAGTCGTGGCGTCCGCCGTTGCGGGTCCGCTTGCGAGCGCGGCGTTCAAAATTATGTGCGACGCTACGGGCAGCGGCATGGGCACTGCGGGGCTTGTCGGCGTAATCCAAACCTTTATGACGTCTATTAACAACGGCATCGAATGGTGGTACGTGCTTATAGCCGTGCTTGTGTGCTACGTTATCGTTCCCGCCGCGGTCGCGCTCGGCGTCAGTGAGCTTATGCGCAAAAAAGGCTGGATACGAAAAGGCGATATGAAGATTTAATGCAGAATGCAGAATGTATAATGCAGAATGTGGCGGCAAAGCCGCATTAAGGTTTTTTAATTTAATAAGGGCGCGTTAGCGCAGTCAACAATTCTGCATTCTTAATTCTTAATTCTGAATTATTAAAAATCGTTTGACAAATACAGAAAGGGTATGCTATACTCCTTATGTACCTTATTCTCGGTATTGCGCTCTCCACGCAGTTCTGTGATTAAGGCGAATTCAATTTTGTCGGAGGTAAAAAAATGGACAAACAGATCAAGGCGGAAATCATAGCAAAGTACGCAACGCACGAGGGTGACACGGGTAGTCCCGAGGTTCAGATTGCGCTCCTTACATGGCGCATCAATCATCTTACCGAACACCTTAAAACCCACAAAAAGGATCACCACTCCCGTCGCGGACTTTTGCAGATGGTAGGTAGCCGTCGCAGCCAGCTCAACTATCTTAAAGAGATCGACATCGAAAGATACCGCAGCTTGGTTGCCAAACTCGAATTGCGTAAGTAACACCGACAAGGGTGTGCCGTGGCACACCCTTGTTTGTTATGTTTAGACGTTTTGGGTTATTTAATTTAGGCATTATTAATTTAGGAGAAATATAAAAAATGGAATGCAATGTTTTCCAAACTGAAATCGGAGGGCGCACGGTCACTGTAGAAACCGGCAAGTACGCAGGCCAAGCCAACGGCTCGTGTATTATTCGTTGCGGCGATACGGTTGTTATGACAAACGTGACTATGGCGGACGCGCCCCGACCGGGCATGGATTATTTCCCGCTCGGAGTAGACTTTGAAGAAAAGCTGTACGCAATCGGCAAGATCCCCGGCAGCTTTAAACGCCGTGAGGGCAGAGGCAGCGACAAGGCGATACTTACGTCCCGCCTTATCGATCGTCCTATTCGTCCGTTGTTCCCCAAGGGCTTGTTCAACGACGTATCGGTCGTAGCAACTGCGTTGTCCGTTGACACCAACATCCCGCCCGAAGTGTTCGGAATGCTGGGCAGCTCGATTGCGCTGTCTATATCCGACATCCCGTTTATGGGACCTACCGGCTCGGTAGTAGTAGGCTGCGTGGACGGCAAGTACGTTATCAACCCCGACAACGAGCAGCGCGCCAAGAGCACGATGCACGTGTACGTATCGGGTACCGCCGACGCCATAATGATGGTTGAGGCCGGCGCACAAGAGGTGTCCGAGGAGCAAATGCTCGGCGGCATACTGTTTGCGCACGAGGAAATCAAAAAGCAGGTCAAGTTCATCAACGACATCGTTAAAAAGGTCGGCAAGAAAAAGCTTGACATGGAATTGTACCATATCGGCGACGACGTAAACGAAGCTGTTCGCAAGTACGCCGATAAAAAGCTTGACAAAGCGCTTGACACGTTCGACAGGACGGAGCGTCAGGAAAATCAGGACGCCGTTCAGGCCGACGTTATGGAACACTTTGCCGAGCAGTTCGAGGGCAGAGAACGCGAAATCGGCGACACGCTTTACTACATGACCAAAGAGAAGGTCCGTGAAAAAATCCTTAGCAAGGGCATTCGTCCAGACGGTCGTAAAACCACCGATATTCGCGATATTTGGTGCGAGGTAGGCGTGCTTCCGCGCACGCACGGCTCGGCTGTGTTTACCCGCGGTCAGTCGCAAGCGCTTTCCATCTGCACGCTGGGCACAGCGGGCGACGCGCAAAAGCTTGACAACCTCGACGACGAGGAAACCAAGCGCTATATGCACCAGTACAATATGCCGCCGTACTCGACTGGTGAAGCCAAACCGCTTCGCGCACCCGGTCGGCGCGAGATAGGCCACGGCGCACTTGCCGAGCGCGCTTTGGAGCCCGTCATTCCGTCTGAGGACGAATTCCCGTACACCATTCGCGTTGTGTCGGAAATCCTTTCGTCCAACGGCTCAACCTCGCAGGCGAGCGTTTGCGGCTCCACGCTTTCGCTTATGGACGCGGGCGTGCCCATCAAGGCTCCCGTAGCAGGCATAGCAATGGGTCTTATCAAGGACGAAGCCAAAAGCCGCCTTGCAATCCTTTCGGATATTCAGGGCTTGGAAGATTTCCTCGGCGATATGGACTTTAAGGTAGCGGGCACCGAACACGGCATTACCGCTATCCAAATGGATATCAAAATCAAGGGCATTGACGAAAAGATTCTTCGCACCGCGCTCGAACAGGCGCGCGTCGGCAGATTGCACATACTCGGCAAAATGCTTGCCGTTTTGGACAAGCCGCGCCCCGAGCTTTCTCAGTACGCGCCCAAGATCATAATGTTCACTATCGACCCCGACAAGATCGGCGACGTCATCGGCAAGTCCGGCAAGACGATAAACAAGATTGTGGACGAGACGGGCGTCAAGATCGATATCGAGGAAGACGGCAGAGTGTTCATTGCCGGTATCGATCAAGAGATGACCGCCAAGGCGAAAGAAATCATCTTGAACATCGTCAAAGACCCCGAAATCGGCGATACGTACGTCGGACCGGTTGTTACCGTGCGCGACGAGCTGGGCGCGTTTGTGGAGCTTGCCCCCGGCCGCGATGGCATGATACACATTGCCAAGCTCGGCAGATACGTAGGTAAACGCCTTAACGCTGTGTCCGAAGTCCTTAAAGAGGGCGACACCGTTAAGGTCGAGGTTGTCAGCTTTACAAAGCAGGGCAAGATAGACCTTAAACTTATCGAAAAGCTGAGCGGTGACCCCATCGAAAAAGCGCCCGAAAGCGAAAACGGCGACGAGGAGCAGCACGAGAAGGGCGAAAGAAAAAACCGCCGTCCTCACGACCATCCGCGCGGCGACAGAAAACCTCGCAAGGAAAAGAAAGACTAAACAATACTAAAACACCGAGCATGTTGAATATAATGCCATAGGGCTTTTAGACGTAAAAAGCCGCAAAACCTAACGAATACTTTTACAGTCGAGGTCTTGCGGCTTTTGTTATAAAGCTCAGTGATTTTTCGAGGTGTTGTATGTCGCGTGCAAAGGTAAAGTTTTTACGCATTTTGGGCAACATAGTTATATGTGCCACCGTAGCAGTGGTGTTGGCGCTTTCGGTAAACGTAGGCGGCAACGCCAAGGTGAGTGCGCAGGGACGGCAGCCGCTGTATTCGGGCAAGTCCGCCACCAAAGTGTCGTTGATGGTCAACGTGTATTGGGGCACGGAATACGTCCAGCCCATGTTGGATATATTCGCCAAGTACAATTTTAAAACCACCTTTTTTGTGGGTGGTTCGTGGGTTGTGGGCAATCCCGACACGCTAAAAAAGATAGCGGACGCAGGGCACGAAATAGGCAACCACGGCTACTACCACAAGGACCACAAAAAGCTGGACGCCGCGTACAACCGCAAGGAAATAAGCTCGGCGCACGACGCGGTCAAGGACGTGCTTGGAATAGACATGAACCTGTTCGCGCCGCCGTCGGGGTCGTTCGGCGATACCGCGCTGGGCGTGGCGGAGGAGCTTGGTTACCGCTCGATAATGTGGACGCGCGACACAATAGACTGGCGCGACCACAACAGCGACTTAATATACAAGCGCGCGGTAAAGAACATTAAGGGCGGGGACTTGATACTTATGCACCCGACCGACAGTACCGTCAAAGCATTGGAAAACATTTTGCAGGCGGTGGCGGATGCGGGCTTAAAGGTTGCGCCCGTAAGCGAAGTGCTGGAAAGCGATATTGTGTAAATTCGTTTGCACGTAAAGGAGAAACATGACAGTAAAGAAATACGACAGCGGACTGACCGTAATAGTAGAGCCTAACATGGCGTTAAGGTCGGTTACTGCGGGCATTATGGTGGGCGCGGGCAGCTGCTTCGAAACGCCCGAAAATAACGGCATATCGCACTTTATCGAGCATATGCAGTTTAAGGGCACTGCTACGCGCAGCGCGGCGGAAATCGTGTCGCGCTTCGACCGCGCGGGCGCGGCGTACAACGCGTTCACGGGCAAGGAATACACTTGCTTTTATTTCAAGTCGATTGACGAAAAGCTAGGCGAGTGCTTCGAGCTTTTGTCCGATTTATTCCTTAACGCGGCGTATGCGCAAGAGGAGTTGGACCGCGAGCGCAAAGTCATAATAGAAGAAATCAATATGAGCAAGGACGAGCCGGACGGTGTTTGCTACGACGTGCTGTACAGGACGGCGTTTGACGGACCGCTCGGTATGGAAATATTGGGAACTAAAAACAACGTAAAGCGCTTTAACAAGCCCGATATTTTGGAATACAAAAAGTACAATTATTTGCCGAGTAACACGGCGGTTGCCTTTGTCGGTAATATTACCGAAGCGCAGGCTTTTGAGCTTGTAGAGCGTTATATGGTGTCCTACGTGGCGCAAAAGTATACTGCGCCGCGCGTGCTCGAAAAACAACAGTATATCGGCGGCTACGGCGAATATATTCACGACTACGAGCAGTCGGAGATATCGATAGCCTTCCCCGCACTCACGTTTGCCGACGGGCGCACGTCCACGCTTGCCGCCCTCGACTGCATACTGGGCAGCGGAATGAGCTCGCGGTTGTTCCAGCGCTTGCGCGAAAAAATGGGGCTTGTGTACAGCGTGTACAGTTCGCCGTGGTACGGCAGGACAAACGGCATGTTTGCTGTCAACGCCAACGTAAACGTGTACAACGTGGAAAGCTCGGTGCGCGCAATAAAGAACGAAATCGACCTCATATTGAAGGACGGAGTCACGGACGAGGAAACTGAAAAAGCTAAAATGCAGTTAAAGGTGACGTCGCTGTTCAGCAAGGAAAACCCTATGAACTATATGCTCGCGCTGCTGCGCTGGCAGGTTATGGCGGGACTTACTTACGATATAGACAAGCTTATATCGGATATACAAGCCGTCACGCCCGACAAGGTAAACGCTATGGCGCATGAGGTATTCGGCGGCAAGCCGACATTCGCGTACGCGGGCAAACAGCCGTCGGCTAAAATAATAGATATTTACAACGGAGATTAGTATTATGGAAACCAAAGAAGCAACGATTCAAAAAGAGGACAAGCTGGACGTTTTGTTCAGAATGCAAAAAGGCTTGGACGCTTACATACGCGAAAAACGCAACCTCGATTACACGAAAGGCGAGTGGGTGTGCAAAAAGGCGCTTGCGCTTATGGTTGAGCTGGGCGAGGTGGTGGAGGAAGCCAAATACAAATGGTGGAAAAACCCCACCGAAATTGACGACGCCAAGCTTAAAGAGGAGATAGTGGACGTACTGCATTTCTTTTTGGGCATGTGTATAGACAGCGGCATGACAAGCGACGAGCTGTTTGATAT
>JAIEBI010000005.1 GCA_029070965.1 Clostridiales bacterium
GTCCCAGTGTGTTACAGTGCTGAATTGGTCCGGTTTAAGCTCTGTGGATTTGCCGCCACCGCCGCCGCCGTTACCGTCGTCGCCGCCGCCGCAAGCGACCAAGCCGCCAATAGTTGTAAGCGCCATTGTGGACGCCAATAATGTTGCCAGCAATTTCTTCATAAATTTCCTCCATAATGAATTATTATATTGCTATGTAAATTTTACCATTATCTCTTGCCTTTGTCAATAGGATTTGTAAAAAATCTTTATGAATTTTTAGGCAATTTGTACAGTTTGGAACTGTTAATTTTGACAAATTGAATAATCCTTTATTCTATTTTGCCGAATTACTGCGAAATTATGCGGCACAAATACAAAAAGCTTCCCTATTAAGGAAAGCTTTTTGCCGAAATATTATAGCTTTGTTTGTTCGTTACGTTAACCGCCATAAGAAGGAACCGGCCTGCTTATGTAAATCTTACCCATGCCGTCCTCGGGAGGATTCGCCGTATCGCTCGTAGCCGAGAATGTGATTGTCGTATCAAGCGACCATGTCGAGCCGCCAATCGAATACTCTATATGCGTCATACCGTTAAGGACTTCCTTGCCACGCATAACTATTGATACGATGTTCACTTTGCTTTCGTCGGTGGAATCGGGACTGACGCCCATCATTTGCACCATAATGTCGTATTCTATCGGAGACATGTCGTTGAATACCAGCAGCGGCGCTTCGCCGTCCAAATGTCCGTCGCGGTCATCGCCGACAATGCTGAACTTATCCTCACCGTCACCCGCAGCGGCGTTGTACAAATACACGACGGTGGCGTAAATCTTTTTGGGGAACATACTCGACGCGTCTTGGCTACCCTGTCCGTCACCGCCGACAAACGAGCCCATTGTCATAGAGAACGTTATGGCAATGTAATCGTTGTTTGCCGACACGTAGTCGACGTCGTCGCTTGTCAACCCGAGTCCGTTGTTCAGCCAGTCGCGCACGGTCTGAACTTTTTCCCTGTCGTCGCCCTTTGCCAAAACCATAGTTTGTTCGACCGTTATGTCGTTAGAATCGGAAATACTCTCCACGCCGCGTTTGAGGAAACCGTTAAAGTCGGCGTCCAAATGAGTGTTGCCGTACAGCGTTTTTGCCTCGTCGTCCGTCCACGCCGTCGAGCCGTTGAGCGTGTGCGGATCGGTCTCCTGCGACGGCGGGTTGAACGTTATGTCGCTAACCTTAAAGTTGCTATCGTTTTGCGCGGTTTCATCGTAAGTATACAAACCTTGCACCGTTGATCTTATATCCTCGTTTGAGTGTTTATCCAGCAGCTCGGGCTTCATTTTGAGCGCAAGGAAGGTGTAGAAATCGGTAAGCTCCAAGCCGTTTGAGGTAAAGGTGAACAGCGAGTTTTCCGCGCTGCCGCCCATGCTCGCGTTAAGGCTTTGCATTTGCTCGTACAGTATAACGCCGAATTCCTTTACCTGATTTTCGATATCGAAGTCTTTTGCAAAGAACTTGACTATGTTGAGCATTGCGCCGTAGGTATCGCTGTCCATTACGTCGTTTTCGCCCTGCTTTTTGACGTTGATCGAAAGCTCGACACCATAGCCTTTCGGGCTGTCCTCCGTGCCGTCACCCGTTATTCGGTCGGTATGGAAGGTTGCCGTTGCGTACAGCTCGGTCGCACTGATCAGCTTTTGCACCTGTTGCGCGTCGGTCAATAGGTCGCTCAGCCTGATAGACAGCGTTACGGCAAGCATATTGTCGTCTATATCGACCTTGACAATATTGTACGACTGTATGGCGTCCTTGTCGCCCATGTTGTCTTTGAGAAGTAGCAGCAGCTCGGCTGCGCTCATTGTGGGGTGAAGCGCGGACATTGCTCTAACGTCGTGAGCGACGCCGTCCCTGCCGTATACGCGCAGCTTGTCGGTCTTAAAGTCTTTTAAATACTCGATGAGCCCAGTAAAGTCCGTTACGGGCGGTTGCGGCTCGGGAAGCTGTTCGGGCTTGGTCAAATAGTATTTGTCAAACACCTGTCCTATAAAATCGCCGTAACCGCTCGGCTGAGTAGCAGTTATCGTCGCGGGATTGTTGAGGTCGCGGATTACGTGTTGGAGCTGCTCGGACGTAACCACCTTGTTGCCGCCCTCGTCAACCAACACCATATCGGCAACTACAGAGAAAATGTCGGGCAATACTATCGCGCCGCTGTCGCCCAACCACTTGTCGATATCCGTATTATACTCATACGTAGTAGCGGCAAGCACGATATTGATCTTGCTGTCCATTTGGTCGAGCATATCGTTGAGCTGTGTGCTTATCTTGTCGGACACGTCGTTAAGCTTAATTTCAGGCACAAGCCGCTCGATAACGTCAAGCACACGGTCGGTGTTTTTGCTCGAATTTATTTTAAACTCCGCCTTGTCCTTAGTAATACTGCGGTCGCGCGTAATATCGACGGTGACGGTTAGCAGTATGCTGTCCGGCATAAGTCCCTTGACAAGCTTGTTTACCATGCTGTTTTGTCCGCCCGTTTCCGCGCCGATAAGTCCGCTTACGTCCACCTCCACGGCAAGCAACGCGTACAGGTGATCGGCTTTTTCGGGATTTGTCTTTTTGACGAACGTCAATGCGTCCAGCGTCATACCCAGCTTTTGCAAATCGGCATTGCCGACAAGCAGCTTATCCATTTGTCCGGAAAACGCCGCGCCCAGCATTCTATCGGTCACATTCAGTTTTAGGTTGCTTATGTCCTCGTCAAGCAAGGCGTTAAACCTATTGCCGTTCACTTTGTCGAGCAGGTCGGTAGACCCTATGCCGGTGTTGTCCGACCCGTCCAGCGATATGCCGAGCATTTCCAATACCTCGGTCAAGTTTTTACTTTCGCCGAAGTCTATTGCGTACTTTTCCTCTATTTGTTCTATAAACTTTTGTTCGTAGTCTATTTTGCTGTCGGCATTGCCGCCCGTCGCCATGTACGTGGGCACGCCGTCCACCATATACCAATTATCGTAACGGAACGGTTGAAGCGAATTCAACTGCTCGGTCTTGTCGGACAAAAGCGCTTGAAGCACGTACAAAAAGTCGGCTTTGGTTAGATTTTCCCCTTCCGCCAAATTGTCGCTTGCAAGCTGTGCCACCGTTTCCAGCAAGTCCATTTTAATCGTGCCCTTGCCAGCGTCGGTAAAGTCCATATTCTCGGTCGCCTTTTCGAGCGTCGGTCTGATTTTGCCTACAAAGTCGTCTATAACGTCGTCCAGCGTTTTGGAATCGTCGCCGTTGATAAGCTTGATTATGCCGTTGATAAGCTTGTTAGCGCGCTTGCGCTCGTCGGTGTTCATGTCGTTTATTTGCACCGACGCATAGTTATCCTCGCCGTACAGCGGAACGGACACGGTAAGATACAGGTTTTCGGGCAGTATAACGTCGCCCAACCAACCGACAATGCCGCTCGCCCAGCCCTGCTTGGCGTCATACAAATACTTTTTTATCGCTTGATTTGCGGCGGACTGCAAGCCTATCCATACGGTTATCTCGGCGGACGAAGCTTTTATTTCCGCTTTGCCGTCAACCTTAGCGGACTTGGCGGTAAAGCGGATTTGTTTGAGCGCAACCACCTTATCCAGCTTAATCATATCCGAAACGTCTTTTAACGAATCCAGCTTGACGGCTTTACTCAGCACCGATTTAAGCACGGAATTGACAAACGCCGCAAGCTGCCTGTCGTTAAGATTGAATATGTATTCGTCGGTAGCGGGATCGTCGGCGTCGTACTTGTTAAGCCGTTCGATGTCGATATTTTCGCGGTTGAGTACGTTCACTATCATGTCCGTAAAAATGTCCATGATATCCGATTCGCTTTTATTTTCCGCGCCGTCCGTCCCGTCGCCGTTGGCGTTTAACTGCGGCGCCGTACTATCGCTGTTTAAGTATTTATCCACCGCGGCGTCCAGCGCTGACTGAAAATCTATTTCCGCGCTATCTTTGAGTAATATGTTTTTCTTTATTTCGCTGTAAAAGCTGTTGAGGTCCTTGCTGGTGTACGGACGGATAACAACGTCCTTATCGTCCGTCCAATATAAGTCGCTCAACACTCCCAAGGTGTCACCCATAGATAAGCCGAAAAGTTTTTTGGTATACTTGTCGCCCAAAATCCAGCCCGCTATGAATGCTCCCAAAAATAAAACAAGCATAACTATTACCGCAACCAAACAACAGGTGCAGCAACAGTTACGCTTTTTTTTCTTTTTTAGACCACCGTTTTGCTCGATGGTGTCTTCATCGGGAACAGCAACTTTTTTAGCCATACAAACCCCACTTTCGCTTCTTACACATGATTATACACTACCGATAGACGTTTGTCAATGGCAATACCTATTACTAATCTTATTCTAATGCGATTTTAATTTTTATGGAGTCGGTATGGCCGAATTTCGGCTACGCCTTGCACTCGTAGCCCGCGTTTTCCACTGCGGCTACCGCGGCGGCTACGTCAAAGTCGCCCTCTACCGTGGCGGTGCCGCTTGCCAAATCCACTTCTGCTTTGGTTACGCCCGCAACGGCGGCAAGCGCCTTTTGCACTCTTGCGGAGCAATGTCCGCAGCTCATGCCTTCTACCTTGAGAACAGTTTTCATATTATTACCTCCAATACCTTGGTCGTTTATTACAAGCTCATTATTGGCGCTACTATCCGTACCGCCGTTTTTGTGCTTTATCTTTTTCAGCTTTCGCGCCACGCGGGCGTCGTCAAACTTCATTGCCGTAAGGCGAAGGGCGTTACACACCACAAACAGCGACGAAAATGCCATTGCCGCCGCCGCAATCATCGGGTTTAGCGTAACGCCTATCGAAAACAGCACGCCCGCCGCAAGCGGTATGCCGAGCGCGTTGTATATGAACGCCCAAAACAGGTTTTGCTTAACGTTGCGCAGCGTCATGTGCGACACTGCCATAGCGCGAGGCACGTCGCCGAGGTCGGACTTGACAAGCACGACGTCCGCCGCCTCGATAGCGACATCGGTGCCCGAGCCGATAGCTATGCCCACGTCCGCAGCTTTTAGCGCCGGGGCGTCGTTTATGCCGTCGCCCACCATTGCCGTCTTGCCCTGAGCTTTGAGCTTTTCCACAATATCCAGCTTACCGTCGGGCAAAACGTTGCAGTACACCTCGGTTATGCCGGCCTTAGCAGCTATGCGCTTTGCCTGTTCCTTGCCGTCGCCCGTAATCATTACTACGCGCGCGCCCACGCTTTTTATGCGCTCGATTGCAAGCGCGCTTGTCGGACGGATTTCGTCCTCTACCGTTATCGCGCCCAAAAGAACCCCGCGCTTGCAAAGATATACCGTGGCGGCGCTGTCGCCCTCGACCGTAACGCCGAACTCGCTCATAAGCCGAGCCCCGCCGAGCGCGTATTCGGTTCCGTCCACGTTGCCAACCATTCCGTACCCTATGCGGTACGTGCTGTCCGTGGCGGTCTTTTCCGCTATATTCTTTTCCTTTGCCGCTTGTATTATCGCGTTGGCAAGCGGGTGCGTTGAAGCGCGTTCGAGCGCAACGGCAATGCCGAGCACGGTATCTCCGTCAAACTCGCCGTATGCCTTTATCTCGGTTACGCGCGGCTTGCCCTCGGTTATGGTAGCCGTTTTATCCAGTGCGAATATTTCCACGCCTTCCAGTCCCTGCAACACCTCGGCGTTTTTTACAAGCACGCCGTGCGCCGCCGCTCGTCCTGTTCCCGCCATAACCGCGACCGGCGTTGCCAAGCCCAGCGCGCACGGGCATGATATTACAAGCACCGATATAGCCATTGTCAGCGCCTGCGCGATCGTGCCGATAAACAACCACACAATCAGCGTGACAAGCGCCAACACGCACACCGTCGGCACGAAAACCGCCGACACTTTGTCCGCTATCTTTTGTATGGGCGCTTTGCTTCCGCCCGCGTTTTCTATTAATTCTATTATCTTGCTGAGCGTCGTGTCCTTGCCCACCGACTGCGCGCGCATTTCAACTCTGCCCGTAATGTTGAGTACGGCGGAGGTTGCCGCGCTGCCGACAGTCGCTTCCTCGGGCATAGATTCTCCGGTGATAGCCGATTTGTCCAGCGTTGTCGAGCCGCTCGTAATAACGCCGTCGCACGGAATGTATTCCCCGGGCATAACGATTACGGTATCGCCCACAACTATGTCGTCTATGGATATAGTTTGCTGTTTGCCGTCGCGCAATACGGTGGCCGTTTGCGGGCGCAATTTAAGAAGCTTATCAACCTCCGAGCGCGTTTTGCCCTTTGACTTGGCTTCCAAAAACTTGCCGAGCGTGACAAGCGCGAGTATCATTGCGGCAGACTCGAAAAACAAGCCCATTGCCGTTTGCGCGCCGGCGTGAATATTGCCGCTTGCCATTTGCGAATTGATAACAAACAACAGCACTATTCCGTAAATATACGACGCGCCGCTACCCAGCGATACAAGGGTGTCCATGTTAGCCGATTTGTGCAACACCGACTTGACTCCGCTTACAAAAAACCTTCCGTTTATTATCAGCACCGGCGTGGTGAGAACAAGCTGTATGAGCGCGAATGACGACGGATTTTTGTGCGGGTCGAGCGACCCCATCGGAAAGTGAGCCATATGCCCCATCGAAAAATACATAAGCGGAATGAGAAACACGATAGACAGCACAAACCGCATTAGTAGCGTTTTGCTGTAATCATGCGCTTTATCGGCAGACGTGGTCGTTTTGGTGCTCTTGTCCCCCGCGACGGACGCGCCGTAGCCGACACGCTCCACCGCCGCGATAATATCCCCGTCGGGTATATCCGCGTCCACCGTCAAACGGTTCAAAAGCAGGCTGACCTCGGCGCTTTTTACGCCGTCCAAGCCCTTAGCCGCCTTTTCCACATGCGCCGCGCAAGCCGCGCAAGTCATTCCTGTAATGTCGAATATCTTTTTCATACGGTTAATATTCTACTATATGAATTGTTTTATGTCAAGCGAATTCCTACTGAATTAGTATGAATTAAGTAGAAAGTAGCCGAAATGGAAGCAAAAACATATACTGGAAAAGACATATCGAAAAAGAGGTACATACATGGAAGATTATATCATTGCCGTGGGCGGCGCCGACGCAGGACTTACGCCGCCGATGCCGTTTGTCGGGCAAAGGTTGGACGGAAGTAAGCCTGCCGCGCTTGCGCGGCTCATGCTGGAGATAGCGCTAATTAGGTGCGGGTTTGACGTGTCGGACAGGCGCGCGTCGCTATCAGATCCACAAGAACTTATATACCAATCCAACCGCGTGGGCGCAAACGGCATAATTGTAATATCGAGCGGCGCGTTCGGGTCGAGAAAGAGCTTCAACGACGTATGCGGCGGCAATGTAAAGTATGCCGTCGGGCGGCACGGCGGGCAGTCGCGCGAGCTTGCCGAAGATATTTGCGCCAAGCTGTGCAATATCAAACCGTGCCAAACGGCAACGTGCAATCACGAGTGGAACGGCGCGGCCTGTCCTGCCGTCGTCGTCGAAATGGGATATCTAACCAACTTCGACGAGGCCAAATTGATGCACGATCCCGACTATACACGCAACGTCGCCGAATATGCAACTATGGGCATATGTGAATATTTCGGCATGCCGTACGTTCCTAATTCCCCTACCGCGTACAAACATATGCGCGCGCAAATAGGAATGCGCGGAAAAAACGTAAAGCTTGTGCAAGCGGCGCTGTGCGCAAACGGATACGTCGTAGACATTGACGGCGTGTACGGCAAAAACACCGATATTGCCGTTAAGGAATTTGCCATAAACAACAACCGCCCCGACTGCGACGGAATAAACGAAACGTTACTGCACGATATGCTTTTTATCACGCCCGATTATATCCCCTCAACGTCCAAGCACAATAGCGTTTTGTATATACAGCGCAAGCTGATATCCAAGCTGTACAATTCACCTCAAAACGGCATAGCGGACCAAGACACCGTAACGGCGGTAAACGAATTTTTGACCGAAACGGAAAACACAAAGGCAATAGACGAAAGCGGCGGAATAAGCAAAACGGCAATGCAATTATTATCCGAAATCGGCGGCGGAAGACCGAGATTATTTTGATTAATTCTGAATTCGGAATTAAATAATACGAAAACAGTGGCGTCGAGATATTTCTAACGAAACGACATTATTCGGGTGTAATATAAAACGAATCATTAAGCAAACACACGACAGTAAAAGGTTGACATAGTGTTTAGAAAGGTGTATAATAAGAATATATAAAATGAAAGATGACGGCGACAGATTATGCAAGATTCAAAAAAGAAAACGACAACAAATAAAATAAAACAATGCTTGACCGATATGCTGCAATCATGCCCGATTGACGATATAACGGCGACCGAGCTGTGCAAGCGTTCGGGGGTCAATCGTGCCACGTTTTACTATCACTACAATTCGGTGCAGGACGTGCTGGCGGAAATAGAAACGCAGTTGGAATTTGAGTTTATGCAATGGATGGCGCAACCTACCATAAGCGGCATGCCCGAAAAGAGCTTTTACGTCACATTTTTCGAGTTTGTTTCGCGCAACGTCGGCATATGCCGCATGCTGTTGAACACTCGCCGCCCGACGGACGACTTTATGGTACGCGCATTGGAAGCGGGACGTACAAAGGTTGTTGCCATTATGAGCAAAATGTTCCCGCACTGCCCCGCCGCCAAAATCGACTACTATTACATATTCGTGTCCAACGGATTTTTGGGACTTTTGGGCTACTGGCTGAACAGCGGAATGAGAGAAAGCGTAGCCGACATAGCCGAGATTGGCGAACGCATAACCATGATGGGCGTTGCGTACCTCAATTAATTCGGAATTATTCAAATAAAAACCCGACGGTTAAAAAAGGTCGTCGGGTTTTGTTTTTGTATTTTTATTTGCTATGCCGTAGACTAAGCGGACTGATTGGCGTACTTATTACCTACCGCCAAGACGAACACAATATACGCCGCGACGCACGCTATCATAGGTATATAGCAAAATGCTTCGGGCGTGAACACGCATACTATCGCGGTAAGCAAAAACCCGTACGCGCCCACGTTCCAGTATTTTACGACCGCGCGCAAAACGCTCCATATATAGCCGGTTTCGTTTCCCAGTCTATCCGCAAACCGCTTGCCGTGAAAGATCATAGGCGTGAACGCACAAAGCACCGAAAGAACAAACAGTAAAACCGTTGTTGCAAGCGCGTGAAAGTTAAAATACTTTACCGAGCTGCTCGAATCGAACTGTTCGGTAATGCCGAATATTATTACGCTGCTTATGAGTAGCGACAGCATTATGCTGAACAGCATAACCGAAATAAAGTTGTTTTGCAGCCTGTTGCGCCGTTTAAAAAACGCCGTCACAAGTATTATTACCGCGGGTATCAGCGACATGAGTATTAACAAAAGATTGTTGTACTTGCTGTAATAGTCGGGCAAATTGCTTTCCGCGGGACGGTAAAAGGTTGTCACCTTGTTGGGCAACATGGGTAACGTCAACGCGGTTGCGAATATAACTATACTCGCAATCCACAGCGCTACGGCTACAAATACTTTATCGGAATCGTTAAGCCCGTTTTTCTTTTGCATATCAGTTTCCCTCTATCTTCAAATAGCTTTTGGCGTTGAGGTCAAGCCCTGCGGGAGATATTCCTTCCTGCATCATGTGCTTAGCCCGCATAGCGACCATTGCCGCGTTGTCGGTACAAAGCGACATCGGCGGAAAATGCACGTCGCAGCCGAGCGCTTCACATTCGGTTTTCAGCTTGTCGCGCAGATACGAATTGGCAGACACTCCGCCCGCCGCAACGACAGTCTTTATTCCCGATTTTTTAACGGTAGCCACCGCAACGCCCACCAGCATGTCCACCGCCGTGTGCTGGAATGACGCGCAAACGTCCTCCAAAATCGGCTTTTGCCCGCGCTGCTCGGTTGTGTGCAGGTAATTGATAACCGCCGTTTTAAGCCCCGAATAGCTAAGCTCTGTCGTTTTGTGCTTGCGCTCGACAAACTTTATGTTGGGTGTACCTTGCCGCGCAAGCTTGTCTATTTCCGGCCCGCCGGGGTACGGCAAGCCGACTGCGCGCGCCACCTTGTCGAACGCCTCGCCTATCGCGTCGTCAGTGGTGGACGCGAGCATGGTAAACTTGTTCAGTCCGTCCACGCGGCACACGCCCGTGTGCCCGCCGCTTGCCACAACCGCAAGGAATGGCGGTTTCAAATCGGGCGTGGATATGTAGTTTGCGGCAATATGCGCCTCTATATGATTAACGGCATACAGCGGAACGTTCAATGCATAGCTAAGCGCCTTTGCCGCGGAAACGCCAACAAGCAGCGCACCCACAAGTCCCGCGCCGTAGGTGACCGCTATCGCGTCGATATCGGACTTAGTGACGCCCGCCTTTTGTAGCGCCTCGTCAATAACGGGAAGTATAGCCGTCAAGTGGTTGCGCGACGCGATTTCGGGCACGACACCGCCGAACCGACGGTGAATATCTATCTGCGACGATATAACGTTACTAAGCAACGTATCGCCTTTAAGCACCGCCGCCGACGTTTCGTCGCACGACGTTTCTATTCCCAAAATACAAATATCTTTCATATCAGTTCGCTTTTTTGAGATAATCCAAAATGAAGCCCTCGATATTACCGTCCATAACGGACTGAATATCGGTCTTTTCAAATTCGGTGCGGTGGTCCTTTACAAGCGTGTACGGCTGAAACACGTACGACCGAATTTGACTGCCCCACTCGATTTTTTTAAGCACGCCTTTTAGGCTTGCCGCCTTGTCCGCCGCCTCGCGCTCTTTAAGCTCGACAAGCTTACTTTTGAGCATCGTCATAGCCATTTCGCGGTTTTGCGTTTGGCTGCGCTCGTTTTGGCAAGTTACGACAATGCCCGTCGGAAAGTGCGTAATGCGGATAGCGGAATCGGTCTTGTTTATGTGCTGACCGCCCGCGCCGCTGCTGCGGTAGGTATCAACGCGGATATCGTCGGGATTGATTGTGACGGTTACGTCGTCCTTTATTTCGGGCATAACTTCGAGACTGGCAAACGACGTATGTCGCCGCGCGTTGGCGTCGAATGGCGAAATGCGCACCAAACGGTGAACGCCCATTTCGGCTTTTAGATAGCCGTACGCGTTTATGCCGCGTGCAATAAATGTTATGCTCTTAATGCCCGCCTCGTCGCCGTCCAGCCTGTCAATAACGTCTACGGCGTAACCCGCCTTGTCGCAATACATTTTGTACATGCGGAACAGCATAGACACCCAGTCCTGCGCTTCGGTGCCGCCCGCGCCGGCGTGTAGTGACAGTATGGCGTTTGACTTGTCGTACTCGCCTTTTAAAAGCGCGGAAATTTGCGCCTCGTCTGCAGCTGCGGCAAACGCTTCGCTCTCGGAAAATAGCTCTTGCAAAAGCTCGGGGTCGGATTCAACTCCCAAAAGCTCCGCCATGCCGAGCAAGTCCTCCGCCGTTTGGAACAGCTTGTCAAACTTGGCAAGTGTGCTGTCTATATACTTAGCCTCGCTGTTCACCGCCTGCGCCTGTTTGGGATCGGAATAAAGATTGGGATCGTTTTGGCGCTCGGCAAGATACGCCCGCCGCTCTTTAAGCTTATCGGGCGAAACAGCCGCATACGCATCGGACACCATTGTTTTGGCGGCGAGTATTTTGCTTGTGCATTCCTCGATATCCATTACGAATATATTATATCCGCAAAGCGCTTTTAAGTCAAGTTATTTTGGAAAAATGTTATCTCCGCCTATTGACACATGCGAAAAATTATGTTATATAATATCTTATGCATGGGAGCGTGGCGTAATGGTAGCGCGCGTAATATAGGGGTTAGACATAATCCCTAACAGCAACTTTTTATGTGCATAGAAAGCCCGAGGTTGCAGGTTCGAATCCTGCCGCTCCCACAATTGAACTAATAGGTAATAGTGAAAAGTGAATAGGTTCCCACTCTTTACTATTCGCCATAGGAGAAACAATCACGAGCGACTTCATAAAAAATCTTCAAGCCGTCGCAGACGAGGAGTTCAACGTTTCGGTGACGGAAAACGGCGCGGTAGGCTACCGCACTACGGGTCGGGCGTTACTCGACCTCAATTTTGCCGTGTCGTCGCTTAGGAACGCGATGTCCGATTATGTGGTGCAAAAATTCAGCCGCGCATTTTACGAGGATAAGCTGCTCGCAATCAAGTGGTTGTTCTTTGCCGGCGACGTGCGAAACGGCATGGGCGAACGCAGGCTGTTTAGGCTGTGTATGTACGCCTTAGCGGGCAGCGAGCCGAAGCTCGTAAGAGCGCTGTTGCCGCTAATCCCCGAATACACGCGCTGGGACAATCTTGTTATACTGCTCAACACCGAGCTAAGCGACGACGCCGCTCAAATAATAAAAGCGCAGTTAGACGCGGACATCGAAAACAAATCGCAAGGCAAACAGGTATCGCTGCTCGCCAAGTGGTTGCCGTCCATTAACGCCACATCGGCGGAGACGCGGTCTCTTGCCAAATTGCTTATAACCAAGCTCGGAACGACGGCAAAACAATATCGCCAAAAATTGAGCGCCCTGCGCAAATACATTGACGTAACCGAAGTAAAAATGAGCGCAGGCGCGTGGAATGATATAGCGTACGACAAAGTACCGAGCAAGGCAAACCTTTTATACGCGCAAGCGTTTTTAAAGCACGACGAAAAGCGGCGCAACAAATATCTTGAAGCGCTCAAACGCGGCGAGACCAAAATTAACGCTACAACTCTTTTCCCCCACGACGTAGTACACAAGTACGCAGACGATTGGAAATTAAAGCCGTACGACGAAACGATAGAACAGTTGTGGAAGGCACTCCCCGACTACGTTGAGGGCGACGATACCACGCTGTGCGTAGCGGACGGCTCGGGCAGTATGAGCACGCGCGTAGGCAAAACAAACGTTACTGCATTGGAGGTTGCCAACGCCTTGGCGATATACTTTGCCGAGCGCTGCAAGGGTCAATACAAAGACACGTACATAACATTCAGCGAAAACCCGCAAATAGTCAGCTTTGCGCACTGCAAGTCGCTGCTCGACAAAATAGGCGTTGCGCTCTCCCACGACGAAGTGGCAAACACCAATATAGAAGCGGTATTCGACCTGATTTTGACGACGGCGGTCAAGCACAAAATGAAACAAAGCGAGCTGCCGAACAACATACTTATACTCTCCGATATGGAGTTTGACACATGCGCCGTAAGCAATACACATAACTGGCGAAACCCGATAGACAATCGATTGTTCGAGGAAATCGGAGCGCGGTATGAAGCGCATGGCTACAAGCTCCCCCGCTTGATATTCTGGAACATCGCAAGCCGCACGCTGACCGTGCCGCTAAAAACCAACAAACTGGGCGTTGCGCTCGTTAGCGGATTCAGCCCCGCCGTGCTGGCTATGGTGCTGTCCGGCTCGCTCGACCCGTATCAATGCTTACTCGACCAAATAAACACCCCGCGTTACGACGCGGTAGAAAAAGCGTTTAACAATGCAAAAATATAAAATATAACAACAATCCCCGTATCCGTACGGGGATTGTTGTTATATACCGATTATTTAATTCTGAATTCTTAATTAGTTTTCATCTTTGCCGCAGCAGTTTTTGTACTTTTTGCCGCTGCCGCACGGGCACGGATCGTTACGCCCCACCTGCTTGGTTTTGGGCGTGACCACAGGCTCGTCGGCGTGGCGTTCGACGTCGCCGTGGTTTTCCACAAGCACCGTTTCTTGCTTGGGCGGTTCGGGCGGGTATTCCACGTTGGCGTGCATAAGCATGATAATGACGTCCTCGTGAATGTTGTTTATCATCTCGTCGAACATTTCAAAGCCTTCTTGCTGATACGCTATAACGGGGTCTTGATGTCCGTACGCCTTTAAGCCTATACCGCCGCGCAGCGCGTCCATGTTGTCGATATGGTCCATCCATTTTTGGTCGACGACGCGCAGCATAACGTACCGCTCTATTTCCTCAAAGTCGACGTTGTGCGCGGCAGCTTCGTCGATTTTGGCTTGGTAGGTTGCTAAAACGCTATCGTACAGCATGTCTTTAAGCTCGTCGAGCGTGTAGTTTTTCAGCTTGTCCTCGTCGAAGAACTCTTTGACTTCGGGCAGGAACTTGCGCTCGATATCCTTGTTGAGCGACTCGGCGTCCCACTCGTCGTAATCGACCTTGGGATCGGTGTTGTCGTCCACAACCATGTCGCAGCGCTCGCGCAAAATTTTGAGTATCTCGTCGCGCATGGGCATGCCTTTAAGAACCTTGCCGCGCTCGGCGTAGATAATTTCGCGCTGAGTGTTCATAACGTTATCGTATTCGAGAACGGATTTACGAATGGAGAAGTTGCGGCCCTCAATATTGCGCTGTGCGTTTTCGATTTGGCGCGTAAGGATTTTGGCTTCGAGCGGCGTGTCCTCGTCCACCTTGAACATGGACATAACTTTTTTAAGCCTGTCGCCCCAAAGCCGAAGCACGTCGTCCTCGGCGGAAAGATAGAATATGGACGAACCCATATCGCCTTGACGACCGGCACGGCCGCGAAGCTGGTTGTCTATACGCCGCGATTCGTGGCGCTCTGTGCCGATTATGCGCAAGCCGCCAAGCGCAACAACCTTTTCCTTTTCGGCGTCTACCTCGGTCTTGTACTCGGCGATATAGCTGTTGTACAGCTCGCGCGCTTTTTCGATAATCTCGTTTTGCGCGGGGAATACCGAAGCCGCGGCGTCTATGTCTTCCTCGGCATAGCCGTCTTTGAGCATGCGCTCCTTAGCCATGAACTCGGCGTTACCACCGAGCATAATATCGGTACCACGACCTGCCATGTTGGTGGCTATGGTAACTTGGTGCAGCCTACCCGCCTGCGCGACGATAGAAGCTTCCTTGGCGTGGTTTTTGGCGTTCAAGACGTTGTGCGGAATTTTCTCACGCCGCAAAATTTTGCTGAGGTCTTCGCTCTTTTCAACGTTGGTAGTGCCGACAAGCACGGGCTGGCCGCGGTCGTAGCACTCTTTAATATCCGCAACGATCGCGCGCATCTTTCCGGCGGTGTTTATAAATAACAAGTCGTTTTCGTCCACGCGCTGGCTGGGCACGTTGGTGGGAATGGTAACGACGTCCAGCTTGTAAATGGAACGGAACTCGTTTTCCTCGGTTTTGGCGGTACCTGTCATTCCCGAAAGCTTGTCGTACAAGCGGAAATAGTTTTGGAACGTGATAGTCGCAAGCGTTTTGTTCTCGGACTGAATGCGCACGTTCTCCTTGGCTTCGATGGCTTGGTGCAAACCGTCGTTGTAACGCCGACCTATCATAAGACGACCGGTAAACTCGTCGACTATAACTACCTCGCCGTCGTTGACGATATAGTCTTGGTCACGGTGCATTATAAAGTTTGCTTTAAGCGCGTTGTTGATGTAATGGTAAAGCTCGGTGTTTTCTATATCCGCAAGGTTTTCCACCTCGAAATACGTTTCCGCGCGCTCGATACCGTGTTCGGTAAGGTTGATAGCCCGCTTTTTCTCGTCGATTTCAAAGTCCTCGTCCTTGACCAAGCGCCGTGCAAAACGGTTGGCGCGGCTGTACATTTCGCTGCTCTTTCCGCCGCGACCGGAAATAATAAGCGGCGTGCGCGCCTCATCGATAAGAATGGAGTCAACCTCGTCGATAATGGCGAACGCAAGATCGCGCTGAACCATATCCGCTTTGCGCACAACCATGTTGTCGCGCAGGTAGTCGAAACCGAACTCGTTGTTGGTGCCGTACGTTATGTCGCAGTTGTACGCCGCACGCTTTTCGTCGGGGCGCATGCCCGAAACGGCAACGCCGACGGTAAGCCCGAGGAAGCGGTGAATTTTGCCCATCCACTCCGCGTCGCGCCGCGCAAGGTAATCATTGACGGTAACGACGTGAACGCCCTTGCCCGTAAGCGCGTTAAGGTACGCGGGCAAAGTGGAAACGAGCGTTTTACCTTCACCTGTACGCATCTCGGCAATTCGGCCTTGGTGCAAAGCGATACCGCCCATAACCTGAACCTTGAAGTGCTTCATGTTAAGCACGCGCTTGCCCGCCTCGCGCACAACCGCAAACGCCTCGGGAAGAAGATCGTCCAGCGTTTCAAAGTTTTCGTTGTACCGCTTTTTGAACTGCTCGGTCATTCCGCGCAGCTCGTCGTCCGACATTGCGGCAAACCTACTTTCAAGCGCAAGCACCTGCTCCGCCTTAGCCGACAACCGCTTAACGTTGCGACGGTTATCACTGCCCGTTATAAAAGAAATAAGTCCCATATATACCTCGCTATGCCGCTTTTGCTAAATAACGGCATTGCAAATTTACGCGTATTTTACGCCATTTATAATTCTACCATAATCCAAAGATAAAATCAAGAGTTTACGGATAACTAATAATATAATTTAAGGCGGAATTAAGAATGCAGAATGCAGAATTATAAATAAGGTTGAGACTCTTCGGTGGGCAAAAAACATTCAGAGTAACAAAAGAGGACGCGAAGCACAGTCTGCCAATTCCAAATTCATTCCTACCTCGGCGGCGAAGGCACGCCGCAGACGGGCAACAGGCGACGTGGCGGTGACGGGAGCGTAGACCCACCTACGTGACCAAACCGCCGCGGCGCACGTAGTCCCGTATTCGGCGATGCATGCGCCGCCGAGAAAAAAACAAACCGACCGCTAAAAGCGATCGGCTTGATGATTGTTTTGCGCACGCAGGGAAATAAGCGCATTTACGCTGTTACGCCTACAGGCGCAAACAAGCATTTATTCAATTTTGATTTTCAGTATGTATGGAGATTAGGCTGCCTCTGCCGCAGAAACCGTAATTTCGTAAGTAGCGTCCATATCGTCGGGATTGCTGGAAACAAGAATTACATTGATTGTTGCTGTATTAGACGTCAAAGTCAATGCAATGTCGCCGGTTCCAAAAAGCGTCCAGCCATTTGTTGTAAGGTCGGATACTTCATCCGTCTTATCAGGGGCCGTAGCAGAGCCAAGTTTATAATAAAGTGTAAGATTGCCGGTATTTTCTGTCAATTTCATCGAGAAATCGTAGTTTTCCGCAGCAGCTCCGGTGCCCTGAGTGTATGTTACAGTAAAGGACTGCATTGTGGTCATTGTGGTTGTATCGACACCAAACGTTTGGTCATACGGAATTAACAATAAGTTATCGGTTTGCGCTACTGCCAATACACCTGCATCGGTAACAATATTGCCAACGGTACCGGTTGTGTCAGCGGGAGTAACAGTGCCGCCATTCCACGCCGCAAACGATACAGCGCCGATGCCCGCGATAGCGGCAACCGAAGCCGCTATGATAAGGGATTTAACTGTCTTTTTCATGTTTTTGTTTTCTCCTTTTAAGAAAATTTATTATTGATTTTGTTTTTATTTTTAACAATCCAGATACCCTGCTATCGGAATTGTAAAAATCATGTTTGTGCACAAAGCGAATTTAGGTTTAGATTATGCCGCCGAGAATGTCAACGTGATGTCGGCATTCATAGCATCAGTGCCGGTAGCTACCATATAAACGTACACTACGCCATCTTCGTCGGGCGTAATTGTTCCACCATCAATTTCGTTAGTCGTTTCGGGCGTAGTAGCATTCGGCGCAGAGTCAAGCCAATACAATTTTGCTGCGCCTACCTCGGTACCGGTACCCTTCTTTAACGTCGCTGCAAGTGAATACGTCGGCGTCGCACCACCGGTAGCGTCAGGCACGGAAAGCGTAAACTTCCAATAGTTAACGGCACCGGTTACTGTTCCTTGGTCGGCAGGAACCAATGCTTTAAGATTACTGTCATCATCAAGCGAAGCTGCATCAGCTTCAACCGATAATTCGCCGAGAGTTTGAATCGCTCCGGTTGCACCCGTAAATTCAACGGGTTCCGTGGCATCACCAGCCCACTTAGCGAACGAAACGCCGGCAACGCCGACAACTGCGGCAACGGAAGCTGCGATGATGAGTCCTTTGATTGCTTTTTTCATGATTTGTTTTCTCCTTTAAGAAAATATTTTTTTGTTTTTTATTTTACCTGACGCCCTCGCGCCAATTAAAACCGTTGTATCGCTGTTGTTTACCGTCTACTCGCCCGACTGAGGGATGTCCTTATCCAAGAGAAATTGTGCAAAGCTTAGGATTATTGTTATTGTCCGATTTCCAATTAACAGAAATGTTATAAGTCCTGCCATTAGTCACCGTAACACTTGTAGCATTCGTATCATTCTCATTCTCACTACGCCACTGCTGACCACCTTGCTTGAAGAAGAAGTACATTCTCTTGATAGTAGTAGGCACCCAGATTGTCTTATCAGAACTGAAATCAATACCATCGCCGACATTGTTTGACGGGTTTGTATTGGTGGTAGAATAAGTTAATTTAATATCCGAAATATTGCCCCAACTATTCGCCCATGTCGTTGCGTTTAACTTTGCCATACTGCTTTCAACATTATATGTATCGCCAAGATTTATCCCACTAACGTATATCAAATAGCGCGAATGTTCTGTTCTTGTTCCTGTGGTGTCTTGTGTAAAGATAATAGTTGTTATACCTGTCTTGGTAAGGTCAAAATAGTACTTGTTATTACCCATGGAAATCATTTTGTCACGATTATTCCATTTCTCATCGTCCGCTACACTACCACCTGTAACAGTTCCTACGCCTGTACCACCCCAAGCGTGTATGTGGTAATCATACCCCGTGGTACCAGTCCAGTTGGTGACGTTAAGTACTATGCGGTACGCTACCGCCGTCCAATGCGCATATATGGTTGTATCAGTATCGAATGTCGTCGTAGCGGAAACCTCTTCACCATCTTCAGTAAACCAGCCGTCGAACGAATGTAAATCTTTGGTCGCAGTATTGGGAAGCGTAGTGAGCGCAGTCCCTTTGGTAATGGTTTCCGATTCCGTAGCGCACGTACCTTCACCGGCGTCAAACGTTACGGTAACAGTGTCGGCAGGCTTTTCCGTCCACTGCGCAGTAAGCGTGGTATTAGCACTGAATACCGTGGTACCAAGACTGGATTGAAGTATAACGGTGTCGGTGTTACCTACCTTCCAGCCATTGAATATATAGTCTTCCCGTTGCTTCAACGTAGGAACAGAGCCGGACGGAATACGACCGTTTATGTCGGTAATAATCGTATTGCCTGCGGGAGCGTTTGTATTCCATTCGCCACCGTTAAGGTCAAACGTTATAGTATACACGTCAACCCACTTGGCTACAAGCTTGACAGCGCTGTTTATAGGAGTATTGAAGTTGAACGCCGTGTCCTCGCCTTCTTTATACCAACCGCCGAACGCCTTGCCAGCGGGCGCGTTGTCGGGTGCGGCAAGCTCTTCTGCCTTTCCGCCCTTGTCAATCGACTGCGTTTGAACATCTGTTCCGTCGCTCCAAGAGCCGCCGTAGGCGTCGAACGTAACGGTATACTGCACTTTTTCAGCGAAATGCTGATTGCTGCCTATGTTGTATATATGTCCGTTTTTGAGCTGATTATCGTCGCTTTGATTAACAAGGACGTCGCCGGTCAAATTATCGCCGCCGTTATTTTTGTTCAATATAATGCCTTTTACGTCACCCATATTCCAAGATGAACAGTCGATGAACTTGTTATAATCAATCGACCTGCCTGGCCATGCGCCAAACAAATTTTCGTTGGACTGGTTCCAAATATGGATATTAGCAGGATCGTTCAGCGAGGACGCGTCAAGTACGATTATACCGTCGTTAAACCATAAACCCATGCGGTTTGTGCCTACGATAGTTACGTTGGCTATCGTAGCCTTATACGTGTAAGTCTCGCCAAAGGTTAGACCACTGACCGAAACGACATAGCGCGATATCTCTGTATACGTGCCGTGCTGATACTGAATGAACGTTATACTCGATATGTCGTCGACGCTATCCAATTCGTAAGTGTATGTAGTGCCGGAACCGGTCATTTCGTAGCCCGAGTCCGTTCCGCCTATACTGATGCGGTATGTGTAAGCATTGGCATGGTTATAGCCCGGCCATTCGGACGCATCAAGCTCTATGTAAACCTTGTTCACGTCCCTAACCTTCCAAACGGCGTATAGCGTTTTAGGTCCGGTTATGGCAGTGCCGAAGCTGAACGGTTCGCCTTTGGGCGTTTCGCTCCAATGCATGAATACTTGGCCGTCGGGCGCGTTGTCGGGCGCGGCGTATGCCGTAACTGTTTGACCCTTGCCGAGCGTGACATCTTGCTCTCCTTTGCCGTCGCTCCACGTACCCTCGTTTCCGTCAAACGTGACAGTGACTGCCTCCAACCACTGCGCGGTCAGTGTCATACTGTCGGTTACCTCGTTGGCGAAATTCCACGCGGTCGCACCATTATACCAGCCGTTAAATATATAGTCGGCGCGGGTGGGGTCGGTAGGCTTGATAACCTTTTCGCCGGACCATATCGTTTGAGCGTCAACCGCGCTGCCGCCGTCAGAATCGAACGTTACTGTTACCGGAGTCTTTGCGGTGAGAGTGTGCTCCTTAATGATGTATATATTGCCGTTTTCGAGAGACGGATATGCGACGCCATCAGTGGTATTGCCGGGCGTTATATCTCCCGTCACACCGCTGCCGTTTTTCACCAAAATTATTCCGTATACGGCCGAAAGCCCAACATTATACTTTTTAAACTCACCATACTTAATAGTGTCGCCGCTCCATCCTGCGGTGATATCTCCGCCGATGCCTTTCCACATGTAAATTTGATTAGGACGGTCATCCGCAGACCAAGCCGATGCGTCAAGCACTATAACGCCGTCGTTAAATACCAAACCGATTTGATTGTACAATTGGCTATTAAACGTCAGGCTTGCAACGTTCATCGTAAACGGCGTTGATTCGGCACCGAGAGCCAGGCCGGCAACTGAATCGGGTTGATAACGACCCAATTCTATCATAGTGTCGTTGCTATCCAAAGTGACTATAAATCCGCTCGGCACTTGGTCCAAATCATAATAGAACTTGCCGCCGCCCATATGCGTCAACTGCTTACGTTCTGTCCACGCGCCCGTCAACGTCTGATCGTCACTATTCCAAGCGTGAATATGGTACGTGTTACTGCTGTTTACGTTGTACAGCGCGGAAGCGTCTATCACTATACGCACCTTGTCGGTAAAGCGCGCGTATACGGTTGTATCGGCATCGAAGATTTCGGTCGCTGTAACAATCGGCATTCCGCCTTCCGTAAACCAGCCGTCGAAATGATGGTAACCTGTGGATGCTATTTCAGGCCATTCGGTGACACTGCTGCCTTTGACGATTTCTACTTTTTGAGTTGTGCCGTCGCCTAAGTCAAACGTTACCGTAACCGCGTCGAGCCACTTGGCATACAGCGTAAACGGCGCAGTGACCGCACTATCAAAGTCGTACGGTTCGCCCGTGCAACCTTCATTGTCGTACCAGCCGTCGAATATATGTTTTGCATATTTAGGATCGGGTTGTATCTTGGACACGGGAGTTCCTTCCGCAACGGTCACTTCGTTTTGCACGCCCTCGTCGAACGAGCCGTCGCCTGCGTCGAACGTTACAGTAAACATATTAGCCGCCCACTTTGCGTAGAGCGTAATATTGCCGGTGACAATCGTGTTAAAGTCGTACGCGGCGCCGGTGCAAGCCTCGTTGGTGTACCAGCCGCCAAAGTTCAACGTTCCGTTGGTCGGGTCGGTAGGTTTGGTCGCACATTGTCCGAACTTTACCTTTTGGTCGGAATAATCGCCCGCACCGGTACCGCCGTTAAGCTCAAACTTAACCGTAAACTCGGCCGCCGTATCCGCAGTGCTTATGTACAGCTCGTCGACCAAGAAATTGAATGCCGCTACGCCGTACCAATAATCATCTTGTGACGGCGCTTCTTCATTGTCGTCGACCTTTTTGGTTTCGCCGGTAACAAGATTTACGTACCAGCCGCTTCTTGCAGCAGTGTATCCGGGGGTAACTTTACCCTTTAACCTAAACGTATACTCGCCCGTATAGGGAATATATATGTTTATATTACCCAAATCGGTTACGGCGGAATTTATGTTGTAATACGGTCTACCGTCTACTGTACCGTCATACAGTCCGTCAGAGGCGATAATCTTTTTGGCTACAAAGTACGCAGTTGCGGCGTTTGCCTCCGCTCCACCCTCTTGCCTGCGGTAACCCGTTGAATCGAGCAGGTAAGGCTTGACAAGCGAGCCCTTCGTCAAGTTGAGCGTAATGGTATAGTCGATAGCTATATTAGGATAACTGACCATTATACCGTTTTGGTTTATTGTGGAAACGTCGGCAGCGGTGATTGCGGGATTGCCGCTCATCTCGGTGGTGCGGCTGGGATCCCACGACCATACGTCGTTTATAAGTCCACCCAAGTACAAGCCCCAAGGCTTGCCGTAACCCTCTTCGTAACGCTGCCAGTTGTTCGTATTGCTCGCATGAACAGTGAGCGTAAAGTCTAAATCTTCTGCCGTAGCATCAGCTACTTCGAGTACTATCTCTATATCCAATGCAAAATACTGCTGATATCCGTCACCGAAAAACAGCACTACGTACGTACCGTCGTCGTAGTGGTCAATCATATGGTTATCCTGCGCTTCACCTTCTAACCCCTCGGATACGTCATGCTTGTTGCCGTGCGCAAAAATAGCGTAGCGCCCTTCGCTACCGTCGGGGTCGGGCTTGTTGTGGCTGAAATCGGGACCGAGCCTCATTTCATTGGAATCGTAGTTGTAAATACGCGGCGCGGGTGTTATAAATCCATCCGTAGGCACGCCGTTTTCGTCTGTATCTCTACGGGTCAACGTTACCGACTTAACCACAACGTTATACGGACTTGCCGTCGTACCGTTTATCTTGCAGTCGGACACAGAAAATTCGAGGTACGCGATGGAGTTGTCGGCTGCACCGTCCTCGTTTTTACGCGAAACGCAAACGTAGTTGTTGTATACAAATTGCCCGCTATCGTTTTTTGTGATTTTGGCGTTTACCTCACGTACTATCTGCTCGCCCATTTTTTCGTCAGCAGCCGACCCTTCGTTCCATGTTGTCGAACCTGAAAGCGTAGGCGGGGTACTACCGTCGTTAGTCGGTATTGTGCCTATCGTGACGTAATTATCTTTTTTGTCCGCATAACCGCCAAGCATTAAGTTGGCGCTTTGATCAGTCCATCCGCCATTTGTAAATATAACCTTGGTTTCGGCAAACTCTCCGACTTTAACAGCCGTAGTACCGGCATCGGCCATTGCTTTGGGATTTCCTCCACCAATGGAATCTCCGGTGTTATTACCGGTAGTCCAATTTGCGTTATAGTAATATTTAGTGCCGCCATTCTCCGACCATATATATGCACACGGAGTAGTGAAACCATCAAGTTTATAGTGTATGGTTTTTTCTTCGTCAATATCCGAAAACTTAACCGTAAACGAATACTCATAGTCGGATGGATTAGGCGCCACATAATCAGTTCGATTTATCCAAAAATAGCGAGCGTCTTCTGCAAAAACATAGTAAAAATCATAAAGACCTTCTGTTTTTATCGTATACTTTCCGTCATCAAGAGTTAACCAATCACTTCTATCCTGTTGGCTATTACCATTTATATCTTCGGGCGTAGTGCCATTATACACCGCCAAAGTATCACCGACATGCAATAATACGCCTGTCAGTTTCTTTTCGGTTTCATTGTTCTCCGTCATTGCATAGTAATCGGATATATTATTTGTATTGTTTGCGGGCGTGACTTGCAAGTAGTATGTGCCCGAATTCAATGCGGGAGGAACAACCTCCTCTCTTGTATTGTACAAAGGATATTCAACATAGAAAAGACCCGACTCGCCCGATACCTCGGCGGTGGTCTCGTCGCTGCCGCTCCAAAGCGCAAGCGACACGGAAAATGCCGCGATACAAAACAGTATCACGCACGCAATCGTCGCCAATATAATAAACCTCAAACGACTGACTCGTTGCATTTTCCCTCTATGCTTTCCCCCACTTTAATTACAGTGTATTATAATTATACACCTTATATATGTTTAAAGTCAATACCTATTTAAAAAAATTTACAGGATTTTTGTATATGTGACATATATGAAAAATCCGTTCTTTTCGTCGAACGGATTTTTTTAATCAATATTATTCGTCTATTTTGTTGAGCAATTCGCGGTCGGCCTCGATACGTTTTAGCTTGCGAATGGATTTTTCGCGGGACTTGGCGAGCTTGCGCTCCGACAATACCAGTTCTCTATCCTCGGGCGTGAGCGAGTTGAGGAATTGCTCCTGCTCTTGCTTTCTGCGCGCCTCCGCCGCCCTGCGCTTGGCTTTTTGCTCCTCTGTAAGCGGCTTTCTCTTCTTTTTGGGCGGGTTTTGCGCCTTATGCGCCGCAACTTTAAGCTGTTCCTCGGGAGTGAGCGGCGCCGTTTCGGTAAGCAAGTTGCGCAGCCGCGCCGCGCGTTTGAGTTCCTTCTCCGCCGTCATCTCTCTATATTTCAAGTACGCTTCGCGGGACTGATCGCGCGCTTTCTTTTCGGCAAGCTTTCTCCTGCGCTCTTCCTTTTGCTCCTCGGTGAGCGGCTTTCTTGTGCGCTTGGGTTTTTGCTCTTCTTCCGTCGCCTTGTCGACTTGCGTGGGCTGTTCGATTTGTTTGGGCTTTTCTTCCTCCTGCTTGGCATGCTCGGGCAGCGCCGCCGCTTTTTGTTCCTGCTTTGCCGCGCCGATTGCGACCTGCGTCGGGATTTGCTTGGAGAAGGCTTGTGCCTGCTCCCCGCTCAACAATACGTCCGGCCCTATCTTTGCGGGCTGGGGAAGCTCGGGATATTCCACGTTCTTTTCAAGCGGCTGCCCCTCGAAAAATTCGGGTACTGTCGGCATACTCATAGCGCCCATAGCTTCGATATTGGGTGCGATGTCCGTAGAAATGCGTACGCCTTGCTGACACAGTATAATTCCGTCGGGAGTGTTGACCGGCGTGAGCATTATGTTCTTGCCTCCCGACATGGTGGTGAGTATGAGCGTTTGTCCGTCCTCGGCTTGCCTGAGCGTCGCGCCCGCCGACAGCGCCGCAGCAAGCGAGCCCGGGGTGTCGGGCGCGGGCAGAGTATCTAATATCGCGGCCGTTTCCGCCGTTTTCGGAAGCTCGAACGTGGACGCGCGTATGAATGCATTTAACCTTTCGGCTACCTGTTTGCTTTCCGCATGGTTTTTCGGCTCCTCGCTGACCATGCCCAGCACGTCCATAACCGCGACTATCTCGTGAATGTTGTCGTATCTAAGGCTGACGCCGCCAAGCGCCGTCGCGCTCTTTTTGAGCGCCGCTTTTTCCAGCGCCTTGCGTTCCTCCGTCTTGTTGACGTAGTGTATGGTTATCCACGCAACAACCACTATGAAAATAAAGAATATAAGTACGCTCGCGCCCAGCGCAGACGCGAAAAATCCAAACAGTGCGCCGAAAAATCCGCACTTTTTGCCGGTGTATATTCCGACCACGTCCTCAAATGCGGGATGGACTCCGTCCACGCCCTTGGCGTTATCGCCGCGCGTTGTGAACGTTACTTTGCCGTTTTTGTCGGTGGATATGCCCACCACGCGGTGGGTCAACAGTATGCTCTCCCCGCTCGCGTTTTTGGTTTTGAACGTAATGACCGTGCCGTCCTTGGCGGTCTCCGACGAGCTCGCTTTTATTTCCTTGACCGAACTCGGCTTTTTGCCGACAATCATACTGCCCTTTGGTATGGTAGGCTCCATGGAATCGGACACGATAGAAAACAGTCGGTAATCGCCGAACGTCGTATAGTAGTCGTCCATGAACATTGTCAACAATGCATTTACTATAAGCGCAGTTAAAATGGCAATCAATAAGAGTACGCCGAATATACTAAACCCGCGCAATACCTTATTGTGTTTTTTTACAGGCTGCTGACTAACAGTTTCCCCCGCCTCGTTTTGTTGTACTTCATTTTCCATGATTATGACTATTATACCACCGTTTATATTATATGTCAATATGCAACCTCAAATTTATTATCACGGATTTTACAATTATTTACGAATAAATATCATAAAAATTCGCTTGATTTTGTTTATTTATCGGTATATAATATCGATATGACAAATCTTGAGCTTATGAGATTAGCCGAAAACGCCGATGAGGACGCCTTCGAGCAAGAGGATTTTCCTAGGCGCAAAAAATGCGCCAAGGAAATTTACGACGAGTTTTACGACGACGTAAAACAACCGTCGCGTTATATCAAGGAAGACTGGTAAAGATAATTAAGAATTAAGAATGCAGAATTAAGAATTATAAATAAGATTGTAATTTTAGTCATTGCCCTCATCCGAGCGCTTCGCGCCCACCTTCCCCCAAGGGAAGGAAATACTATAAAAATATCATCCTTATTTTCATTCTTAATTCTTAATTCATAATTCTGAATTAAAAAATCCGCCTAAGCGGATTTTTTATTATTTTGTTCCGAAAAGTCTGTCGCCTGCGTCGCCCAGCCCCGGGAGTATGTAACCGTTTTCGTTGAGCTTTCGATCTTGCACAGCCACGAAAATCTTGACGTCTGGATGAGCGGTTGCGAGCTTTTCTATGCCCTCGGGCGCGGCTATAATCGACATTTGGCGAATGTCCTTGCAGCCCTTGCGTTTGAGTAGGTCAATCGCCGCCGCCGCGCTGCCGCCGGTAGCGAGCATCGGGTCTAATACTATCGCGCGCATGTTTTGCACGCCGTCGGGTAGCTTGCAGTAATATTCCTGCGGCTCCAACGTTTGCTCGTCGCGGTACATGCCTATATGCCCCACCTTTGCCGTCGGGAACAGCGTATGTACGCCGGCGACCATGCCAAGCCCCGCGCGCAACACAGGTATGATTGCAACCGAGTTTTCCACAACCATTTGCTGCTTACACTTCATTAGCGGCGTGGTAATTTCCACCTCGTGCGTGGGCATGTCCTTAAACGCCTCGTATGTGAGCAGCATTGTTATTTCTTCCACCAATGCGCGAAAATCCTTGGTTTTGGTTTCAACCGACCGCAGCATCGCTATTTTGTGCCTGATAAGCGGATGATTGAGTATTGTTACGTTGTCGAACTGTTTCATCTTTTTCTCCGTACTTTAATTCCGAATTATTACAGTATTGCTTTGTAGCCCATGCCTCGCACGGTGACAATTTTGTCGCGGTGGTTTTCGCCCAACGACTTGCGCAACATTTTTATGTGCGTGTCCACGGTGCGGTCGTCGCCGTAATAATCGAAGCCCCAAATTTTGTCGAGCAGTTCTTGGCGAGTGAACGCCTTTCCGTTGTACCGCGCAAGCAGGAACATAAGCTCGCATTCCTTGGGAGTCATAGGTACGCGCTTGCCCGCAATGAACACCGCGCAACCCGCAAAGTCGATAGTAAGGTCGCCCGACGTCATTTTGTCCTCGCTCATTGCACCACGCCGCATAATAGCCGCAGCCCGCGCCATAAGCTCCTTGGGACTGAAAGGTTTGGTAACGTAATCGTCTACGCCCATTTCGAAGCCGTGCAGCTTGTCGTACTCTTCTACCCGCGCGGAAAGCATTATTATGGGCGTGTTTTTGTATTTGCGAATTTCCTTCGTAGCGGAAAAGCCGTCGAGCTTTGGCATCATAGCATCCATAATAATCATATCAAAGTCGGTTTCGCGCGCCTTTTTTACGGCGTCCATACCGTCGGCGGCGAACTCCGTTTCGTAGCCCTCGAATTCGCAATACTCTTTGATTACCTGACGAATACCCTGTTCGTCGTCTACTATAAGAAATTTTGCCATATTACACCTCTCTCTTGTGTGAACGAGTGTGATTGCCCACCCGTATACCATGATACAAAATTATTATGTATAACTCACGCAATAACCGTATATGGTATGTGAAAATGTGTGTCGGCCCCTTTTTGCGGATGTGTCTATTTAGCGTTGAACACCCGTATAACTATTTGAATTTGATAGCGCTTAGAATTTTAGTTAGAATGGTGACAACAAAGTAGCTTGCAAGCACTACCGTCGAGCAGAAGCAAACCTGCGTAAATCCAAGTTTAACTATGCCTATGTCGGGCATAACGTATATAAACGCCGCCGTAAGCGCGACTACGCAAATCATAAGCACGGTGCGGAATGTGTTGAACGGCTCGCACTGTCTGAACAACACCATCATACCGACGCAGGTGATTGCAACAACCATCATGCATATGAGCTGCGGCGGATACTTGTCGGTGCTCATCATCGGCATAGGTAAGAACACGTTATACATATACATAGCCATAACACCCATTACCAGCGCTACCCCGCCGGGGACGGCGCGCGATATAACGTTGGATAGGAATTTGCCGCGTATAATATTTTTGTTGCCTTGAAGCGCCAAGAAGAACGACGGTATACCTATAATGCAAACCTCTAACGCCATAAGGTTGTTTGTGGCAAGCGGATACGTCTTTTGCATTGCCAAGAAGATTATTGACAGCACTATCGACATAAACGTCTTCATAAGGAACATTGCCGACGACGCCTGAATGTTGTTGACTACGCGCCGACCTTCCATAACGACGTCGGGCATTGACGTAAAGTCGTTGTTAAGCAGCACCAAGTGGCTGACGTTGCGCGCCGCTTCCGCGCCCGACGCCATAGCGACCGAGCAGTCCGCCTCGCGCATTGCTAGTATGTCGTTTACGCCGTCGCCCGTCATTGCGACCGTGTGGTTCTTTGACTTGATCGAGCAAATGAGCAGCCGCTTTTGTTCGGGCGTAACCCTGCCGAAAACAGTGTACTTGTTTGCCGCCTCGATTACGTCCTGATCGGAGAAGCCTTCGAGCGACACATACATCTCGGCGTTTTCCACGCCAACGCGCCGCGCGACCTCGGACACCGTCATGGGGTTGTCACCCGAAATGACCTTGACCGCGACGTTGTTCTCCTTGAACCAGCGAATAGTTTCCACCGCGTCCTCGCGGATATGGTCTTCTATTACAAGCAAGCACACAGGCCTACGCACGGCGGGCAGCTTTTCGCCAACAATGTCGGCGGGCGAATGTGCAAGCACCATTACGCGGAAGCCGTTGGACGCATTCTCGTTGATAAGCTTTTCTATACGCACACCCAAGTCTTTGAGTACGAATTCGGGCGCGCCCAGCATGAACGTGCCTACTCCCTCAAACGTGACGGCGGACAGCTTGCGCTGTGAGGAGAACGGCATAACTGCCGTGGCATTGAGCGCCTTGCTGTATCCGAACTTATTGGCAAGTGCGAGCGCGGTTTGGTTGTTATCCCCCGTCGCCGTAAGCATAGAGCCTATTATCTCGCCCAACGAGTAATCGCTTTCAAAGCCTTTTATCTCTATTACGTTGTTTACTTCCATAGAGCCGTCGGTTATGGTGCCCGTTTTGTCCAAACACAAAACGTCAACGCGTGCCAACATCTCTATGCAGTACAAGTCCTGAACAAGCGTTTGTTTGCGCGCAAGCCGCAGTACCGACGCGGCAAGCGCAAGCGAAGTAAGCAAGAACATGCCCGACGGTATCATTCCTATAATAGACCCCGCTGCGCCCGTCACTATTCTGTTCCAGTCGTCGTAAGTCGCCTTACCGCCGGCAGGCACGATATCGCGGTAGGCTATCCACACCATGAGCGCGCCGATAGCGATAATAAACGGCGACAACGCTTTGATTATCAGCTTGATGGACGACATAAGCTCGCTCTTGGGCTTTCTGTACTTTTTAGCATGCGACGTGAGCGTTTCCACGTAGTTTGCCGCGCCCACCTTGTCCACGCGCGCCACCACCGAACCACTACTCAAAAACGATCCGCTGTACAGCACGTCGCCGACGCGTTTTTTGACCGGTTCGCTTTCACCGGTAAGCATCGATTCGTTTACCTCGCACTCACCTCGCACGACAATCGAGTCGGTGCAAATTTGCTTGCCCATTTCAAAGCAAATAATATCGTCCAACACGACGTCGGCAGTGGGTATTACGCACCGCTCGCCGTCGCGTATGACTACCGCGCTCGGTGCGGACACCAGCGACAGCTTGTCTATCTTCATCTTGGATCGGATTTCTTGGAAAATACCGATTATCACGTTCGCAGCTATTATTACTATGAAGAACAGCTGAGTCGCGCCCGCGCCCACAACCAAAAGCGCCGCCGCCACGATAAACGTGAGCATGTTAAAAAACGTGAATATATTAGTGATAAATATGGACAAATAGCTTTTGCCCGATTTCTTTTTGACAAAATTGTCGTACCCTTGCTCGGTGCGTGCCTCCACGACCTCGCTCGACAAACCTACGTCGGGATCGGGATCGTACCGTTCCGCCGTCGTAAGATCCACCGTTTTAGGCTTGCGCCGCCTGCCCGACCTGCGCCGACCGGTAGCCGCCTCGCGGCTCAACATAGTATGGTCGATAGTCATCGACCGATAATGATAAGACGTAACGGGCTCGTCGGTGACGTCGTCGTCAAACACCGAATTATCGATTACCGACGGATCGATTTTGGCCCCGCCGCCCCTGTCGTATTCGGCGTCCTTGGTGATAATGCGCTGTTCGGGCTTTTTTGCCGGCTTTTTGTCGGGCATTTGCTCGACGGCAGTTGCCACCACCTCGGGATTGCGCTCCGTTGCTTTGAGAGTCGTCGTTTTAGGCACGACAGTCTTAGGCGCCGTCGTTTGCGGCGTAGTCGTCTTGGGAGCAACAGTCTTAGGCGCCGTCGTTTTGGGCGCCGTCGTTTTGGGTGCCGTCGTTTTGGGCGTCACTGTTTTGGGCGACGCCGTTTTAGGCTCTGCTGTCTTGGGCTCGACGGTTTTGGTTTTGGGCGACGCCGTTTTGGGAGTCGTCGTCTTTTTATCTTTGTCCATAATTACAGTATATCATATAATTTTTATTTGTCAAGTATGAACACCATACTATTAATCTGCAAATCGGCGTAACGCGATTTTCAATACTAACCGTATCACTGCTTCCGCCGCGACCGAAACGACAACCGCAACTATTACAAACGCCACGAGCATAGCGGGCTGCAAGTACACTTGGCTTAGCTTCATAAGCATGCCGAGGCTGTTCACCGTTTGCGCCAATATTTCCGCGCCGATTACAGCCTTTACGTTGTACGAAAAGGTTGTGGCAAGGCTTTCGGGAAGCCCACCCGCAAGACAAGGCAAATACACCGACTTGAACATTGTAAACCGCCCGCCGCCGCACAAAATACAAATCTCTTTTAGCTCGCTCGGCAGCGTTGCCGTGCGCGATATCGCCGTCGAATACATTATGGGATAAATGACAAGCACGCCCAACACAACGGGCGTAACGTTGCCGCCCACCGCGAGCATGAGTATAAGCGTTACCGCCACCGCCGGCAGCGAGCGCATAGCGCCTATAATGGGCTCTACCACCCTCTTAAAGCCGTTAAACGCCGTCGACAAAAAGAAGGTGACAAAAAACAGCACTACCGCTACGACAAAGCCGATAACGCTGCGCAACAGCGTGCCAACCAAGCCGTGCCAAAATTCGGGATTTTCAAAGACTTTTTTGAACGCGGAAAAAGTGGCGTCGACAGTCGGCACCACAAACTCCGAATCGGCCGTAACCGACGCCGCCCACCACGCCAACAAAATGAGCGCAACGGCGACGACGATATACAGCGCGTTAATAATAAAAGTCTTTTTCAGTTTCACGGTTTAAATAAATTTACGCCTTGTAGTAGAATTTGTCGTCGGGCACTTTTGCCAGCACGGGCGTACCAAGTCCGTAAGCCGTAAGCCCATGCAGCTTTTCAAAGTACGCATTGCACTCGGACTTGCTGTCGCTTGCCGATACCGCGGATATGTTGCACCGCTGTACTATGCTTGCGCTAAGCGCTTTGAGCGTTGTTTGATTGCCCTTTTTCATGTTGTTCTCCACCGCTTTGAGCGCCTTGTCGGGATTAAGCTCCGCCCAACCGTCCGACTCTTTGACCTTTGCCAAAAATTTATCCACGTCGGTTTTGCGGTTTTTTACAAGACTGCCCTTGGCAACCAAGCACGCTTGCGGAAACTGCCCGTCAAACGCCTGCTCCCACTGCGCCTGCATATCCATAGCTATCTTGCCGCCCGTCGCGTTTACCGCATTGGTGACTGCCGGCTCGCCAAGCAGAATGTAATCGAGCTTACCTTGCTTGAACAACGGAATAAGCGCCGTCGCGGCGTTGTAGGTAAGCGCCACTTTGTCAGCCACTTCGTTTTCGGAAATCTCGCTGTCTATATTCGCGTCTTTAAGCAGCATGCGCAAAACGTTGTCGGGTACGCTACCCTGTCCTATAACGCCTAACTTTTTGCCCTTTAAATCGGCGAGAGCGACGTTCTCCTCGCTCCCGACTATATAAAGATTGCCGTGCGTGTTGACCGAAAGCATTACGATGTCCGTGCCGCTGTTGTACAGCTTTGCTGCGGCGTCAATAGGCATGATTGCCATATCCGCAGTGCGCGCGCTGACAACGCCCGCTATCTCCTCGGACGGAACGACGGTAAAGTCAAAACCGTTGTAACCTCTGTCCATAAGTGCGGCAAGCGATATTGCGGGCGCACCGTCGGGCATATATACATGAATAGTAGCTTTGTCGTCGCCGTCACCGCAAGCGGTAAGCGGGAGCACAAGTGCGCACGACATTGCAGTCGCGCAAATTGCCGAAATGAGTTTTTTCATAATTATATATCTCCTAAAAGGTTATTAACGGTTTACTATCTAAACAACGCCTTAGCGCTGACGCCGGCTATCTTGCCAAGCTTGCCCGTAAGTGCATTTATGGTATTTAGCGGCGCGTCCAGTACGACGGTGATTGCATTTACTCCTCTATCGCGCATAGGCAAGCCCATACGCCCCACAATGTACGATGCGCAATCGTGCAGCGCGGCGTTCACCATTTCCACTGCGTCCCCGTCCGATACTATTATGCCTATCAAGGCTATTCTGCAATCGGAATTTTCCATAATAAATACCCTCCGATTGAACCGAAGGGTACGCAAAAAACGGCTATGCCGAAAATGACACTGTATTAGCCGTCTTTACCGTCAGCGCGCTTTCGGTTCAGACAGTATCAGTATATACTTGCCGAATATAATTGTCAAGCAAAAACGCCGCCCATACGGACGGCGTTTGTTGTTGTTCAATATTATTTAAGTTTACGGCCACACTTCATGCAATACATGTCGTCTTTTCCGTTTTCCATGCCGCATGCGGGGCATTTAACCTTGTCGGGAGACGTAGGTTGTTCGTCAGCAGCAACGGGAGCGGGTTGCTCGGCGGGCTGTTCATTCACAAGCTGTTCCGCGGGCTGAGCTTCTTTTTTGCCAACTTTATCCGCAACCTTAACGTTGAACTTGTGCAGTTGCGGTACGAGCGCAAACACGACGTCGACGATTGCAAGCAACAACGTGAATACCGCGCCGCACACAAATGCGGGTCCAATAGTGTAGCCGACAGGCGTCAATCCGGCAAAGGTTATAAGCGCAATAAGCGCTAACACACCTGCAACTGCGGGGACAAGGAATTCAAAAAGCCATGCAATTTTGCTGGGGAGCTTTTTGACCTGCATAACTATAAGCAACACAAGCACCGCTATAGCGATCAAAAGCATGACGAATCCAAAGACTGCGCCACTGTCCAAACCGGCGACATAAGCCGCATAGCATCTGGGTGCGTCGTAAATCTTGGTGTTGGTCAAAAGGAACATGCAAAGCAAAATCCATACAAGGTTTGCTATCGAGAAGAACGGGAACATGCCACCGCGGTTTTCCAAAAGTATTACGAAAATCGTGTAAGCGAGCAAGATTATCGACATTATAAGCGAAAGCACATGCGCCCAAGTTATGTTAGCGCCGTACATACCGACAACGCCGAGATAAGCTACAAGGAAGGCAAATGTGATTATGGCGTCAAGCATATGCACTTCTTTATCTTTTTTGAGTACTAAGAACACAACATTTTTGACGATAAGCGCAAGCGGAACAAGTGTAGCTATCCACATTAATATTCCTATCATCACATATCCGCCGTTAACCCACGCGCCGGCAGTCACCCAAAATGTTTTTATAATATAGGTATTTTCTGCGATAAAATAATTAAACACGCTTAACGATCTCGTCGTACCGTCAAAAACACTGAAATTAAACGCGCCTATCATAAGGAATATAGAACTCAACAGCAACAACGCATTGGCAACTATCCACAGCGGAAGCTTACCCTTGTTGTTGATAAAGTTACTCACCTTGTCCAAAAACGAACCTGACTTTTTGGCGGGCTTTTCCTTAACGGGTTGTGCGGGTTTTTCTTCCACAGGTTGCTCGGTCGGTGCAACAGGCTGTTCCTCGGGCTTTTGCTCGCCGGCAGGCTGTTCTTCCGCAGGCTTTTCCTCGACCGGTTTTTCCTCAACAACAGGTTCGGCGGGCTTCTC
>JAIEBI010000050.1 GCA_029070965.1 Clostridiales bacterium
CAACTTTAACCCCACCACCAATACCATATCGCTGTCCGACAGCGTGCGTAATTCCTCGGCAATCGGCGCGATAGGCGTTGCGTGCCACGAGGCGGGACACGCAATACAACACGCAAAAAAATATTTCTTTTCGTCGGCGCGGTTAAAGCTTGTACCCATAGTCAACTTTGCCAGCACGCTTATGTGGCCGATATTTATTGTAGGGTATATTCTCGGTTTTGCATCAAGCTACGGCAAGATAGGCGAAATACTGCTGATTGTCGGCTTGGTGGTTTTTGGACTGTCGCTGCTGTTCTCGCTTGTAACGCTGCCGACCGAGTTCAATGCCAGCCGCAGGGCGTACAAGTACCTAAAAGGCTGCATGCTCAAAGAAGAAGCGGCGGGTGTAAAAAAGGTGCTTACCGCCGCGGCAATGACTTACGTTGCGTCGTTTATGATGACGGCGTTGCAGTTTTTGCGCCTGCTTGCGCTGCTGCTTATGCGCAGAAACAACAACAGATAAGCGTTATTATCGGAATAAAAGCAAGGGCTAAAAAGTCCTTGCTTTTTTAACGGGGATTTATCCTAAAAAACAAAAGCAACCGGAAGTTTACAAAAAGAAATTGTAAGTTGGTTGAATTATTTTCCTATGTATGCTATCCTATCGGTAGGATACGATAAAGGAGAAATCGGTATAGTGACGTTAGGCGATAAACTTGCAAAACTGCGAAAAGAAAATAATTATACGCAAGAACAGCTTGCGGATATTTTAGACGTGTCGCGCCAATCGGTGAGCAAATGGGAATCCGATCTTGCTTATCCCGAAACAGACAAATTGATTAAGCTGGGTGAGCTGTATAATTGCTCTATGGACTATCTGTTGAAAGACGGCGTAGAAATGAAAGACGGTGTTGAGAAAAAACAGCGCACGACCGTTGTTTTCGATTTTAAAAACTTTTATTTCGAGCGGAAAAGTTCAAGGACTGTGCATGGCGTACCGTTGTGGCATATCAATATAGGCTGGGGCAGAACGGCAAAGGGGATCATAGCTATCGGGTTTAAAGCGAAGGGCATAATTTCGTTTGGTCTCTTGTCGTTAGGCGTGCTGTCTTTCGGTTTGCTGTCGTTAGGTTTAATTTCGCTGGGCGTATTTGCATTGGGGCTGATAGGCTTAGGTTCGATATCAGCGGGGTTCATAGCATTGGGGGCAATATGCTTTGGCATTCTTGCCATAGGCGCAGTTGCCGTAGGTGAATTTTCTGTCGGGGCACTGGCTGTCGGTAAATATTTTGCTATGGGCGACCATGCGTACGCTATGATTGCCATAGGCAAAACAAAAGCCGTCGGCTCGGTTTATCAAGCCAACGCCATAACAAAGGCGAATTATGCCGAAGTGATTTCTTTGTTAAAAGCAAAAGTCCCCGAAATATTGTCATGGCTAACCGCATTGATTAAACCGCTTTTAAGAACAGGTTGAGCAATAAGTGCAAAACAAAAGCCCTCTGTCTTCGAAACGAAGATAGAGGGCTATTTGCTTATCCGCAATATAAAATTCCTATGGCAAGCTAATATCAGTCGCATTCGCTAATGTCGTCTATAAACTCGTTTTTGAGCGTGTACGCGTGCAAGCGTGCGGCGTTGTTTTTGTCTACCAAAAAGAACTTGTTGCCTTTTTCCCAGTTGCATTCTATCAGCTTTTCGTACTCGGCAAAGAAGGCAGTCAGCGTGTCCTTGCTTATTCCGGCTTTAAGCTCGTCGGACAGCATTGCGTACGCCGCTTGCGTTTCGCCCGATTTGATAAGCGAAAACAGTCGCGCGATATGACTCTTTGGCGGTGCGGGCTTAGGCGCTGCGCTGTACACCGTCATGTATCGCGGCGAAAGCGACAGCAGGTAGTGATCGGGCGACAGCCGCAGTCCGAGCGCAAGCTCGCTGCTTACGTTTTCCGCGCCGCACAGCTTGACGGTGTACGGCAGCAGCGAGAGTTTTAGCGGCAGTACCGTAACGTACACCACGTCGTATTCGGACATGTTTACGCAGTCGGCGTATTCGTAAAACTCGCCGTTTATCATATATATACAGTCGAATTCGCTTTGTATGTGCAATTCCATACCCTATAATTATGATATTTATATTTGCGATATGTATATTATTTGACCGACAAGGCAATTATTTGTACAACGGGTGTTCAACTCCCAGTAGACACACCTCAAGCGGGTTCTTTTGCGCTCTATCGGCGTTAAACTCGCTCGACGTAGTACAAAGACTACGACTTCACTCGTTTGCCTTGATATAGCTGCAAAATAACCTCGCTTGGGGCGCTTGCGTTTTTACGGAATGCAATCGTGAGGATAGACGACCGAAACGGAGTGAAGTCGTACCCGACTGCGGTACGTCGAACGACGCTTCGGTCGTATAGACCACGAGTGCGCCCGTAAAAATGTATCTATCGGGGTTGGACACCCGTAAAACAAGGAGATTTTGTATGAACAACAATAACTGGACGGTGGAACAGACCAAAGAGCTGTTCAAAAGTTGCGAAGCCGCGCGTAAAAGCGGCAAGAGCCTATCGGCGGCATTCCGCGATATTTCTACCCGCACGGGGCGGTCGGTCAATTCCGTGCGCAACTATTACTACGGTCAGGCAAAGACATTCGAGCTTGTGCCCGAGGTTGCGGCAAAGCTGGGTATCAAGGTAAACGGCACGATGCACGACAGGTTTGTGCCCTTTTCGGAGGCGGAAACGGACGAGCTTATACGTAACGTTTTAATCGCCAAAGGGCGGGGCATAAGCGTGCGCAAGGCGATACTAAATCTTTCGGGAGGCGATCCCAAAAAGGCGCTACGCCTGCAAAACAAATACCGCTCTTGCCTTAAATCGCACCGCGACAAGGTGGAACGCATAGTGAGCGAGCTCACGGCCAAGCACATGCCTTGCCAAAACCCGTACGGCGACAGCTCGGACAACTTTGCTCGGCTTACAGAATATATCGCGTCGCTTGACGAGCGCGGTGCGCACAAGTTTTTGAACTTGATTGAAAAACTTACCTGATTTGGAATTAGCAATGAAATAAGGTTGAGATTTCTCGGAGGGCAGAAAATGCTCGAAATCTCAACCTTTTAAATTATACGGACAAATTCACTTGATATTTATTCGGCGGTATGGTATAATCTTTTCAGCTGTCAATCGACATAGGGAGAAGTGCATCATGGATTTGGCAAGGGACAAAAACGGAAAGACCGAAGCGGAGTTTTTGCGTGATTATGACATTCGCCAATATTTTTGTCCGTCGGTGACGGTGGACGCAGTGCTTTACCGCGTGCTTGGCGATAGCGCACTGCGCGTTCTTATGATTAAGCGCGGCGGGCATCCGTTTATCGGTATGTATGCGTTCCCCGGGGGATTTGTGGAAAAGGACGAGTCGTGCGAAACGGCAGTCGCGCGCGAGCTTGAAGAAGAAACGGGCGTCAAAAATTTACCGTTGTGCCAACTGACCGCAGTGTCCACGCCCGACCGCGATCCGCGCTGGCGCAACATAACGGTTGTGTACGCCGCCGAGGTGGACGATAATATCCGCTTTGCCGCGGGCGACGATGCCGCAGACGCCAAGTGGTTTGACGTGCGCTTGTCGGGTAACTCGCTTACGTTTACGTCGGGCGATGAAAAATTCGGCTGCACCTTAGACATTGCTTTTGACGGGTTCGGGCATGTCGATATTAACAATACAAAAATCGTGGAGCGCGGGCTTGTCGCCTTCGACCACGCTAAGGTTATCTGCTATCTGTTAAACGAGCTTAAAAGGAGAGTAAAGTAATGAAAATCAATTTGGTTGCAACGGGCGGTACGATAGGCAGTCGCTACGTAAAGGGCGAGCTTGTCATTTCGGACGCCGCGACTAAGCAAATCGCTTCGGTTATCGGCGCGAACAAGGTGTTCGGCGATTTTAAGATACATAGCGCCGGCGTTGTGTTTGACGACCTTAACACATTGCGCTTGACGATAGAAAAGGCGATAGAGGGCGCGGACGGCGTTGTTGTTACGCACGGCACGGATACGCTTGCCTTTACCGCGTCGTACTTGGCTTACGCGTTTGCGTCCGCCAAAATACCCATTGTTATGTGCGCGGCGGACAAACCGCTTACCGACGTTGACAGCAACGGTTTTGACGTGCTGACCGCGACAAAGAGCTTTATTGCGCGCGGCGAGCGCGGCGTGTACGTCTTGTACAAAAACCCCGGGGAGGTAGTGCGCATACACCACGGCGCGCGGCTTATCCCTGCGCATATGCACGAAAACTTTTACTTCTCGCTGGGTGGCAGTACGTTTACCGACAGCGGACTTATGCGCGGCATGAACTTCGAGCTGGAAATGGGCAAGGTGCTGTGCATCGTTCCGTATATGGGCTTGGACTACGACGTTTACGACCTTAAAGGCTATTCGGCGGTGGTGCAGGTGGCGTACCATTCGGGCAGGATAAACACAGGAACCTTTAACAAATTTGCCGAAAAAAATCCCGACGTGCCTATATTCCTGCTGTCGGGCGACAAAAAGTACGCACCCGACGCATTCCCCAAAAACGTGGTGCAGTGTCCCGCAATAACCCAAACCGCGCTGTATATGAAACTGCTTATAGCCATCAAGAACAACGTTAAGGATTTGCCCGCGTTTGTCAAAAAGAACGCGGTAGGGGAAATAGCGGAATAATTAAGAATTAAGAATGCAGAATTAAGAATTATAATAAGGTTGAGAATCCTCGCTACGCTCGGATTGACAAAAGAAATAAAAAAATCGCACAGTTGTTAGCTGTGCGATTTTGATTTGATTCGAGGAGTATTTTTGCTTGCTTGCAAGGGCAAAAATACGACGACAACAAATTTGGTGTAATACCCCGCTGATTACAGCGGACTGTGCGCTTTGCGCACAGATACAGGGCTTGCCCTGTGGTATAAACCAAATTTATTGATTTTGTTACGCCGCTAACGAAGCTTCGTATGCCGCTTGCCACGGGCGCGTCCACTGTATGCCGCCCTCGCGGTTTATAACGGCTGTGATTTTTCCGGCTTTGTCGCGTGTAACATTTGCCAGTATAGTGTTTATCAGTGATTTTACGTCGCTATCCTTTCCTGTCGGGGTTCTATTGCTATACACGGTTGCAGTCGATCCGTCAATCGTGTACTTTGTGCCGTTTATCGTAGTAGAGGACAGTCCTGTCGATTCAAGCTCTTGGCGTTTGAATTCGGTAGCGATATTATTGGGCGAGGGCTGTTTGAGAGCCTTGTCGGTGTAGTAGACAGTAGGTGTGGAGACGTTGCGCAACGAAACATCCATCGATACGTCTATCAGGCCTACCATCGACGTCGCCAGAGTGAGCCTTTGTATGTAGTTGTCCAAAATGTTTTTATCGCCGTCGTTTGCGCCTATAAGCGACAGTGACACATCACTGAGTGCGGTGCTTCCGGCAAGCTCCGCAAGCCCTATGACGATGTCGTGACTGCCGTTGTTGTATTGATAGCTTTTGAATATTTGTGCCAAAGTATTTTGGGTATTATTGTTCGTGTCTTCCTTTGTAACGTTGTCTATAATAGTTTGCTGAACGTCCATGTCCCCGATAGAGTTAACGCATCGAGATAGCGGTAACAAACGGAATACAAATTCGTTAAGGAATTTTTCTATATCGTTGCTCATCATGTAACCAAGCTCGGATACCGTAAATGCCGCCTGTACCTCCTCGGTTTTCCAGTATATGCCATTGATAAGGCTATTATAGCTTCTGGTTATGTTGTCTTTTTTGGTACCGTGTTGCCAATCACGACCGACAATGTATATCACGTCGTCGTAGAAGAATAGCCTTGTTGTACATTCGGGAAGTACGATGCCGTTTAATATTGCTGTGGATAATACCGTCATTTTTGGAATTTGCAGCTCTATATCCGCCGCTGTCGAATAACGAGGAGATGCGTCCTTACCGTTATCGAGAATTTTTACCTTAGCGTCAATTTTGATTTTTACATTTTCAAGCTGCAGTTTGCCTATGTGTAGGTTCAGGCTTATGCCATCGTCGGTGTCCAATCCGCCGATTTCGAATTCCAGCATATTCGCGGTGTTCATTACGTCGAACAGCAAGTGCTTTATGTTGGCAAAGTCGGAGTAGGCGGTTTTGCTGTCGGTGGTGAATTCGGACGTAGGCACCGTTATATCAAGCTCTTGACCGGCGGTGAACTGCATGTCGAACGTGTTAAGCTTGGCTTTGTTGACGTCGAGATTGTCCACGCCGATGCTGTTTATTTTGTCACCGCTGCTCGCTACCTCTACCGTAGCCCAGCCTTCCGTGCCGGTGGCTACCGCGTTGTCCACGTATGCCGACAGCGCCGAATTCGCGCTTTGGAAATACACGGCGTTTACTACCTTGCCGAACAGTGCGCCGTTTATTTGTCCGTCCTCGTTGTTTTGTTCGTCGTCTTCGCCGTCGTCCGTTTTGAATAGGGCAATAGCCGCTTTAATGTGAGATATAGTGCTGTCCAAAAGCGTCTTGATAGTGCTTTCGGTAACGGTTTCGCCCTCGACCGACTTTTCGTCGTTCATCATTTCGTAGATAAGTGCGTCGATGCTGCCGGCGTTTTGCATTCTGCTCCAAGCGGCTTTGGCGTCGCCGAGCGCAAGCTTGGCTTCGTCAACCGCCTTTATAAGATTGTTGAGCAGGTCTTTTATGCTGTCCAAGCCCGCTATCGCCATTGACTCGAACACCGTTTTGTCGATATCCAGTCGGTACTTGCCGAGCAGCGATTCCACAGTTGCGTCGTCAACGCTGAGTATGTCGAGCGCAGCCGCAACGATTTCCATTATGGAGTTGTAGTCGAGCGAAATCTTTTCGCCGTAGCCGTTTGCTTCCTCGTAATGTAGGTACGCCAGCCCGTCGGGGTATTGCTCGGTGGGTGCAACGTACAGGTTGAGCTTGATGGGGAAGCCCAGCTTACTTGCCGTGCTTTGCGTAACGCCGTCGTCCGACTCCTTTATGTCGAGCTTGATATGCGCTTCGATAAATATCTTGGACGATTTGGTGTCTACGCCGTCTATTGTTTGCGTCGTCGTAACGTACTTGAATTTAAGCGCCTGATTGCCTTCTATATTGTTTACGTCGATATGCTGCTTGACAACCTTGTTGCCGGCTTCGTCGGTTACTATTGCAGGGCGGCCCGCTTCGTCTTGGACCTCGACGATTTCGCCGTTTTCGTCCACTGTTGTCAGGATTTTGAATATGTCGTAGTCAAACGCAAATGTGTCTACCGAGAACGCGATTTGCGACACCGTTGTAGTGTTGCCGTCCTCGTCCGTAGTTACTTGGTCGGGAACCTTGGCGGTAATAGTGTTGACAGCATTGATTACCGCGTTGACAAACTCCACGACAGGTGTGTAGTTCGCCGCGTCGGTCGGCGTTATTGCGCCGAGCGGGGAGTCGGAGAATATAAGCTTGGCGGTAAGATTGAGGTTGAGCAGGTTGGACGCCGCTACGCCCAGCTTGAAATCGACCTTGCCGTCGGATATTATCGGCGTTACGTCGAGCGTGACGGTGAACGGCGAATCCATTACTATTACGCTTGCCGTAACGGCGTCGTTGAACTTGCCTATGCGGATCATATCCAAAGCCTGCACGATCATGCTCTTGCCGTACGCGTTGTCTTGGCTGAACATGATGCCGAGTATTTCCTCTGCGCCGTCAGCTGCCGCAATGTTCTTTATATCCTTGATAAGCGAGGATATGGACGACATCATTGATCCGATATCTTTAAGGCTGAGATATTCGGGTAAGTACTTAGCCATCGCGTCGTTTATGACCGCCATGTCGGTGGCGACGTTAAAGCTGAGTTTAATCTTGCCGATTTCTACGTATACAACGTTATTTTCGTATATCACGGTAACGGCAAGCGCGTCGTCGGTGCCGTAGAACAGCGTAAGCCGTACGCTGACGGCAATCGGGTCTAACGACAGGTCGATTACGCCGCTTATTGCCATTTCCTTGCCGCCGACGGTCAGCACAAAGTCGGAAACGTTTACCGTTATCGTCTTTGCTGTTTGGGCGCAATCTATCATATCCATAATCGGCGAGATGAACGGAATGAGCTCGCTTATTTCCATATAGACGCCGTCGGGGGCTACTGCACGTTTTTCGGCGGGCGTGACCGTCAAGTCAAGTCCGAAGCCTATGCCCATTATATCGGCGTTTGTGGTTTGTACACCGCAAAGCACGCCGTCAGCCGTTTGGACGTTAAGCGCAATCGCCATTTGCTTTCCGTCGATATTGCAATTCACGTTAATTGCGCTAAGAACGTTGTCCGCTATTACGATATCCGCATTGACGGTGGTTTTGCCGAACGTAGCGGCAAGCGCCATGCCGTTTTGAGTGGGGGACAGCGTTATGTTGTTAAGTATATCCGATATAGATATCTCTTTGTTCAACGAATTAAGTAACGACGTGACTTTGTCGTTAAGTCCGAGTTCGGGCAGCGCCCCGTCTATTTGCGCCAAAAGGTCTTTTATCGCGTTCTTGCTAAGCGGCTGGACAAGCCTTACTGAGCCGTTGTTGATATCGAGGTACAAGGTCTTGTTTACCACCGATACGGTGACGGGTGCGCCCGCTACGTCGAGCCGCGCTTTTACGGCTACGGTGTCAAGTGTGTATTCGCCGAGGTCGATATAAACGTTGCCGGTAATCGTTTGACCGTATACCGTTACGCTCACGCCGAGGTCGAACGCGTTTTGCTTAACGAGCGGCAGTATGCAGTCTATTGCCGTAAGTATGTCGCTTGCCTTAACGTATTCCGCGGTATTTACCGCAGGTACTGTTACATTGCTTGCGGTTATGCCTTTCAAGCTGAAATCGAACGCCATTTGATAGTGGTCGCCGAACGGTCCGCCAATGCCGTCAAAGGTGAGCGTTACGTCGCCGCTCATATAGGATAAGTCGGTAGCCATGCAAAGCGTAGCCGACAAGGCGCCGCGCGATATGCCGATATTAATTTGTTCACCGTCGATGGAAAGCGAAGTGAGCATTGCAAATATCGTGTCTATTGTTTTCGTTATATCCGTTTTGCCGTCGGTTGTCAGCTCGTCCTGCGACGGGATGATACCCAGCATAATATCGGTCATCTTGACTATGTACGGGCGTATGGGATCGGGCAGATTGGGGATAACGGCGTCCATAATTTCGTTAATGTCCTTTAACTGTCCGCTGACCTTTATGCCGCCGACCTCAATATACGCCGTATCGCCTAGCAGTATGACCGTAAGACCAAGCGAATCTTCCCTGACGATTGCTTTGAGCATTCCGTCTTCTATTGTGCAGTCAATAGCCGCGTTTAGCGTTACGTCGCCTATAACAACGTTGGCTACCGTATGTATGCCGCCCGCTTCAATCATTTGCGTAGCGGCGGACGCCAAAGCCGAAAGCGCGGAAATATCCATATATTCGTTCGCGTCGGTAGGCGCGGTTATGGCGTGGCTCTTTTGGGCGGCGGTAATATTGATATTAAGCTCGACGTTTACGCCGTTTATTGTGGCGGCAACAGCGATATTGCCCAATTTAAGATTAATGGCAACAGCTATATCGTAGCCCTCTACGTTAAGCGCAACGTTAAGTGTGCCGTCCGTCATTGTCAAGGACTTGATTGCACCGCTCATAGCTTCGGTCAAGTTTATTTCGGGCATTTCGTAATCGCCTGCAATCAGCCCAACAAGCTGCATTATCGAGGATATAAATGAATTATCCGCCGTATCGAGCTTGGCTTTTATGTCGTTTATGCCGACGTATGCCGTGCCGTCTACGTACGTTACGGTTATATCCTGACCGAGCGCGCTAAGTCCGCCCGTTGCCGCTATGCCGACGGTGTTCTTGTCATTGTCGGTAAGTTTGTCTAATGCAAAGCTGCCGCTTATATCGTTACGTGTTCCGTCAATCTCAGCATAACCGTCTATTTCGGCGGTGTAGTAATCCGCGTCGAGGTAGGGTTTAGCTTGCTTGATCAGCGTGGCAAGGTCGGCAAAGGTGAGTGCGTCGTTTGTTTCGGGTGCTATCACTTCGCGCAACGCGGGCTCGCTTATATTAAGGTCGGCGGCTATATCGGCCTTTACGCCGAACAAATCGACGTTTACGCCGAGCGCGAGCGAACTGAGCTTGCCGTCAGCGCGAGTGAGCGTTAAGTTAATAGGCATGCCTATAAAGTTAAGACCGAGGTCGAGCGAATTGTCGTTTACCGAAACGGTGTCCAGCATTTCCGCTATTTCGTTGACCGACGACGGCAACATCGCTTTGAACAGTTTTTCGTACTTGTTAAATCCGGTAACGTCGAGCAGTGCGGTCAAAAGCTGAGGAAGCTCCTCGATAGTGCCGCGTACGGTCACGCCGAGCGCAGTCGCGTAAACAGTTCCGTCGACGTACGTGACGAGCACGTCAATGCCAGCGACGTTGAGCGTTGCTTCCGCTTTGACGCCTTCCGTTCTATCGACGTACGCGGAAAGCCCGACAGTCGTATCGTTAAGGGTGAGCGTACCGTCTATGCCGTAAGTTTTTTGCATTGCGGTGGCGGCAATGTCGGGAACAAAGTCGAGCAAGCCCGACAAATCCTTTGCGCCGTCCAAAGGCGGGAAGGCGGGAGAGGTTTTAAGCGGTTCGACGTTGATTTCTATTATGGTATCGCCGATAGTCACGTTGCCCGTTATGGAGTCGAGCGATTTATCCTCGCTGTTAATAAAGATAGACGCGACAACTTGAACGTTGTTAAGCGCGGGGATAATATCGGACAGGTCGAGCGAGAACGACATGGGAATTTCGGTTATGCCGTCCTCCTCGGTCATTTCGCAGTCCTTGAATATGACGTCCAGCATGTCGCCGCCGAATATCTTGTTTGTGTCAAGCTCGCCAAAGCTCAAAAGTCCTTTGAGTAAGGGATCCTCGGTAAGCTTTTTGGCGTCCTCGGTGGAAACGTAGCCGTTTATGTCGTTGTTCTTAACGTAAACCTTGTCGCCCGCATACTTGACGTATAAGCCGTTGCCGAGCATAGCCTGTATTTCGAGCGTGTCGAGGTTGACCGAAAGGTTAAGGTCGTACGCCGACAAATCGCCCAAAAGCGGAATGCCGTTGACATTTATGTCCGCGGTAAGGTCGAGGTTTTTCTCGCCCGAAAGATAGTCGGCAAACGCCGCGGCAAGATAGTCGGACGCCGAAAGGGGACCGCTTTGATCGATTTCGGGCGGCTTGTAGTCGGGATGAGCTTTGGCTTGATCGACGTACGGCTGGAAAAAGTCCTTTTCGGGGATTTCGCCGTTTTCGTCGTCAATCATAGTGAACGTTTCAAGGTTGTCGCCGCTGCAACGCATTGCGCCGAGCACGGGAATCTCTATATCGTATTCTTCCAGCGTGCGCGTGGAAATGGGGTTCCACTGCGAATCGACGGTTACGGTAATCTTGACCGAGTAGAATTTGGGGTTTTGGTCGGCGCCGCCCAGTGTGCGCACCTCGTTGCGGTAGTACAGCGACGATTCGGTGGGGTCGAGGGTGAGCGTGAACACGTAGTTGCCGTCGGCATCGGGCACGAGACTTTCGGGAACGTCAAAGCTCACATCGGCATCGTCGCTGCCGTTGCTGTTAAGCCGAGGCGCCGTGGACGCGTTTTCATCCTTGACTGACAGTATTGTGTTCTTGTTGATTATGTATTTGCTAAGCTGGTTGGGAACCGCGCCGTAGTTTCGGCTGTACTGCTCGTACGACATTTGCGAGGCCGTTTTGGAAAAAGTGACCTTTTTGCCGTCTACCTTGGCATCGCGGTAAATGATTACGCCGTTGTCGATATATTTTTGTTCGGCTAAGCTTTTAAGACTGGACGTGGAAATCGTTTCGGTAAAAACTATGTTTTGGTCGTATACCACGCGGGTGTTGGTAAGGTATTGAGTGTAGTTGCCTACGCCTATGTCAGCCGAAACCTTGCCGTCGGTGTAGCCCTTGAAATACTTGGCATGGTGGATTTTGTACGCGGTGTATTGAAGATTGGACAACAAGTCGTAATCGGCAGGGGAGCCCGTGGTCGGCGGCTGCGATTCCATGACAATCGTTTCGCCCCACTTTGCCGCGAACCTGCGGTTGTCGGTGTGAAATACGTTGGTAAATCCGGCAACTATGCCCAAAATAAGAATGGTTGCTATTATGTAAATTATGACGTTACGCCGAGAAATCAGCGAGGATCTTTTGGATAAGAGAGAATTTGACATTATGTCTCCGATGTTATCGAAAAATTACACATTTTATAGTGATTATTTTAACATTTTTACTTATTTTTGTCAAGAACAATTTAGACACTTTCATATATTTATGTATAAATTGCCCCCAAATTGCCCGTTTTTGGGTCAAAAACGTGTAAATATCGTGAAATCGCAAAAAATAATTTTTTGAGGTAACAAAAACGGGATTTTGTTACCTTTTTTCGCTATATACAATATACGGAACTTTTTGTCGAAATATGTCTATATGTTGTGTGTATGATACAATTGTGTAATGTCGGCGAAAATCAATCGTAAGTATCGACAAAATCCGCAAGCTAAAACGACACACACAAAGTGTATGTCGTTTTTTGTGGTAGCGGGGGCGGGGTTGCCCGCGGACTGCGCGAGCGGGCTTTGCGCAAGCGCAAGCGCCTAGCGAACATGCACCGTCAGGCTTATTGTTTGATAGGCTCGGTTATTCTTTTTATATCAAATAATAAACATTATTGTCTACGCGGTGCATTCTCACCGCCTAGTCCACCGCATAAAAAAACGACACACACAAAAGTGTATGTCGTTTTTTGTGGTAGCGGGGGCGGGGTTCGAACCTCGCGACCTCCGGGTTATGAGCCCGACGAGCTACCAATTGCTCCACCCCGCATCAAGTGTTGTTATTATACTACATAAGATTATGCTTGTCAACCGTTTTTTGCTATACTTTTTAAGTGGATTTTGTCGATTTTACTACCGAGCTATTAAATTTCACTATTGACAAGGTATTGTTTGTAGTGTATAATAACCGTATAAGGAAAAATGCGGGTTTACGTAAAAGGGGAATAGCATTTTATGAATGACAATCTTAAAATATTTACCGACAACGTCGAGCCGGAAGCGGTCAATCAAGTTTACAATTTGATTGCACAACCGCCGTTTAGCGGTTCGCAGGTGCGTATTATGCCCGACGTCCACGTGGGAATGAACTGCGTGGTCGGGTTTACCTCTACATATTCGGACAAGATAATACCCAACGTTTTGGGTAGCGATTTGGGTTGCGGTATGCTTACCGTATACCTCGGCGACGGGGATATATCGCTCAAAGCGTTGGACGACTTTATCCGCGCCAAAATTCCGTGCGGCAGTAATTACCGCAAGGAGGTGAACGGCGAGGCGCACGTTAAAAAGCTGGATTGCTTTTCCGATCTGCGCGACTTCGACAGGCTGTACGGCTCGCTCGGCACGCTGGGCGGCGGCAATCACTTTATCGAGGTGGACAAGGACGACGACGGCGGGCTGTATTTGGTTATACACAGCGGCTCGCGTAACCTCGGTTTGCAGGTGGCTAAGATTTACCAAAAGCTTGCCGTGCACGACTGCAAGTTTTGCGCCGACGAGGAAAAGGCGGCGGCGTCCGACAGGCTTAAAGCTTGCGGCAAGCAGGCGGAAATTCCCGCCGCGCTAACCGCTATTTCGGCTAAGTATGCGCACAAAACAAAAATTCCCAACGACTTTTGCTACCTCGACAACGATAACATGGCGGCGTATATTCACGACCTTAAACTGTGCCAAGAGTTTGCCGTTATGAACAGGCGCAAGATGGCGGACGATATTTTGAAGTTTTTACATATTTCGCGTGCGCAATCGTTCGAGACGGTGCATAACTTTATAGATACCGACAACATTATCCGCAAGGGCGCCATACCCGCGCACAAAGGTCAGCGCGTAATTATCCCTATGAATATGCGCGACGGCTGCCTTATCGCCGTAGGTAAGGGCAACCCCGACTGGAACAATTCCGCACCGCACGGCGCGGGAAGACTGCTCAAACGCAGTGAAGCCAAGGACTACTTTACCGTGGACGAGTTCAAGCAGCAAATGCAGGGCATATACACGACAACCGTCGGTATGTCAACGCTTGATGAATCGCCTATGGTATATAAGCCTATGGACGAAATCGTGCGGTTAATAGAACCTACGGTGGAAATCGAAAAGATAGTAAAGCCCATTTACAACTTTAAGGCTGGTGAGCAGTAATTTATCAATCAAGCTACGGCTAACTAAATATCGGGAGGGAAATTTATGCAACTGCAACTGTCCGAATACACGGAGAGCATGGGACGGATCAACATTGACGGTGAAATGCTTATGGAGCTTATGGGACTGCCTATCGACGAGCAGCTGACGCGGTTCGCGGTGGAAACCATAAAATCGGTCAACGGCGCGCAGGGCGCGAGCAGTACATCCAAAATGGAACCGCCCGATAAATGCTATGCGGTTAAAAGCATAATAACAAAAGGCGGCGTCGTAGTGGGCGTGGAGTTTGCCGGCAGGTTCGGCAGGGTGTACGGCTTTTTGGACGAGTATTGCAACATAGAATACAGCACGTACTACGACAGCCAAAACAGCCAAACGCACAGCACCGACTGCGTGCTGCGCTGGGTGGGCGAGAAGAATAATTAAGAATTAAGAATGTAGAATTAAGAATTATTGTACAATAAACCGTAATTTAGCGGGACAAAGGCCTATTTTAATTGGTTATAATAGTGAGTAAAATTAATGCCCACTTCGTTTAATACATAGGAGGGTCTTTATGAAAATCAAGAAGTTGCTGATATCGCTGTTGCTATTGATAAGCTGTATGTTTGCTCTGGCAGGGTGTGGGAATCAATATAACGCCACTTTGACTTACACGCGATATGATGGCCTTAAAGGGTATATCAATGAGGGCTTTTTAGAAGAAAATAAAATTTACGGCGCTTGTTATGAAACTTATTCCGAAGAAAATGGCACGGAATATGTTAGATTAAAGGACGAAACGTTTCCGCGTACTCGAACTTTTATTATTAAATCTAAAAAAGAATTTGACAATATCTTTATTGAAAAACCGCAGGAACTGAATATTGATTTTGAAAATCAAATACTCATAATTCATACTGATACAACTCTTTATAACCGACCGATTAAGCTACAAACCGTGAAAGCAGATGACAATATTTTAACGATCAAAATGAAAATGAACGATGGTAAACACGGAGTGGGCAGCGCGAGTATGCCTTGTCAAATATATTTATTTGTCGTTATGGATAAGGTAGATATAACAACGGCTAACTGCGAACTATTGAACGCAGGATAAATCGAGTAAACACTAATCCCATTTACATAGGAGGCTTTGATGAAAGTCAAGAAGTCGCTAATGTCGCTGTTGCTCTTGATAAGTTGTATGTTTGCTTTTTCGGCTTGCTCAAAAGAAGATACTACTTGCTTGAACTTTGACGAAAACAGCACTGTAACTTTAACATATAGTTGTGTGGATGAAGAAAAGAATTTTGAAGCCGAACTAAACGCCGAGCAGTCGCGCGATTTGATACTTGCCTTAAATAAAATCACTTACGTCGAAGTAAAAGAACATATTGATTTCGGTCCTTCATACGACTGTTTGAGAATGGCTATCGGAAACGATAATCTCGCTTTATACGACGTTTGGTATAAGATTAATTATGGCGGATATTTCTATTTTAACGGAAAATTTTGCGAAACGAAAGAGAAATTCAAATTTTTAGGTTCTTATATGAATGAATACTCTCCCGATTATATTTCGAATAGTGTTTCTTTCGGAGTGCAATATGTAAGACCGGGCGTCGCTACAGAAGATAACTGTCAAATAATTAAAAGCGTTAGCGAACTTAATGATTATATCGCAGCTAAAACACAAAATACTGATTTGCCCGATTATGTATTGTTCCGAGACGAAGTAATTAGTAAGTATAACGACGAGTATTTTAAAAATTCTTTTATAGTCATTGTTATGAAAGCAGTCAGTAGCGGTTCATTTGATTTCAGGATAAACGATGTTCTAATAAGCAAAGATAGATTGATTATCAATTATGAAATTTCTTTGCCTGCGGGCGAAGACGCCGCAACTTGTGATATGGCATATTGGTATTCTTTTGTTGAATTAAGCAATGAATATAGTACAATAAACAATGTGGATTTAATTGGATTAGAATAAATAGTATTTAGATGTAGCAAAGACGATAAATTGCAATTTAGTCTACTTAATACGCTTAAATATTTAAACAGCTCTCGAACAATTTGTCCGAGAGCTGTTTGTTTTGCGCAATATTTGCGCACAAATAATTTTTTAATGCGCAAAACTTACGCAAGTATTATGGAATAAATGCGCAATATTTGCGCATTTATAGTTGACATAATGCGCAAAATATGTTAGGGTAATATAGAGGTGAATTATGACGCTCAAAGAAAAGCGACTGCAAATCGGTCTAACGCAAGACGAATGCGCGGCACTCTTGCAAATATCGCGGCGGACATACCAAAGCTACGAGAACGATAAAAGAAAGCAAAGCAGAGTTATGTACGGGTATTTGCTTGATAAGCTGACCGAGCTGACGCGCATAGATGAGAATCGCGGCATTTTAAGCTTGGATAAAATATGCGAGGTTTGTGCGGGCATATTTAAGGAGTGGAATGTCGAGTACTGTTATTTATTCGGGTCGTATGCCATAGGGGAAGCGAAGCAGAACAGCGACATAGATTTGTTGGTGGCTACGCCGCTTACCGGCATGGCGTTTTTCGAGCTTGCCGAAGCTTTGCGTGAGGGATTACAAAAAAAAGTTGACGTTTTGGGATTGGAGCAATTAAACAACAATTCCGAGCTTTTAGGTCAAATACTTAAACATGGAGTAAAAATATATGGGTGAGTGCAAAAACGACAGTTACTATTTGTCCAAAATCGTTACCGATTTGGGGTTCTTGCTTGAACACACAAAGGGTTTGACAAAGGCGCAAATGCAAAAGGACGAGGTGCTTTTGGACTGTATTATGTTTAGACTTGTGCAAATTTCAGAAAATTCAGATAGGCTGACGGACGAGTTTAAGGCGCGTTACAGCGACGTTTCATGGCGTGCGATAAAGGGCTTGCGCAATAGGATTGTTCACGATTACGGCACTGTAGATATATCGATAATATTCGATACGGTTGCGGGCGACATTCCTACATTGTACGATATCCTTGTCGGATTGGTCTAAGTAATAAGAAATGGTTAAAAAGTAAAGCCGCTCGATATATTTCGAGCGGCTTAAACTTTTTTAGTTACAAATCAAAAATATGTAACCGTTCAGTGATAATTCCGGTAGAAAATACCGGCCACAGTATTTCGTCGGTTTTGTATTTGTAATCTATGGGCTCCATAGATATTAGGTTGAAAAATTTTCCGTTTTGTTTGACCGCCGGGATTTCGCCGAAACGTCCTTTTTGTTCTACTGTCAATAAAAACAGTTTTTCATTGAGTACGTTAGCAACTTTATACGGACTGCTGTAATATAAAATAGGCTCGTCGTTTTCGTCGCACTCTACCCAGCGTGCGTCTTCGTAAACAAATTCTCGTCCGTTTTCTTCTTTTATATATGCGTATGACCCGATTTCTACCGCATAGCGTACCCAATACATTTTGCTGCGTGTGCTACGCGCATACATACTGCTGAAAATATTGTTTTTGTGTAGATATACAATCATGTAACCGACGGGTTCGAGTTCGATTAAAAAATATTGCAGTTTGTCATCTTGGCTATAAATAGGGTAGACTTGCAAATCGGTATAATTGCCGTTTTTAATATATCGTTTTTTTGCCAATTCGGTAACACGTGCCAAATGTTCTTTTTCCGTAAAGTCGCTTGACTTATCGACTAAAATATTGAATACAATCGCGGCTACTAATATTACCGAAAGAAAAACAACAAAGAATATTCGTAACTTACTTATTTTATTCTTTTCGGGTACGGTATCTACCATACCGGTTTCCTGATAGTCCATTAATATCTTACCTTTATTTTTTTGTTATCTTATTACTAATTATAATAGCCCTTTTGATTTAGGCTGTCAATAGTATAAGATAATTCTATTACTATGAATTAAGAACGGAATAAAAACAGCCGCTCGAAAATTTTCGGGCGGCTGTTTGTGTTGTTTACAAATTGTAATCAACTAACAGTTATTCAAAGTCTTTGGTAAAATTGCCGTTGACGAACACGGGCACGGTTTTGCCGTCGCGGGTGGTGGCGGTAATGTTCAAATCTTTGGTGCCGACCATAAAGTCTACGTGTACGTCGGAATAGTTTATGCCGCGCGCGGTAAGTTCTTCTCTTGTCATATCCTTGCCGCCATCTATGCATGTGGGGTACGCTTCGCCGATGGCAAAGTGACAGCTTGCATTCTCGTCGAACAGCGTTTCGTAGAACAGCGTGCCCAGCTTGCTTATAGGCGAGTCGTACGGCACGAGCGCGATTTCGCCGAGGCTGTGGCTGCCTTCGTCCGTTTCGATTATGCCTTTAAGAATATCTAGGTTGGTGTCGGCGGTGTAGTCGACTATCCGTCCGTCTTTGAGGGTGAGCGACAAGCCCTCTATTATCTTTCCGCCGTAGCACAGCGGCATGGACGCTTTGACAACGCCGTTTATGTTGCGGCAGTCGGGCGCGGAGAAAACCTCCTCGGTCGGCATGTTCGCGTTGAAGGTTACGCCGCCGCACTCGTCCTCGCCGCCGCCGAATATATAGCCTTCGGGCAGGCCTACGCGCAGGTCGGTGCCCAGCTTGTTCGTATAGTGCAGTTCCTTTATGTTAAGCTCTTTCAGCTTTTGACTGCGCGTGCGAAGCTCCGCCGAGTGCGCTTTCCACGCCGCTTGCGGGTCGTCGTTCAACACGCGCGTGGTCTTGCCGATATACTTGCCAAGTTTTTTGTACGCCTCTTTGGGTTTGAGGTCGGGGAACATGAGTTTAGCCCATTCGGGGTGAGGGTAGGCGATAATCGACCACTTTACCTTGTGCGCCATAGCTTTGTCGTAGTACGGCGTAAGCCCTTTCATGTCGGCGCGGTGCGCCGCCGAAATTTTACCCCCGTCGGCGTCTTTGAGCCCGTTGGGGTCGGAGCATAATATGTTGATAACGCAGCCGTTTACCTTGTCGCGCGCAAAATAGTTGCGTTCGGCGTACAAGAATTTGGGCTTGTGCGTGAGCGTTTTTACCGTTTGATATTCGTAATCGAGCTTGGTAAGCTCGTCGTCGCGGTAGCGCACCAAAACGCGTTTTGCGCCGCGCTCGTAGCACAATTTAACTACCTCGTGCGTAAGCTCGGTGGCGTAAACCGAAGATATTACGTATACTTCGTCGCCCTCTTGAACGTTGACGCCCGAATACACAACTGCTTTTGCTAAACCCTTTATAAGTTTTTTCATTGTTATAGTTATCTCCTTAGAGCGATATTTACATAATACAAATTCAGAATGTAGAATTCAGAATTCAGAATTGTGGACTGCGCTTCGCGCCCTTATTAAATAAATTTAGAAATGGGTTTATCGTAATCCATAATTCTGCATTCTGCATTCTTAATTCTGCATTACACTACCGTTACCATTACGGGGAAGTCCTCGACGGTAAGCTTATACACCGCTTCGCAGCCGAGGTCGGGATAGGCTATAAGCTCGCATGACCGCACCGTGCTTTGGTACAGCGCCGCCGCGCCGCCGATTGCGCTCAGGTACACCGCGCCGTGGTCCTTTATAGCTTGCGTAACAGCGTCATTTCTTACGCCTTTGCCTATCATCACTTTGAGCCCGTTGTCCAGTAACAGCGGGGTGTACGCGTCCATGCGTGCGCTTGTGGTCGGGCCGCAGCTGCCGATTATGTGACCCTCGGCGGCGGGAGTGGGCCCGCAATAGTATATTGCGGCATTGTCGAGGGGGAATGGCAGTTCCTTGCCTTCGTTTATTGCCGCCGCCATTCGCTTGTGCGCTTGATCGCGGGCGGTGTACAACGTGCCGCTAAGCATTACGATTTCGCCTGCGCGTAATTGCTTTATATGCTCCGCTTCGAGGGGGAGGCGTAATTTTTTCGGGATTATAACGTTCAAAATTTCACGCTCCCGTGCCGCAGGCTGTGACATTGCAGGTTGACCGCCACAGGCAACATTCCTATATGAGTGGGCGCAGTTTCTATATTTACGGCGAGCGCGGTTAAATTCCCGCCCAGCGCCGCCACGCCTATACCCAGCGCGTTTACCTTTTGTAAAATCTCTTTTTCGAGCGAAGCGATATCCGCTCTTTGGCTGAATTGTCCGACTGGGCGTAAAGTAGCGCGTTTACTGAGCATGCACGCCGTTTCGGTAACGCCGCCTATGCCTACGCCTATAATAAGCGGGGGACATGCGTTTTTGCCGCCTTTTTCCACCGCATCCACTACGGCATTAACAATTCCTTTTTCGCCGTCGGCGGGGGTGAGCATGTACAGCCTTGACATGTTTTCGCTGCCCGCGCCCTTGGCAAGATACGTAATTTCCAGCTCGTCGCCGCTTGTAAGCGTGTACTCGATTATGGCGGGCGTGTTGTCGTTTGTATTCTCGCGCGTAATCGGGTCGGCGACGGACTTTCGCGCATTTTTGTACGCGTCCTTTACAGCATTGTTGATTGCTTCGTTAAGCCCTTTGCAAACCACTTCGTCGCCCAGCTTGACGAAAAACACCGCTTGTCCGGTGTCCTGACAGCAGTACAGTCGTTGCCGCTCTGCTATTGTATTGTTTTCGACAATCAGCGCGGCGGCGGTGCGTTCGGGCTTGCTGTCCGTCACTATATGTTTCAGCGCGAGCGTAACAGCCTTGTCGGGTGTGATAAGGCAGTCCGTTATGAGCTTTGTCAGCTCGCTTTGAACAATGGCGGCGTCAACTTGTTTCATGTTTATATTGTATCATAACCCGCCGCCAAACACAACTGAATTCGCTTGCAATCGACGGGGTTTTCTTGTATAATTGTTGTATGAGCTTACAACTTTGCGTTATTGCCTCGGGGTCTAAGGGTAATTGCTGTTATATTTCCGACGGCACGACCGACATACTTATAGATTTGGGCATTTCGGCGACGCGCGCCGAAAAGTGCTTGGGCGTGTTGGGCGTAAACCCCGACAACGTGCGCATACTCGTTACACATTCGCACTCCGATCATATCGGCGGGCTAAAAATATTTTGCAAAAAACACGCTACGGCTAAGGTCATTTGCCAAAAGGAAGTGATAGGCGCCGTGGCGGGGGCCGAGGACATAACGCCCCTTGTCGCGCCGCGCAACTTTCGCGTGGGCGGGCTGTACGTTACGGCGTTGCCCGTCAGCCACGACGTACCGTGCTTCGGCTATATAGTGTCCGACGGCACTCATTCTGTGGCGGTCGTCACCGATATAGGCAACGTGAATATCAGTCAGCTAAACGCGCTGTCCGCGTGCAGTATCGTTATGCTGGAAAGCAACCACGACGTGAATATGTTAAAGGCTAACCCGCGCTACTCGGCGCAGCTCAAAAGGCGAATACTGTCCGACAACGGGCACCTGTCCAACGTCGATTGCGCTTCGGCGTGCGCTTACCTTGCCGGTAACGGCGTAAAGCGGTTTATACTCGCGCATTTGTCCGAAGAAAACAACGACCCCGAGCTGGCGGTGAAAACCGTGACTGGCTCGATCGCCGATAGCGGAGTAAGCGATTTTCGCGTTACCGCCGCCAAGCAAGACGCTATGTCGGGACTGTACGAAGTATGTTAAAAACAAGCGGCAACAATATAAAAAAATTCGATTATTGCGGCGCGTGCTCATTCTATCTCGGCGCGATAGTGGTAACGCTCATTTGCCAAGCGCTGGCGGGCGTTGCGTCTACATTGCTGTCGCAAAGCTTTTCCGATATTGCGACGAACGGCGACTTTTTGACGGCGTTTATGATATTTATTCAGGCCGCCAACGCGCTGTTTATATTGCTGTTTTGCAAGCGTAACAAATACAGATTCGACTGTGCGCTCGCGTGCAAGGCGGACAAAAAGGTCGATTACAAGGACTTTATTATACCGGTCGTCGCCGCAATCGTGCTGCTTTGCGCTATGTATTTGCCCACTTTGTGGTACGGATATTTTACTACCTACGCACTGCATATTTCGCCGACCGCGGGGAATATAGACCTTAGTACGCCGTCGTCGGTGGTGATGATTGTTATTGCGTCGGTGTTTATGGCGCCCGTGTTTGAGGAAACCATTTACCGCGGCGTATTGTTTAACGGACTGAGGAAAAACGGCACAGCCGTAAAAGCTGTTGCTTTGTCTGCGCTCGCGTTTATGCTTATGCATATGAGCCCCATACAGGTTGTTTTTCAGTTCTCGCTCGGTGCGTTGTCCGCGGTGATTATGAATAAAACCCGCAGGCTGTTGCCGTGCGTACTATTGCACGCAACCGCCAACGCCGCGGCGCTTGCCATACAGTTCGAACCGCTTGTAGGGGTAGTCGGCGGCTGTGAAGCATGGCTTGTTGCCAATCCCGTGGCGGCGGCGTTTATTACGCTTGCGCTGTTAGTGGCGGGCGGGGCGGCGCTGTTCGCGCTCGTGCGGTTCGGCTACGGCAAGCAAAACGCCGAGGTATCGGAAGAAATCGAAGACGAAAAGGTGACGCCGCAGGCGATAGCGCTTGCCGACGCGCGGAAGAAGGACGGCACTATGCGGTATTTTATCGCTATCGGTATCAGCGGCGTGCTGTTTATTATCAACCTTATTACGATGATAGCGGGGTAGAAGTATGTTGCCGTTGTGGTTGAAACGCGATTATAAGGCTGTCGGCTACGCGCTCATGTCGTGCGTGGGCGGGCTTATACTTATGCGCATTATAGTATACTTTGCCGCCCTTCCGTCCGACACGTACGGACAGTCGCTTGGAAGCTCCGCACTGTTCTCGTTATGCTCACAGCTTATATTCTTTTTGGCGGTGCCGTTTTGCATATACAAGTTTTACGGCAAGCGCACCGTTAAGCAAACGCTCGAATTCAGCTCTATCGGTAAGTTTAAGCCGTACTTTTTGCTTGCGTTGCCGCTCGGCTTTGCCGTGTACTTTATGACTGTCGGCGTGTCGTCCGTTTGGACGGCGCTATTGAAACTGACAGGCTACACAGTGGCTAAATCGGTTGACAATATGCCCGATAAGTTTGTGTTCGGATTTTTTGTTGCCGACGTGCTGCTTACCGCAATCCTGCCCGCTGTATGCGAGGAATTCGCTATGCGCGGCGGGCTGCTCACTACGGCGAAAAACTCGTTCGGGCGGTGGGCGTGTATCGTGCTGTGCGCGGTGGTGTTCGGGCTGTTCCACCAAAATATTAGGCAGGTGTTTTACACCGCGCTGTTCGGCGCGCTCGCTGCATACCTTACGCTGCGCACAAAAAGCCTGTACCCCGCAATGCTTATGCACTTTACCAATAATTTTTGCAGTGTGTTTATCGACTACGCCGACCATTATAAATGGGCGGTCGGCGGCGGGTTTTATACCGTTATCGGCGGGTTGCCCGTTTGGGCGCTCATGCTCGTATTTTTGGCGGTTGCGGCGTTCGGCATGGCTATGGTCATGCTTATGACTTATATTCGGGACAGGCAGATAATCAAGAAAAAGACCGAAGCACTTAAAGACTGCGCGTTTGACGCGACAAACAAGCGCGTCGTTATGCTCGGCGAATTCGACGCCGAAAGGGTGAAGGACTTGGAGATGGAACGCGAGGTATACGGCAGAGGCTACGCCGAAACAAAATATAAGCCGTCTTTGCGCGACCTTGCCATGTTTATCGCACTGGGTGTAGTTACGCTGCTTACAACGATATTTACTTACGTGTGGGGATTTTTCTATTGAAAAAGATAAAGATAGTATGCGTGGGCAAGCTGAGCAATCCGTTTTGCCGCGACGGCTGCGCCGAGTACGTTAAAAGGCTAAAATCGAGTTACGATATTACGTTATGTGAAATTCCCGAACAGCCGACGATCAAAAAGGAATGCGATGAAATTTTGAAGCGCGCGGGCGACACCTTTGTGCTTATGGACATTAACGGTGAGCAACCCGATTCGGAAGGTTTTGCCGATATGCTCAAAAAGGAACACGAACGCCGCGACGAAATAGTTTTTGTAATAGGCGGCGCCGAGGGCGTGGACGAGCGCGTGCGTTCCGCCGCCAAGCGACGAATATCGTTCGGGCGAGTGACTTACACCCACCAGTTGGCGCGATTATTATTGTACGAACAGCTGTATAGAGCGTCCACAATAATCAAAGGAATACCGTACCATAAATAATTAAGAATTAAGAATTAAGAATTAAGAATTCAGAATTCAGAATTAGATAATAGCAGCACATTCATATATTGTATATATGGGTATTATAGAGACGGTGGAGCAGGGGCTGAAAAGCAGCGGCGCGGATATTACTTCTATCGGCAAAAGCGTTTGCGGCAACAATATTTTGTGCGCGCACCGCGGCGCGTACAGCGGCAAGCAAATAATTATTACCGCAGCCATTCATGCGCGGGAGTGCTATACGGCGCTCGTTGTGTTAAAGCAAATTCGGGATTTTCGTGTTGGACGCGGCGGCGTGTATTTCGTTCCGCTGGTCAATCCCGACGGGGCGGCGTTCTTTGAAAGCGGCAATACCTTCGGACATGAGTTTTTGCGTACAAATGCGCATATGCGCAAGGCGTGGAAGGCGAACGCCGACGGCGTGGATCTTAATTGCAACTTTGACGCGAATTTCGGGACGGGCGCGCAGCAATCACAGGTAGCGCCCGCCGCGCACGGTTACGTAGGCGAATATCCGCTTTCCGCGCCCGAAACCAAAGCGCTTGCCGCATTCACCTTATCCGTAATTCCAGCCGCCACGGTAAGCTATCATTGTATGGGCGGGGAGCTGTACTGGCAGTTTTTTCAGGACGAAGCGCGGCGGCAACGTGACAGTAAATTCGCCGCGGCTATCGCAAAGCATATCGGCGTGAAAAAGGTGGACGGCGAGCTCAATTCGGCAGGCGGATACAAGGACTTTTGCGTGCAAAAGCTGGGCATTCCCGCCGTCACTATCGAGCTTATCAAGCGCGGCACGCACCCCTTTGCGCCGTCCGATTACGATGACGATATTATGGCGAACGCCGATCTGCCTACATTTATATTAGATTACATTTACGGAGAGTAATATGTGTGAACAAACAAACGAAAACACCGCACAGCAATATACCGAACGCGATATAAAGTTTATGCGCGTCGCTTTGGATGTGCTTAAAACCTGTCCGATAGAGGAAGTGCCCGTCGCCGCCATTGTCGTTTTGGGCGACGAGGTGATAGGGACAGGAGTGAACGGACGGAACACCGACAACGACCCGACGGCGCACGCCGAGGTGGTGGCCATCCGCGACGCGGCAAAGCGTTTGGGTAGGTGGAACTTGTCCGACTGCGAACTGTACGTCACGCTCGAGCCATGCGTAATGTGCGCGGGTGCGGTGGTGTATTCGCGCATAAAACGGGTTGTATTCGGCGCGTACGATTTGCGGTTCGGCGCGTGCGGCACGGCGCTCAACGTCGCGCAAAACGAAAAGTTAAATCACCGCGCGGAAATAATCGGCGGCGTACTGGAAACCGAGTGCTTACAGCCCATTCAGCAATTTTTCAAGGCAAGACGAAAAAAGCATGACGAAGATTAAAGGCAGATTAGAATTGCATTAAAACTTGCCGTATACGCTTAATCGGCGTTGACAAAACTATTTTTGAGCTATATACTTAATACTAAGATAAAAAGGAGAAACCGCTATGATAGTCGGAAGAGTTTTGAATAAGTTTATCAACGTGTTTACGGGGTTGTTCGGTATAGCCACCGTCGTTGTTATGCTTTTAATTTATCTTAACAATATGTTGCCATTTTTGGGCGATAAGGCGAATACGCTCGGGCTTTGGAGAACGTACTTGACGCTTGCCACCGTGTTTTGCGCGGGGCTTGAATTCACGCTTAAACGCAACATTATTTTGGCGGTGATTTTTGCCGCAATCATAGTTGCCGTAGCGGCGTTTATGCTTTATAGCGATTTCGGATTGCAGGGCTAAAAACACTGTCCGCTTATTGCGGCATATCGACGTCCGCTTGAATGAACTTGTCGGCGACGGTGTTTATGTCGCCGGCGCCCATAAATATTACCGCCTTATCGCGTACCGTTTTGGTATGTTCCACTATTTCCGCGAACGTATCAAAGCAGTACGCTTTTTCTTTGCTTTCCACAATTTTGCGGCACAGCGCGTGCGAGGTCACGCCCGCTATCGGCGCTTCGCGTGCGGCGAATATGGGCGCGAGTATGACGGTGTCCGCCTTAGATAGCGCGGCGGCAAAGTCGTCCATAAGACTTTGGGTACGCGAATACGTGTGCGGTTGGAACACCACCGTCACCGACGGAAAAATTTCCTTTGCCGTATTTATAGTTGCGGCGATTTCGGCGGGGTGGTGGGCGTAGTCGGTGAATACCGATTTGCCGAACGCGATGCCTTTTCGCTCGAACCTGCGCGGTATGCCCGTGTACTTGGATATGCGCGGCAGCGCCTCGGCAAGCTTTATGCCGCATGCGTCGGCGGCAGCTATGGTCGCCAAGGCGTTGTACACGTTGTGCTCGCCGGCGATAGAAAGTCGCACGAACGCCTGTTTTTTTCCGACCAGACTAAACGTGCGGTAGCCGTTTTCGTTTTTTATATCCACGGCGCGGTAATCGCAACGCTCGTTAGTTCCGAAGGTAATCGGGTTTTTACACAGCGACATACAAATTTCATCGTCGCCGTTTACTATTACCGTTTTGCTTTTGGCGCAAAAATGACGATACGCGTCGATTAACTGCGCTTCGGTTTTGTAGTAATCGGGGTGGTCGTATTCCACGTTGAGTACCACGCCCACGTCGGGCGAGAGGTGCAAAAAGTTGGCTTTGTATTCGCACGCCTCGGTTATGAAAAACCTGTCCGACCCGACGGTCGAGCCGTTTGCAACGCCCACGTGAACGGTAGGCGAGTGCCCGCCGAACGCCGCGCCCGTCATTGCGGTGGTGGTGCTTTTGCCGTGACAGCCGGCGATAGCAATCACCTTGCCGTATGTAGCCGCAAGCTCGCCTAAGTACACGGCGCGCTCTATCATTGGGATTTTAAGCTCGCGTGCGCGAACAAGCTCGCAGTTGGACATAGGCACGGCGCAGGTGTACACCACAAGATCTACGCCCTCCACGTTTTTTGGGTCGTGACCGTTCAGTGAGTTGTCCGAGCCGGTAACGGTATGCCCGCGCGCTGCCGCCGCTACCGACAGCGCCTGCATAGACACGCCCGATATTCCTACAAAATGAATTCTCATACAAGTTAAATATGATTTTTCGGGCGTTCGTGTGCGTTATTCGTCATGTAATTATTTGAGGAATTTACTTTAAACTTTGTTTTAGTCGGCGGATTTTTGGGCAAAATTTATAATAACATTGCACAAGCCGCTTGCGCGTCTTATTTGAGAGCAAGCTCTCAAAGCAAAATGCAGGCATTTTGCGTGTCGCTATTGTTACACGGCGCAAAAATGCCATTGCAAGCAAGCATTTTTTGCTTGTTATATGATAGTAAAAAAATTTTTACTAAACCTATTGATTTATGTTGCAACTTATGTTAAAATACACATGGTCGCAATTTAATTTTGGAGGAGAATTGTGGAAATCACCGAGGTAAGACTCCGCCTCGTTAAAGAACCCGGCAAGCTCAAAGCCGCAGCATCAATCACCATCGACGATTGCTTTGTGGTGCATGACTTGCGCGTGGTAGAAGCCGAGGGCGGTCTTTTTGTCGCAATGCCCAATAAGAGATTGGGCACAGGAGAGTTCCGCGACATCGCGCACCCCATAAACAACGAAACACGCGATTATATAGCCAAATTGGTAATCGAAAAGTACAAAGAAGAATCCGACCGCGCTAATTCTGCTCCCCAATAATATTTTCTAAGTATTTAACCTCAAGAGGAACACCCGAAAACCAAGTGTTTTGACTCTATCGTCGTTATGCCGTTTCCGTAGCTCGGTTGCGGTCGCTTTTGCTTTTCGATAAATTTACGCGGCGCGTTAAATTTCTTTATATAATTGCCCCAAAACACTTGCAATTTGGGTTTTGCTATGGTATAATGTTTAGGCTGTAAATAGGAGATTGTTATGTATTCCGCATTAGCTTACGTAAGAATAGTCATTATCTCGCTCATGGTGCTTGTTGCACTTGGGTTGATTGTAGTTATTTTGTTCCAGCCCTCGTCTTCGTCGGGCATGGGAGCGCTCACGGGTCAGCGCGACACGTTCTACGCCAAGGACAAATCCAAATCGCTCGAATCGGTTATGAAAAAAATCACCGTTATACTCGGGATAATCGAGGGTGTGCTTGCGGTAGGGTTCTTTGTGACGTTGCTGTTCGCACAATGGTAAAACATTTACGTGGGGCGTTGGCCCCACTTTTTTTTGCTCGACGGCGCATGCATCGCCGGATACGGACTACGTGCGGCAACCCGCCTCGGTCACGTAGGAGGGTCTACGCTCCCTTCGGTCGGCTCGCCGCCTGTTGCCCGTCTGCGGCGCGCCTGCACCGTCGAAGATGGCTTTGATAATGTTACATTATTTGTTTTTAAAGATAGGGAATAATATTAGGAAGAACTATGAAATACAATAAGCATTACAAATCCCCGCGCGGAATATTCGACGGCGGGCTTGATATAGTTACGGGCGTTATCGATTGCAAGGGCGATAGGTTCGGATTTATTTCCACGCCTGACGGCGACGTGTTTGTCGGCGGCAACAGCCTTTTCGGCGCGCGGCATGGCGACACCGTGCGTGCGCTCATTATGGGCGATAGGTCTACGCGCGACGGCGGCAGGCGGCGTGAAGGGCGGGTTATCGAGATTTTGGAAAAGAACCCCATGGGTATTGTCGGCACGGTAGTCTACCGTGACAATACCTATTACGTGCTGCCCGACGACAGGCATTACGGCGAAAAGCTGCCGCTTGTTGCGTCGGGCGGGGCGAGCCTGCACGACAAGGTTGTCGTGCAGCTTGTTCAAACCACTACTTGCGACAAAGCCAAAGTTGTATCCGTTTTGGGGCGCGCGGACGAAATAGGCATGGACGTAAAAAGCGTTATTGCCTCGCACAATCTTCGCACCGAGTTTCCCAAGGACGTAATAGACCAAGCCGAAGGCTACGGCAAGGTTATTGACGAGCAGGAAGCTTGTAAGTCGTACCGTCGCGATTTTCGGGACAAGATTATATTCACCATAGACGGCGTGGACAGCAAGGACTTTGACGACGCCGTGTCTATTGAAAAGACCGAAAGCGGTTATACCCTCGGCGTGTACATTGCCGACGTGGCGCAGTACGTTACGGATAGGTCGCCGCTGGACAGGGAAGCGATGCTGCGCGGCACGAGCGTTTACCTTGCCGACCGAGTTATTCCCATGCTGCCCGAGGCGCTGTCCAACGAGCTGTGTTCGCTCAATATGGGCGAGGACAGACTGGTGCTTGCCGCGATAATCGAGCTGGGCAACGACGGCAACCGCCTAAGCTCGGAAATTTGCGAGGGCGTTATTAGGTCGTCGGCGCGGCTGACGTACGACGGTGTTCAGGCGGCGCTGGACGGTCAAATGCAAAACGAGTTATACGATATCGTTTTGCCGTCGCTGACTATAATGAAAGAGCTTGCTCAAAAGCGCATAGCGATTAGGAAACAGCGCGGCTCGATAGATTTTGATTTGACCGAAACGGAAATAAAGTTCGACGAGTTCGGGCGGGTTAGCGACATAGCCAAAAAACAGCGGCTGTTCAGTATGCAAATAATCGAGGAGTTTATGATTCTCGCAAACTGTGCCGTCGCCGAAACTTTTAACAAGATATCCAAAATGCCGTTTGTATACCGCGTTCACGAGCGCCCGTCGGCGGAGAAGCTTGTGGCGCTAAACGAGTATTTGGACGCTGTGGGCGTGCGAATGAGCTGTCCCATGCGCCCGTCGCCGTCGCAGGTTGCGGGACTGCTTGCCGGCGTTCCCAAAGACATTTCCGCGGCGGTGGCAAAGGTTACGCTGCGCGCTATGCAAAAGGCCGATTACCAGCCTATCAACAAGGGGCATTTCGGTTTGGCGGAGGAATATTACTGCCACTTCACTTCGCCCATACGCCGCTATCCCGATCTTGCCATTCACCGCATTATCAAAGCGTATTTGCGCGGCGGAATGAAAGCCGTTACCAAATACAGGGATTTCGCCGACGAAGCCGCAAAAAAGAGCTCCAAAGCCGAGCGTATAGCTCAGGACTGCGAACGCAAGGTGGACGACTTTAAAAAAGCGGAATATATGTCACACCACATAGGCGAAAGGTACAGCGGCAATATTAGCTCGGTAACCGAATTCGGCTTTTTTGTAGAGCTGGACAATTCCGCCGAAGGTTTGGTGCGCATGGGCAATCTTCCGCCCGCCGCAATGTTCGACGCCAAACGCATGTGCATAACATGCGGCAGAGCGGCGTTTCGTCTTGGCGACAAAGTGAACATTATCGTCGACAAAGTGGAAGGCGATAGGATTGACTTTTTGTTGGGATAAAAAGTGTATCGTTCCGATAACTGCTAAAATATGTCCTATATTATTCCGATATCGGAATAATACCAAATATTTGCGCCTAAAAATTAATTTGCGCCTAAAATGAGTGAAATTTAGGCGCAAATTAATTATTGTTCCGATAAATGACCCAAAAACGCTTGACATTATTCCGATAACGGAATAATATAAATATAAGCAGCATTTAATCATGAGGTAATTATTGTGTATATAACCACAAAGCAAGCCGCCGAAAAGTGGGGTATATCCGAGCGGCGAGTTCGCGTACTGTGTGCGGAAGGCAAAATACAAGGAGCCATGCAAGTGGGACGCGGTTGGAATATCCCCGCCGACGCCGTTAAACCGTTTGACGGACGAGTTAAGAATACGTCTGTAATACTCGCGCAAATCGAAGCTAAAAAGACTGAGCTTAGCGCATTAAGACCGTTGTCGAAGGGCGAGCTTATTCGGTTGAACGACGAGTTCATGGTGGAGTACACTTACAACTCCAACGCCATAGAGGGCAATACGCTGACCTTGCGCGAAACAAGTCTTGTTTTGCAGGGTGTGACCGTAGATAAAAAGCCGTTAAACGATCATTTGGAAGCGATAGGGCATAAGGAAGCGTTTGAATTTGTTTGCGTGCTTGTCGAGGAAAACAAGCCGTTAACGGAGAGCGTGATTAAACAAATACATTCGCTTGTGTTGTCGGATAAGCCGCAGGACCGCGGCATATACCGTCGTATTCCCGTGCGTATTTTGGGCGCAAAGCATGAACCGCCGCAGCCGTTTTCCATTGCGCCGCTGATGGAAAAGCTGCTGTACGAGTATAACGAAGATGCGACGAATATCATTACCAAGTTGGCTAAGTTCCATATCGAGTTTGAGGCAATCCACCCGTTTATCGACGGTAACGGTAGGACGGGACGGCTATTGGTTAATCTGGAATTGATGAAAGCCGGATATCCGCCCATCGATATAAAGTACACGGATAGATATAGATATTATGGCGCATTCGACAGTTATCACGGTAAAGGCGACTTGATGCCGATGCAAACGCTTTTTGCCGAATATATGCTTGAACGGCTCGATACTTATTTGCGTGTGTTAAAAGAGAATTGACAGATAATTATAAAGCCTGTTCACTGTTACCTATTGCTTGACACAAGGGCGGGATATATAGTAAAATTAGAGTAATAATTTTTTGGAGCGATTATGAAAATCGGAGTTGTAGGATTGCCTAACGTGGGTAAAAGCACGCTGTTCAACGCCATAACCGAGGCGGGAGCGGAGTGCGCTAATTATCCGTTTTGCACTATCGAGCCCAACGTAGGCGTTGTGGCTGTTCCAGACGAGCGACTTGCCGTTCTGGAAAAAATGTATTCGTCTAAGCGCGTCGTGCCCGCCGTAATAGAGTTTGTGGACATTGCGGGCTTGGTTAAGGGCGCGTCGCATGGCGAGGGTTTGGGCAACAAGTTCCTTTCGCACATACGCGAATGCGACGCCATTATCGAGGTTGTGCGCTGCTTTGACGACGAGAATATAATAAACGTGTCGGACACCGTCAACCCCGTGCGCGACGCAGACACCATAAACACCGAGCTCATGCTTGCCGATTTGGAAAGCATAGAAAAACGGCGCGCGCGGTTTGAAAAAACCGTAAAGAGCGGCGACAAAAAAGCCGCAGAAGCGTTGGAGCTACTTGCGCGCATGACCGAGTGCATAAACGCGGGTAAGTCGTTACGCTCGCTACACCTCGATTACGAAACGCTGTCTTTGGTTGACGGACAGTTTTTGCTGTCGGTCAAGCCTATAATATATTGCGCCAACATTTCCGAAAACGACATAGGGACGTCTAACGCTTACGTGGACGCTATACGCGAGTACGCCAAAGCGGATGGTGCGGCGGTTATAGATATTTGCGCCAAGGTGGAAAACGAAATTTCGCAGCTGCCCATAGAAGAGCGCGCCGAATACCTTGACGCGCTGGGACTTACCAAATCCGGTCTTGAACGGGTTATCACGTCAGGCTACGAACTGTTGGGACTTATGAGCTATCTTACAGCGGGCGAAAAGGAAGTGCGCGCGTGGACTATCGAAAAGGGAACTACCGCACCCAAAGCTGCCGGCAAAATTCACTCCGACTTCGAGCGCGGATTTATTCGCGCAGAAATCGTGTCCTACGACGATCTTGTTTCTTGCGGGTCGCTCGCCGCAGTCAAAGCCGCGGGCAAGCTTCGCAGCGAGGGTAAGGACTACGTTATGAAAGACGGAGACGTCGTGGAGTTTAAATTCAACGTTTAATTCTTAATTATCTACATATATACAGGTGAACATATGTTCGATTATAAGACTTTAATATACGATTCGGCAAAAAACGTGCTTAATGGCCTTGAACCGAGCGACGTAACTGCCGCGGACGCGTTTTGCGACTATTGCGTTCCGTGCTTTAAGTTCGCAAAAATCTTGCGCAAAAGTCCCGCCGCAATCGCCGCCGAGGCCGCCGCGCAATTAACAATAGACGGAATAAAGGTAGAGGCGCTTAACGGTTACCTCAACTTTACTATCGAGCGCGAGTCGTTTATTCGCCACGCGTTCGGGAAAACTGCCGCCTATAAGCCGCTCGACGGCAAGACGGTATGTCTTGATTATTCGTCTGTAAACATTGCAAAGCCTTTCCATATCGGGCATCTTATGACTACCGTTATCGGCGGGTCGCTGTGCAACATTTACCGCGAGCTGGGCGCGAACGTGGTCGGCATCAATCACTTGGGCGACTGGGGCACGCAGTTCGGCGGACTCATTTCGGCATACCGCCGTTGGGGCGACGAGGCGCGTTTGAACGAGCGAGGATTGGACGAGCTGCTCGAATTGTACGTGCGTTATCATAACGAGTCCGAAAAGGACGAGGCAGTCGCCGCCGAAGCGCGCGAGTGGTCAAAAAAGATAGAGAGCGGCGATCCGTACGCCGTCGGGCTGTTTGAAAAGTTTAAGGCGATAACGCTCGAACAGGCGAAAAAGGTATACAGGCGGCTTAACATAGAATTTGACAGCTATCTCGGCGAAAGCTTTTACGTGGACAAGGTGCCCGCTGTCGAGAAAACACTGCAAGATAAAGGTTTGCTCAAAATGAGCGACGGCGCGGAAATAGTCGAGCTTACGGACGATATGCCGCCCGCGCTTATACGGCGCAGCGACGGCGCGTCGTTGTACATTGCGCGCGACCTTGCTGCGGCGTACTACCGCAAAGCAAATTACAACTTTGATAAATGCCTATACGTGGTGGCGAGCCATCAGGCGTTGCACTTTAAACAGTTATTTAAGGTGTTGGAATTGCTTGGCGAGCCGTGGGCGCAGGATATGGTGCACGTAAGCTACGGCATGGTGTCGGTGGAGGGCATGTCGCTGTCGACGCGGCGGGGCAACGTTTTGTACCTAAGCGACGTACTCGATTCGGCTGTGGAAAAAGCCGCCGCTATTATAGCCGAGCGCAATCCCGACTTGCAGGATAAAACGCGGGTTGCGGAAAGCGTAGGCGTGGGCGCGGTTGTGTTCGGTGCGCTGTACGACGGCAAGCTTAAAGACAAAAATTTCTCGCTGGAAAGTGCTCTCAACTTTGACGGCGAAACCGGTCCGTACGTGCAGTATACCCATGCACGCTGCCGATCGGTGTTAAGTAAGGCGGGGTATAAGCCGTCACAGAAAATTGACTGGGCGCAACTTACCGACGACGAGGCGTACGAGGTGGTCAAACTTCTTGCCGACTTTGACGAGGTTGTTTATACCGCCGCCGTCAAGTACGAGCCGTCGGTTGTGTCGCGCAGGCTGGTCAAGATTTGCCAAGCGTTTAACAGGTTCTACAACGCCGACAGGATTATGTGCGGCGGGGAAACGGAAAAGGCGAGGTTGGAGCTTACGTTGCGCGTAGCCGACGTGCTAGCGCGCGGACTGTCGTTGGTGTTGCTCGATGCACCCGAAAAAATGTAACGAATTCAGAATTAAGAATTAAGAATTAAGAATTGAAAATAAGGATAAAATTTAAAAATTTAAATTATCCGCGCAGTCTATAACTGTGTGGATAGTTTTATTTATAATAGAAGATAGGTCGTACTACCATTCATTCTGAATTCTGCATTCTTAATTCTTAATTAAAAAGTAAACCCGTCCTCGCGGCCGCAGTTATTGCAGCAACGCGACGACTGCCGCTCGTTTAATTCGTTGTTGCGGTTCTGTTGGGAGTTCATCATCAAAAACGTTATCATCAGCTGGTTTATGCTTTGCGCGCCACCGCCGTTTTCCAGCATCAATATCATTAGCAATAAATTGAATATACTGTCTTGCATAACCGCCTCCATCATTGCACAAAAATATTTATGCGAAATTTGTCGAACGTGTTACATATCTATTCGCCAATACTTGATAATAGTTGTAATGTAATCGACTTTTTTCGGCGTTGACAAATGCCGATATATATGTTAATATTTGCATATGAACACACTGCTTCTTGACAGTATTACAGCCGCTAAGGTTGAGGACAGCTTGCCGTCACGGTCGGGACTTACCGCGCTGGCGTCATTTTTTGACGCGCTGTCCGACGTTACGCGGCTCAAAATACTTTCGGCGCTTACCGTGTCCAAAATGTGCGTAAGCGATATTGCCGCAGTCACCGGTCTCAACCAGACCACCGTGTCCCACCAACTGCGCATACTGAAAGGCGCACACATTGTGGACGGAACACGCCAAGGCAAGGTCATATTTTACGGCGTTGAAAGTCGTGAAATCCCCACCGTTATGAACACCGCCGTTCGCGCGGTTATGAATGACGAATTTTAGCGAATAGCAAAGGATAACCGTTATGATTATTACCGAAAAATGGGACGAACAATTAGCCGCCGAATTCGATAAGCCGTACTTTAAAACGCTTATGGAATCGGTTGACCGCGAATACTCGCGCTACACGGTGTACCCGCCGCGCGACCGTATTTACGCCGCTATGCAGCTTGTCGACTACGACGCCGTGCGTGTGGTCATACTCGGTCAAGACCCCTACCACGGTGCAGGTCAGGCAAACGGACTTGCCTTTGCCGTCAACAAGGGCGTCGAGCCGCCCCCGTCGCTTGTCAATATATTTGCCGAGTTAAAGTCGGATTTGAACGTCTCCCCGAGCGATGATACAACTCTTGTCGGCTGGGCTAATCAAGGCGTACTGCTGCTTAACGCGTCGCTTACCGTGCGCGCCGGCGAAGCGCAATCACATGCGTCGCTGGGCTGGCACAATCTTACCGACGCCGTTATCCGCTCGCTCAACAACCGCAAAACGCCCGTCGCGTATATCCTTTGGGGAATGAGCGCGCGCGAAAAAATGTCGCTTATCGGTGACCGCAATTTTATTGTGACCTCGGCGCACCCAAGTCCGCTTTCCGCATACCGCGGCTTTTTCGGGTCCAAGCCCTTTTCCAAGGTGAATAGCTGGCTTGTCGCCAACGGTATGCAGCCCGTGCATTGGCAAATGACGGGCAGGTACGAACCCGCCTCATACTACAAAAACGCGCACAAAATAAACCGCATATAATTTAATTAAGAATTAAGAATGCAGAATTAAGAATTATAATAAGGTTGAGATTCCTCGGTAGGCAAAAAATGCTCGGAATGACAAGAAAGTTTTGTCACTTTGAGTCCGAAGAGTCTCAACCTTCTATTTTGCGTGTTTTTGACGAAAAAGGCGAGTATTATAGCCTTTCGACATACTGCATGGTATGATGTCGAAAAGGGTTAGTATTCGGCTTTTTCGCGCGTTGTCGAATAGTTTGATTAATCGGACGTTTCGACAAAACATTAATGTTGACAACTCTCTTCCGTTTATGGTACAATACCGTTATGGACGAACAGGAAAAAATAAATGAGGATAATTTGAACGTACCCGCGCCTATCGAGGACGGGTCGTCGTCCGACGAGCTTATGCTTGTGTCTGACGGCGAATTGCCCGCCGATAACATTGATACGTCGCCCGCCGAGTCCGCTTCCGTTACAACGTACGAAGCGCAACAGGAGGACGAAAGCATGCGCGGCGGATATGCTTCGGTCAAAGGCAGTACGGTAAACAAGCGCGATAACAAGCTCGTTTGGATTGTTATAATCGTCATGACGGTTATGTGCATTGCAGTCGGTATTTGCTCGGCTGTTATTACCGCGCGTTTGGTGCAAAAGGGTATTAAGCCCGCCGAAATCAATACCAACGGTGTCGTTCAGCAAAATATTTCCGCCGTCGTCACCGCGCGCAAACGCAGTATTGTGGAGGTGCGGTGCGGCTCGCTCACGTCCAGCGGAATAGCAATGAAGCGCGACGGCAAAAAGGCGATAGTGCTTACCAATGCGCATGCCATTGCGCAGTACGTTTCCAACACAATGACTACGCCGCGCGTGCGGTTTTACGGCTACGACGATTACTTTGCCGACGTGGGCGTTTTGGGCTACGACGGACATTACGACATAGCGGTATTAAGCGTCGCAGTGGACGACGAGCTTGCAGTGTACGATATTGACGGCAGCGACGTCCTTTCGCCCGACGTAGAGTTTATAGACGGCGATTACGTTGTTTCCATAGGCAACGCAATGAGCATGGGAATAGCCGCGTACGACGGCATAATTTCGCGCAAGAGCGAGCTGCTCGAATGTGACGAGATATTAGGCGTAAGCGGCAAGAAGACTGTGCCCGTGTTCCGCACGACGGCGGTTATCAACGCCGGCATGAGCGGCGGCGGCGTGTTCGATATGCAGGGACGGCTTGTCGGGCTGGGCACGTACAGAATGAGCAATACTGCAGGCGTAGATACCGAAGGCGGCACGGCGACCGATGTGGAAAACACCGGCTTTGCAACGCCCATATCCATTGTCTATCCCGTGTATAAGCGCATACTTTCGTCTACCGGCGGCGAGGTGGGACTGTTTACCGTAAACGTGGCAAAGACAACCTCCGCCGTAGGCAGAATGGAAATGCCTATGCTTGACATAGCTTGCGAATACAAAGGCTTTAATCTCACTGTAAAAAACGTGTACGACTCTTCCAGCAAAATCAAAGTGGGCGATATTATAACAAAGATAGGCGATTACACCGTAACTAAAAAAATAGACAGCTACAACGTTACGTCCGATATTTGCGGAGTGACGGGGCAGCTGCTTAGATATCACCGTCAAGGCACGGGCAAGCCGCTTACAATAACCGTTGCACGCGGCGATACAACGCTTACCGTCACCTTTGACGGATTGTGCTATGCGGTTTAACCGAAAGCTTATAATAATCGTCGTCGCTGCAATAGCGGCGGCGTTTATGCTGTGCGGCTGCGGCGGGGATATAACCTCGCCTAATATAAAGCCGCACATTGTCGCTGCAAAAACAGAGCAAACAGTGGCTATCGACGGCTTTGAGCAGTTTCAAATGCCAGCCGTTGTTCAAAGCGAGCTTACGACCGCGCAGTACCGCGAGCGCGTAAAGCTATTGTACGACACGGTGGTGTACGACGGCAAAAAGCCGATATTTGTAGATAACGACCCCGTGCAGCCCATATATGCCGCGGCACACAAGTTTTTGTCCACGTATATTCACGACGATTGGGTGGGTTATGAGCGCGAGGTGAACACCATTCACGCCATTCACGACTGGCTTATTTACACGACCGATTACGATTTTGATTTGTATAATTCGTATCAGGCGGGCAATACCGACTACGCCGACGATCCCGCGTTCTTTATTGACGGCGTGCTGCTTAACGGCAAGGCTGTTTGCGACGGACTTGCGCGCACGTTCAACTTTTTGTGCGCGATGGAGGGCATGCAAAGCATGCGTGTTACAGGCTCGTTTTCTTCCGCGCTGCACGCTTGGAATAAGGTAAAGGTAGGCGGGCAGTGGTACAACGTGGACGTTACCGCCGACGCCGTGCATTACACGGTCGGTAGCAAAAGCTACAAGCAAATAGCGCACGGCTTTATGCTGATATGCGACGAAACGTTGGCGAGCTTCAAGCCCGACGGTCACGACTTTGTACAAACGCAGTTCACCGCCGACGCCGATTACGATTACTTTTCGGACAACAAGATTAAGATAGGTAGCAAAAGCTATTCGCGCGTTATCAAGAGCCAAGCGGAATTGAACGCGGTGTTTTCCGCCGTATCCGACAATAAGGGCGGTATCGGCAAGATAGAGCTTAAGCTGGACTTTGCAAGCAAAACGCAGGTGAACAGCGCCGATATGTACCGTGACGAAATTCGCAAGGCGTACGAAAAGGTGGACAACGTTGGCTTTAACATGTCAAGCGGCACAATACCGTATTTTCGCTTTCCAAACGGCGTATATTTATTTTTGATTTACAAGTAATTACCGCACAAAAAAACCGCGCCGATGAGCGCGGATTTTTTTGTTGCTCTTAGATTATTTTTCCAACAGGTCGCAAAGGTCGCCGACTGTCTTTACCTTGTCTATTACGTCGTCGTCGAGGGTTTTGCCAGTTTCCGATTCCAAGCTGAACATAAGCTCCATGAGCGCGAGCGAGTCCGCTTTAAGGTCGTTCGCAAACGTGGTGTCGCGTGTGATTGTGCTTGCGTCTATGCCGAAATATTCGGCAAGCTCTTGTTGAATTTTTTCAAACATTGTTTATTCTCCTTATTGATTTTTTGATTTTTTCGGGCATTGCACCCGATATTGACAAATTAAAATTTCTTTTTGAGTACGGCGCCTTCCGCGGCGGTGGTGACTAAGTTTTGGTATCTCAAAAGCCAGCCCGTAGCGGTCGAGTCCTTGGGACGAAGCTTCTTTTGCCGCGCTTGCAATTCCTTTGCGGGGACGTCAAGCGTTATCCTGCCGTTTGCTATGTCTATCTTGATAGCGTCGCCATCCTTGACAAGCGCTATCTTGCCGCCGTCAGCCGCTTCAGGACAAACGTGTCCGACAACTATGCCGCGCGACGCGCTCGATATCCGTCCGTCGGTGATTATAGGAACGTCGTTTTCAAGCCCCATGCCGACAACCGCCGCCGTCGAGGGGAGCATTTCGCGCATGCCGGGGCCGCCCTTGGGTCCCTCGTAGCGAATGACCACTACGTCGCCCTTTTTGATTCTGCCCGAATATATTGCCTCCACCGCTTCTTCCTCGCGTTCGAAGCATTTGGCTTTGCCGTTTATCGCCGCCTTGGACGAGGTGTTGCGCACTGCTATTGCGCCGACCTCTGCAAGGTTGCCCTTGACAACCGTTATGCCGCCGACGGGGGATACGGGGTTATCGATTTTGTGTATTACCGTTTCGTCGTTGATTTGCGCGTGCTCATAGGTTATGGCAAGCGAGCAGCCCGCGACGGTGCGAAGCGCGCCGTCTATAAGGTTCTTTTTGGCAAGCTCGTTAAGCACGGCTTGAACGCCGCCCGCGCGGTGAAAGTCCGACATGTCCGCTTTGCCGTACGGCATAAGCTCGACAAGCTCGGGCGTGGTGTTGGATATATTTTGAACGTAGTCGAGATCGATGGGAATATTGTATTCGGCCGCGAGCGCCATAACGTGCAGTACGGTATTGGGCGAACCGCCGAGCGCCATGTCAAGCCTTAACGCGTTGGTGAGCGAGCGTTTGTTTATTATCATTTTGGGGGTGTCGGCGTTGCGAACAAGCTCACACACGCACAGTCCGCTGTTTTTGGCTATGCGTATGCGTTCGCTACCAAGCGCGGGCGCAGTGCCGTTGCCGGCGAGCGCCAAGCCGAGCGCTTCCAATACGCAACCGAGCGGGTTTGCCGCGTACATTCCGCTTGCACTGCCTGCGGAAGGACATGCAACCGTTTCCGCTTGCGTTAGCTCGTCTAAGCTCATCGAGCCGCACTTTACCTTGCCTACGCCCTCGTACATAGACGCAAGCCCTATCTTTTTGTCGCCGAACCTTCCGCTGTCCATAGGTCCGCCCGTGACGAACACCGACGGTACGTTGGCGCGCGCCGCGCCCATAAGCATGCCGGCGATAGCCGTATCCGTGTTGGGTACGAACACCGCGCCGTCAAAGCCGTGCGCATTCAGCATTGTTTCTACGCTGTCGGCTATAAGCTCGCGCGAGGGCAGAGCATACTTAAACCCTACGCCGCCCGCGGCAATGCCGTCCGACACCGCGATAGAGGGGAGAACCACAGGGGTGCAGCCGCCCGCGTATATGCCTATCTTGACCGCTTGGACGATTTCGTCCAAATGCATGTGCGCGGGTGAGATTTCCGAGCGCGCGGTTATTACGGCGACAAGCGGTTTTTCCAGCTCGTCGTCAGTCAGTCCCAACGCTTTAAGCGTGGCGCGCTGCGGTGCTTTTTCCATTGCCGTGTAAAGTTCCTTGGACATAAATGCTTCCTTTTTCGTTTTTGAGCTTGATAATCAATATATGCTCTATTCTATCACGTTCGGCGGTGCTTGTCAATTTTTATACAACAAAAAAGGACGAAAACAATGCGTTTAAGTCCTTTTTGCGCCTATATTTCTGTGTAAAACTCGTTTTTTAGACCATCAGCGGGATGCCGTACTTACCAAAAATGTAGGTGTACACTTCGGGTACTTGTATCGCTATCGCGCTGGCTATAAGGAACAGCGCAAGCCCGATGAATACTATGCGCAGTATCCAGTTTTCCGTCCAGCCCAGCGCATTGTACAGCACTACCACGTACATCAGGCACAGCACCACCGTGCGCGTTATCGCCATTCCGGTTATTACGCCTGCCGGCACAGAGGTATACGCCATTATCCACGATATGACCCACAGCACCGCGTACGCGACCAAGATTATTACCGATAAGCTTTTGTCAAGTTTTTTCATGATATCCTCCTTGTGATTACGATATCATTATAGCACACAATTCTTAGAATTCAACATGAGAAAGATTAGAAATTGATTAGAAAATTGTTTTGTGCGCTATACCGTATTTGACAAAAACGTTATCGAGGTTTATAATTGCCGTATATCAAGAGGTAAAATTATGAAGGTAGTTTCCAAACAAAACAATTCGCATATGTGTCTTATTTGCGGCATGGAAAACACCGCGGGAGTGCGCGGGCAGTTTTACAATATGGAGGACGGTTCGGTGGGCGGGCTGTTCACATTCCGCGCCGAACATCAAAGCTATCCCGGGCGGGTGCACGGCGGCATGCTTGCCACTATGATAGACGAGCTGGCGGGCAGGGTGCTATGGACGGATTGTCCCGACAAGATCGCAGTTACTATGGATATTAACGTAAAGTACCGCAAGCCCGTGCCGTATGACGTACCGCTTAAAGGCAGGGGCGTTTACGCGCAAAAGCTGTCCCGCGCGTACTCGGCAAAGTGCTACATAATGAACATGGACGGCGAGGTGCTTGCCGAGGGCGAAGCCAAGTATTTGATTATGCCCAATGACAAAATTACCGACGCGGATGTAGACAAGGAGCTGGACATCTATATCCCCGACGACGTGACCGAAATAGATTTTTAGCTATTTGCATATACTACGAAATATACGTGCGGTAATTTTGAAAAAGTATTGACAAATATAAAATTATACTATATACTTTTCTTAGCCGACAATCTATTATAAAAGGAAAAAAGAATGGGGCTCTTTAATCGCTACGACGGGTCGATGAACGACGACATGGCTATTGCGCCTAAGGCGGGCGACGGAAAGATTTACAGGCTGGTGCAGCTTTTGGCGATATCCGCTTTTCTCATCGCCGTTGTGCTTGTAATACTCGAAATCTTCCAAATACTGCCGATGTCCGCTAACACCAACGGCGTTGTATTTTCTATCGGCGTTTTGGGTGCGGGCGGCATGATTGCGTTGCCGTGGGTGCGCGTTTTCGAGGTTTTTAAAGAAAAACCTTACAAGATTACCGCAATAGTGTTTTTGGTATTGGCAGGAGTGTGCGTTATACTGTGGATTATTTGCGTATGGCTCATTATCGGGCTGATAAAGAAAGCCATAATGAACGACGTAGATATCTCGATTATTAACAGCCTTGTAAACTCGCTCAACGCCATACGCGCGTCGCTTATAGTATCGTTGCAGTTTGTAGTTGCGTCGTACGTCGCAAAGAACGTAATCAAGTACAAAAAGACGCTGTTGCCGTATCAAATCATGGCGGGATTGTCGCAGCTTTTTATCGACGCCTTTCTTTGCATTGTACTCACCGCATTGACTATTACTACCGAGGGTGTGGAATTCAGCAAGACGGCAATACTTTTGACAAACAGATGGACGTGGGCATTGTTTGTCATAGCGGTTGTGCTCGGCATATTCCCCAACGTAGTGTTTAGGCGTACGGACAGGAGAAACATTCTTAGAGCAAGATCGGAAGGAACACACGAAACCTTCGACGCTCAGCCCGATGATACCGATAATGCGCCCGCCGCCGACACGGGTACTGCCAATGCAAATACCGCCAATATCGATCCTTTCGATATGGATCCTTTCTATTCAACCACCACCGCAAGCTCTGGTCCTTCCGTAGACGAAAAGCTGCGGAAAATAAAAGACCTACTCGACAAAGGCTTGATCACTCAGGAAGAGTACGACAAAAAGCGCGAGGATATAATCAACAGCATTTAGCGCTGTAAAATATTAACGCAATACAAAAGAGGATAGGCGAGTGCCTATCCTTTTTACATTCCGATTATTGTTTGACTTGTTTGCTGATTAAAGTGATAATACATTACCCACTGAAAGTATTTGACTTCGTGGATCGGCATTTTATCGCGTCGTAATTAGCTTTAATTAAATTGTGATGTTTTCCCGATATAAAAAATCATTAGTCCATATAATAGATTGATTATATATGTATTGCAACGATGCTTCCTCGTCCTGTTGTGTATCTGTTATATGATACGTTTGCAGTCTACTATATCCATTATTTGTATTAGGTGTAAATTCTATTGTGGCTGTATTTTTATCATGACTAATTGTCTTAATATTATAT
>JAIEBI010000051.1 GCA_029070965.1 Clostridiales bacterium
TAGTAAACTAATGCATTATATAGTACACATGCATATATGTCAAACAGTTTATATATGTTTACGACAAAAAGTTCAAAAAATTTTGTACACAAAAAGCCGCCCGATTTGCTCGGACGGCATGTATGTCAATATATTTCGATTTTTACTTTTTGAGCTTTTTCTTTAATGCGCGGGCTTTGTTTTCGGGCGCTTTGGCGGCTTGTTCCATTTCCTCGAAGAACTGTTTTTCCTCTTGCTCGTTTGTTATTTCGGGCGGGCTGTACAGCTTTTCGTCCACAGTCTTGTCGTCAAGGTAGTCGATAAGCGGCTGGATGTTAGCCTGCTTAACCTCGTCCACGGGAGTTGTTGCCGCATTGAGTATAAACGTTTCGTCCTCGCTTATAAGGCTTGCCGTTTTAATCTGGCGCACCATCATATTGATTGCCACGCGCTCGGTGCGGGACAGCTCTGCCATATCGAAACCGCCCTGTACGTAGAACACGGGAATAAACTTTTCATACGCAACGGATATGGTGGCTTCCTTTATATGGTCGGCTCTATCCTCGTTTTGCGGGAGCATACCCACGCCGCACACTATAAGCTTTTTGTAAACGATATCCAAATAGTCGGCTATCTTGTTAAACCCGTTTATGCGACTGCCGCGCACCGACCCGATAAACAGTATCTTGTCGTAGCCGGAAAGCCACTCGCCGCGCAGCTTGTCCGCAGGCACGGCGTCACAGCCGAGCGCATTGCCGAGTATTTCCACGTACCGCCTTGTGTAGCCGTGGTTGGACTTGAATATAATAAGTAACTTGCCTTTCATGTCATACCCTACCTTGTTTACATATTATAGCATACAAACGGTTGCTTTACAAGTGTTTTTTAGCCGAAACAAAAAAGTCCGTCATAGTTGACGGACTTTAATGTTTGTATTATTCTTGCCTGTTGCGACGCATAGCGGCGCGCTTTGCCTTGTTTGCCTTGCGGCATTCGGGACAACGGGTCGGCTCATGCTCAAAGCCCTTTTCGGCATAGAACTCTTGCTCGCCTGCGGTGAAAACAAACTCTTTGCCGCAATCCCTGCAAGTCAACGTCTTGTCGGTCATATTGTTAAGCTCCTTATTGTATTCAACTTTCAAAACATGACGGGCAACAAAAAGAATGCTTATTCGCTGAGGCGGCAGATTTTAAAACTTGTAAAAGTATAATACAATAATTTTTACTTTTTGTCAATAGTTTAAGTAAACAAATCGAGCGTGTGCAAAAGAATTCTACACACGCCCGACCGCTACTTTGGATTGGTCTATTTTTCTGTTGCGGAATTTTTGTCGTCAGCCGTTTCTGCGCTTTGCATATGTGCCATGCAGTGAGCGCAATGTCCGTCGCAAGCGCTTTCGCCTTTCTTTGTCTTATGACAGCCCGAACAGCCGTCGCAGTCGCCGCAACACGATTTGCCTTTGACTACGTTGTAGATGATTACACCCAGCGCGGCGGCAAACGCCACGCACATAACTACAAGCAATATTATTTCCGCGGCGTTCATTGCACACTCTCCGCTTGGTCGGCTTTGCGCCTGCGCCATTTGATTTTGCCTTTGTTGTTAAGCACAATCAGCGTTACTACCGCAGCCACAGCCGCCAGCCAAATGAACAACGTCCACCACCACGCGCCGATTGTGTACACAGCCGCGCTTGTTACGTAGCTGGACGCCACCCAAAACAGCAATGTCCACTTGAACGTGCCTTTTTTAAGCTCGCCCTTTGCCGTAGCGCACGCCGCAAAGCACGGGATCGTAAGCATATTGAACGCTATAAAGGATATAAGCGCCGGTATGGATATGCCCGTAGCCGTTATCATGGCGACGGACGACAAGATACCTTCCTCGTCGCCGAGCAGTTCAGTGCCCGTAACGCCGCCGACGTTTGCGCCCATTGCAATGAGGCATGCGCCCAGCGTACCGAATGTGGCAATAACGTTTTCCTTGGCTATAAGTCCTGTGAGCGCCGCCACCGCGAACACCCAGCCGTACGCGTTCAGCTGCGAGCCGAAGCCGAGCGGAGTGAATATCGGCTGAATGAACTTACCGATTGACGCCAATATGGAATCATTCATTTGCTCGTCGGGAAGATAGTGCCAAGACCAGTTAAGGTGCGAGAACAACCAAATAATTACGGTCGAGGCGAAAATAATCGTGAACGCCTTTTTAATAAAGTGCTTTGTTTTATCCCATAAATGCAGCATCAAGTTTTTGAACTGCGGACGGTGGTATGCGGGAAGCTCCATAATAAACGGCGGTATATCACCTTTCATTGTGGTATTGCGCATCAGTAGCACGCACACTATCGCGGCGCACACGCCGAGCGCGTACATACCGTATGTAATAAGGTCGGCATTACCCACGCCGAAGAACGTACAAATGCCGCCTGCTATCGCGGTTAGTATGGGCAGCTTTGCCCCGCACGAAAAGAACGGTATAACCCTTATCGTCGCGGTGCGCTCGTTTTCGTCGGCGAGCGTACGCGTGTTTATCATTGCGGGAACGCTACACCCGAAGCCCATTATCATAGGCATAAACGACCTGCCCGAAAGTCCGAAGCGACGGAAAATCCTGTCCAAAACGAACGCGACGCGCGCCATATAACCGCTGTCCTCCAAAATAGAGAACCACATAAACAGCATAAGTATTTGCGGCAAAAAGCCGAGTACTGCGAACAGTCCGCCAAGCACGCCGTCGGCGATTAAGCCCGAAAGCCATTCGGTACTGATAGCCCCGCCTATGGCTTCCATAATCGTCGAAAACAGCGTGTCGAAAATATTAAACAGTATAACCCCCGGGGAGAACACCGCGCCGTCGTAGAATATGCCGACAAAGGTTTCCATACCTTCCGACAGTCCGAGGTCTGCAAGCGCGGGCAAACCCTTGCCCAGACTCGCCCATGCGCCTATGTACAAAAAGTCCTCGGAGAACGTAACGTGGAATATGGCAAAAAGTATGACGGCGAAAATAGGCAACGCCCACACCCTGTGCGTAAGCACCTTGTCTATCTTGTCCGACTTAGTCATACTGTCGCGCTTGCCCTTTACCTTGGCGACTGCAAGGCGTGACACTATGTGCTTGTACCGCTCGTCAACAACGGTAGCCTCCAAATCCTTATCGGAAGCAATCTTTTCCAGCAATTCCTTTGCGCCCTTGCGCTGCAATTCTATCTCGTCGTTTTCCAACAGCTTTACGGCGTGGAACAACGGCGACGATACTTCGGCACTCTCGTAAAAGTCAAGCGTAGCGGCAACCTCGTCTTTGAGCGCGTCCGTCAACACTGTAACGCCCTTGCGCGGCTTGCAATCGGATATTGCGCGCTCCATCATCTTGTCCACGCCCGTTCCCTTTAACGCGCTAATCGGCATTACGGGCACGCCCAAGTTTTTCTCTAAAACGGATACGTCAATCCTATCGCCCGACTTTTCCACCATGTCCATCATGTTGAGCGCAACCATTACGGGCACGTCCGCTTCCAGTACCTGCGTTGTCAAATACAGATTGCGTTCGAGGTTGGTGGCGTCCACAATGTTTATTACAAGGTCGGGACCCTCGTCTATCATAAAGTTGCGCGACACAACCTCCTCGGGCGTGTACGGCGAAAGCGAGTATATACCGGGGAGGTCGACGATTTCGATTTTCTCCGACGTGCGCTTTTTTAAGCCCTTATATAAGCCCTCGCGCTTTTCCACCGTAACGCCGGGCCAGTTACCTACATGCGCGGTACTGCCGGTCAGCTTGTTAAACAGCGTTGTCTTTCCGCAGTTGGGATTTCCTATCAGTGCTACCTTCATTATTAAATCTCCTTGTATTTTTAGCTTATGCGCGGCTGCACTTATCCGCCGCGCATAAGTATGTTTTTTGATTAGTCCGCGACCGTCATTATTACGCAATCGGCTTCGGTTTTGCGCAAAGTAAGCTCGTAGCCGCGCACAGTCACCTCCATGGGATCGCCGAGCGGCGCCAGCTTGCGCATAACGATTTTTGCGGCGGGAGTAATGCCCATATCGAACAGCCTGCGGCGAATCCTACCCTCGCCGCCGACCAACTTGACTATGCCCTCGTCGCCAACCGTAAATTCGGACAATTTCTTTTCCATAATAACTCCTTTATTTTCGTTCGCATCTGCGTACAATAGTTAGCTGTTGCGAACCGTAGTGTAAAAAATTTTTATGCAAAACTCGGACGGCGACCTACAATTATGTTTTGCGCCAATTCCTTGTTTATGGCAATGCGCGAATCGTGAACGCGCACAATCATATTGCCGTCAGAGTACGACAGCGGCGTAAGCTCGGCGCCCGTCATAATACCCAAATTCTCCAAATGCTTACGAAGCTTGGGATCGGCGGCAACTCGTATAACCAACATTGTTTCGCCCGCTTGGGCTTGCGCTAACGGCATGTGTGTATTCTCCTTTTTACTATGTATATGTCCATGTGTTCGCAGTATGCAACTTTGGTTAGCAATGCGCAACTACTAAGCCTATTATATTACTGCGGTTTAGCTTTGTCAAGCAAAAAATGATAAAAATTACAAAAAAATTCCGCACTTATTTTTAAGCAAGTGCGGAATAGATTTGATAAAACTATTTGGGCTTATTCGTCTTCCCCGTCCGGCACGGCACCTTCGGGTGCTGTAATCGTTTGAGCGCCGTAAGATATTTTATAAGTCAATTTAAACACAGAATCGGTGATTTCGGTTTCGCCGTCCTCGGTGGTTTCGCGGTGATTGTTCAACGTCATTTCCAAGGAAGCTACTTTACCACCCTCAAACTTAACCGTCGCGCTCGTGGCCGTTACGACGTAGGAATACGAATAATCGTAATCGGGGTCGGGGTCGGAAGTACGTTCGTCGATAACTATGCCGGCGCCGGTTAAGGTATATACGCCGTTTTTATATTCGAAGCTATCATATTTGTCGGCAAACTTAAATACGTACGTCAAGCCGACCATTTTGAGATTACGCGTCCATTGCTCGTCGCTGAATGTTACATGGTCTTCATACGCTACTGTCCACTGTCCTTCTTTCCAATCACCTTTAGTCCATTCGCCGTCCTCGTCCTGAATGTCTTCAAAAGCAGAACGCTTATAATAATCCGCGTCCTTTTCCGCGCCCATTATTCTGATACTGTTAATCTCTCTCTGTTTTACGCCGTCAGACGTGCCGATCATCGTCATAGAATAATCGCCGTATTTTTGAGCGCCGACGATAATAGTAAATTCTTCCGTCGCTTTATATTGTTCGCTGACGTTTTTTACGTTTGCTTTAAAATTGCTTTCAAAGCTGCTTAGCGAAAACGCCGCTACCCACTGTTCCTTGGTAACTTCGGTTTTGGCGCCACCGTTGCCGCCTTTGTCGTCACCGCCGCCGCACGCTACAAGAGCACTGCCCGCAGTAGCCAATGCCGCCGAAACGGCTATAAGTGATAAAAGTTTTTTCTTCATTTTAATACTCCAAATAAATATTGTGTATATAGAATACGCTCCGCTTCACGCTATGTCAAGCGAATTGCGGTATATTGCTTTTGTTTAGTTGTTATGCACGCGCAAACGCTTGGGGTATTTATTTTTAAGTACGCGCACGCCGTCTCCGCCCGCCGCCGACTTTACAAGTCCCAGCGCGCAACCGTTGACCGTGGCAATAAGATTGCCGCTCGGCGCGTCTAATTGTATTTGCTCACCCGCTATATAATTATGCGCGTACTCGCCGAGCTCCACCGCGCCGAATTTTTTTACACTATCTCCGTCAAACGCATGAGTGAGCGCGTGCGACGGTGCGCCGTCGTCAAACACAGGCGTGCCCACACATATTACGTTAAGCCCCGAAAGGTCGGGAATATCCAAATCATCCAAGTCGAGTATTGTGCGCTTGCCGACTATTTCAGACACGCCCAATTTCAAGTCACCAAACTTAACTGTGCCACGCTTTTTGCGCAACGGCGGCAGCTCGTTTTTTCCGCCCGCAATCTTTTGCAAAACGCAAAAGAAATGCCCCTCGCCGTCAAAGTCAATCGGATATATCCGCCGCGCGTCAGGCATATCTATCCCACGCTCCGCACCCGCATGCAACGGTATATCCACGGTGCGCATGCCAAGTAGCCGTAAGTAATTTACATTGTCCTCGTTTTCCTCTTTGGCAAAAGTGCAAGTGCTGTACAGCATATATCTGCCGCCCTGCAAAAGCTTTACCGCATCGGCAAGGATAGCGCGTTGGCGGTCGGCACAGCCCTTGACTATGTTTTCCGAATAGGGTACTTGCTCGTACCGCATCATTCCGCCGCCGCTGCACGGCGCGTCCACTATGAGTGTATCAAAATATTCGGTAAACCCCGCTTTAACGTAGTCGCCCGCAGTGCCGCACGTGATTACGGCGTTGTCTATTCCCAGCCGCTCTATGTTTTCGGCAAGCGCCCTTGTGCGCTTGTATTCGCTGTCGTTGCAAAACAGCACTCCGCCGTTCATATATTCGGCGGCTTGCGTGGACTTACCCCCGGGGGCGGCGCAAAGGTCGAGCACGCGCTCCCCTATAAACGGTGCAAACGCCGCCACAGCCGCCGATGCGGACGGCTCCTGCATATAATAAAGCCCCGCGTGGTACAGCGGGTCGAGCGACGGCTTAACGTTACAATAGAACGAGTTAGTACAAAGCGGGTTTTGCTTTAACTCCCCGCCGAACATACTTTTAAACCCGTCTACCGTTACTTTATTGGTATTCACTCTAAGCGCCTTATGTCGCGGCTTGTTGGTGTAAGCGTCATAAAATGCGTTGTACCGTTCACCGAGCAGAGCGCGCATGTACTCGAAAAAATATTCGTTCATTGCTTGTCACCGTAGTCAACCGAATATAAATACAAGCCACATGCGGGCGCAAGCTCCTTGGCGTAGGAACGGTCGCGCTTTTCTATAAGCGACGGAAAATCCACGTCGTCGCCCCGCCCCGCTTTTAGCAGCTGCGCGGTGATTATCCTAACCATATTGTACAAAAAGCCGTCAGCGGTTATAAAGAATTTTATAAACCTGCCGTCGCGCTCGAAGTGTGCGTCAAACACCGTGCGGGTAAAGGTTTTAGCTCCGCCGCCCGCCGCCATAAAGGTGGAAAAGTCGTGCCTGCCAACAAGCTGACTTGCGCATATGTTCATGCGTTGCATATCGGGCTCGGCATTTAGGCACAATGCGCGGTCGTTTAGTATAGGCAGCTGCTCGCCCACGTACATTAGGTACATATACGTTTTTTGCTTGGCGGTCTTTCGCGCGTCAAAGTTATCTTCCGCACACTCCGCCGCCGTAACACGCACGGTGCGCGGCAAGTACGCGTTAAGCCCGCCCACCACGTTTTTTTCGGGCAAAATTTTATCAACGTCAAAGTGCGCGATCTGTGCTATTGCGTGCACGCCCGCATCCGTTCTGCCCGAACCGACGACGCTCGGCTTTTGCCCGAACAGTTTCTCTGCGGCGGCTTCCACCGCGTCCTGTATACTGTTGCCGCTCGGCTGGTGCTGCCAACCGCAAAAATCGGTGCCGTCGTAAGATAGCGTTATTTTATACCGCATACCGTTCACCCCGACTATATTCCGAGCGCGGTTATAAACGCCCAGCCGAACCAGTTATAGTTTAAAAACAGTATGCACACCGTGATTGCGCACCAAAACAGCAACGCCACAAAATCGCTTAATTTAGCTTTGAGCTTTTTCATGCGCGTCCTGCCCTTTGCGCCGCGATAGCAGCGGCTGTCCATTGCGTCGGCAAGCTCGTCCGCTCTGCGGAAGCTGGACACAAAAAGCGGGATTAACACGGGTATCATCGCCTTGATTTTTTTGAACGGATTGCGCGATTCGAACGCCGCGCCGCGTGCGCGTTGCGCGTTGACGATCTTATCCGTTTCCTCAATAAGCGTGGGTATAAGCCGTAGCGCAATGCTCATTATGAGCGCAAGCTCGTGCACGGGCAAATGCAACACCTTTAACGGCGACAGCAAGCTTTCCAGACCGTCGCAAAGCTCGGTGGGCGTTGACGTAAGCGTAAGCACCGTCGGCATAAGCACCAACAGCATAAGCCGCCAACCAAGCTTAATCGCCGCGTAAATGCCGTTTAGGTAAATATGGAATATCCCCCACTCGGCAAGCGGCGCGGACTTTGTATCGGTATAGAATATCATCATCAACAGCGTTGTGAATACCAAAATGATTATAACGAGTTTAAGGCTTTTGAGCACCTTGAGTATAGGCACGCGCGAAAGGAATATCGTAATCAATACAAACAACGTCATAAACCCGAACGAAAAAAAGCTGTCGCAAAAGAATACCGTTACCAAGTACAGTATCAGTATGACAAGCTTAAATCTCGGGTCGGCGCGGTGAACGGGCGACGACGCGGGATAGTATTGTCCCATGCTCACGTCACGCATTTTTTGCCCCCGCCGCCTTTTTTATTTCTTCAAACAATTCGTTTTCGGTAAGCACCGACTTGTCCACGGCAATACCCAAAGCATTCAGCTTGACGGCAAGCTCGGTTACAAGCGGCAGCTCCACGCCACAGCTTTCCAACAGATCCTCAGAGCCAAACAGCTCGCGCGGCGAAAACACGCCCATAACACGACCGTGTTTTAATACAGCAATTTTATTGCAATATTCTGCAATCTCGTCCATGTTGTGCGATATCATAACCACCGTCGGACAATCCGATTTAACGCGCAAAATCAAGTCCATAATTTCGCGCTTGCCCTTGGGGTCGAGTCCCGCCGTAGGCTCGTCCAGCACAAGTATTTCGGGGTGCATAGCTATTACGCCGGCAAGCGCAACGCGGCGCTTTTGCCCGCCCGAAAGCTCGAAGGGCGAACGCTCGGCAATCTCGGCGCAGTCCAAGCCGACAAGCGCTATTGCGTCCCTCGCTCGTTTTTCGGCCTCGGCGTTAGACAGCCCCAAGTTTTTCGGACCGAACATGACGTCCTTCAATACCGTATCGGCAAAAAGCTGATGTTCGGGATACTGGAACACCATGCCCACCTTGGCGCGCAGTTTTTTAAGATCTATCTTTTTAACCGACAAATCGATGTCGTCCACAATTACCGCGCCGCTGTGCTTTTGGATTTTTGTTAGCCCGTTAAAGTGGCTGACAAGGGTGGACTTACCCGCGCCCGTGCTACCTATTATGCCGAAAAAGTCCCCTGTTTCTATACGTAAATTTATATCGAAAAGCGCTTGCGTGGTGAACGGCGTTTTGGGGCTGTACGTAAACGAAAGATTTTTTATTTCTATCATCTTTTGCCCCCTTCGGTAGCGATTGCAGCCACCGCCGCCGCAAACTCGTCCGCGGTGAGCGGACAGCCCACGTCCATTCCGATATCATTGAGCCGCCGAGCAAGCCGCACGTAAAGCGGCAAATCAAGCCCCGCGTCCTCGAAAACCTCGGGAGTATTAAACAACTCCTTGCCGCCGTCAGCCGCTATACTGCCCTTGTTAAGCACAATTATCCTGTCCGCAGCCGCCGCTTCTTCCATAAAATGGGTTATCATAATAACCGCCATGTTCTCGTCGCGGTTTAGCTTTTTGACAACCTCCAAAACCTCGCGCCTGCCGTTGGGGTCGAGCATGCCCGTCGCCTCGTCCAGTATCATAAGCTCGGGCTTGATAGCAAGCACGCCTGCGATTGCCACGCGTTGCTTTTGCCCGCCGGAAAGACGGAACGGGCCGCTTTTTGCATGCTCGCTCATGCCGACACTTTTTAGTGCCCAGTCCACGCGCGCGCGGATTTCGTCTGGCTTTAAGCCGAGGTTTTCGGGCCCGAACGCGACGTCGTCCTCAACAATGGTCGTGACCATTTGATTGTCGGGGTTTTGAAAGACTATGCCGATTTTTTTGCGAATGTCAAAAAGCGCGGACTTGTCCGTCGTAGGTTTGCCGTCAACAAGCACCTCGCCGCCGTCGGGTGCGATAAGTCCGTTGCACAGCCGCGCGAGCGTAGACTTGCCCGAACCGTTGCAGCCGACGAGCGCGACAAATTCCCCGCGCTCTACCGTAAGCGATATATCTTTGAGCGCCGACACCAGCTCGTCGTCGCCGCCGACGTACGAATATTCGACATTTTTGAATTCCAAAAACGACATAACCGAATTTTAACATTTTTGCGTAATTATGTCAATCGAAATGCGTCATACAAAAAACCGCCGCAAGTTGCCCGCGACGGTTTTGTACTGCGTGTATTATTAAATTAAGCAACTACCTGATCCGAGATATCGGGAGCGTCCGCACCTGCACCGCCGATAAAGTCAAAAATCTGGTCCATTGCCATATCACCCCAAAAATCGGACAGCGCTTTCAAATCGTCGTCGACGTACATCAACTTAATTTCGTAGCCGTAATCGTCGTCATCGAAGAATACGATTGCGTTAAGGCTTGTGCCGAACACGGAGTAGCCGGCTTGAATATACGAGCTGAGCGCGGCGTTGCCGAACGCGTCTTGTACAAGACCATTGTCAAACACGAACGAGCTTTTTGCCGAATCGAATTTGAACGCGTTGTTGTCTTCGGGGAGGATCTCCCTGACGTCGCCGTCGGGTGTGTACCATTTTAAAATGTAGCTGCCTACATTCACCGTCTTGCCGCCCGTTTCAAAGTATACATATACGTCTTTATCGGTCACCTCGTACAAATATGCCGTAACGGGCATTTTGTAATCCGCGGCGGGATCGAAATTAATAACAAAATCCTCGGTCGGAGTGGTGTACTCGTCGATAGCGATTTCGACAGTCGCGCGATAATTGTTGTCGGCAAGCAAGGAGCCTTCGGCGGCTTTGCCTTTGTAGTTGTGCGCGACATAGTAATCGACCTTGATGCCGGTAATCGTCTTGTTGTCGCCTATCGTAAGCGTGAGCGTCATAGTCGCATTTTTCAGCTTAACGCCGTCTTTGATAACGGTGTACAAGTCGGCAGCTTCCTCGCTGTCGGCAAGCGCCATATCGACAAGGGATTTTACAGGAAAAGTATTTTTAACAATGGCAATGCCGTCGCTCATTCCTTTCATTGCCGTGGCGATTTCCTGTTCGGAAACCTCCTCAAACAACATTGCTTGAATCAACGCCATGCCCATACTCGTCATTCCGCCGCCTTCTTCGTAATCGGGTTCGTCCGCGTCGGAATCGTCGGCAACGTTTTCACCTTCCGTTTCTTCCAAATCAAACGGAAGCATCTCGCCAAAGTTGCTCATAACGAATTTAAACGCACCTGCAACAACCTTGTTGAGCGGACGCGCCTTAATGTCGTCGGGCAAAGTGTAGTCATACATTTCGAGTATGGCTTCTACGTCCACGCCCTCATCTTTCAAGTCGTCAAGCAACGTGCCTATGGTGTTTTCGGGGTTCTTTACATACTCCTCAAAAGCGCCGTACAGCGCGTCGAAATCTTTGCCGAACAAAAGCGTGCAATATTCGTTGAGAAGAGCGCCGAGCTTCTTATTCTTTTTGTAAGCGTTTTGCAACGGCGTAAGGTATTTGTTTACGCTGTCCGCATTTTCCTTAGTATACGTGACCGTATTATCTTTTTTGTTGTAAGTGACGTCAATCGGCTCGGTCGGCATGTCTTGTTTAAACGAGGCAAGCAAATACTGCACGTAATCGAACGTGTTTGCGTACAACTCGTTGTCGAACGTATAACCGTTTTCGCCCTTGTAGTAAACGTAACCGGTTTGGTAGTCTACTATCATTTCGTCCTCGCCCGCCGTTAATTTCAGCTTGCTGCCACGCTTGTCAAACGCGCCACTTTCGGTGAGCGTTTCGGTATTCTTTGTGGACAGCGAGTACGACGCCGTGCCGGTAAAGCCTTTAGCGTTAAGCACCGATTCTACTGCGTCAATCGCGCCGTTGACCGATATCGAAACCTTCTTGACGGAGCCTTGCTTAGACTTATCGTCGTTGCCGCCGCACGCCACAAGCGAAAAGCACAGCACAAACGACAGAACAAGCGATAGAATTGTGACTAATCTCTTTTTCATAAAATATCCTCCTTTATAGTATGTGTAGGATTATGATTTATAGTATACTACTATTATGTA
>JAIEBI010000052.1 GCA_029070965.1 Clostridiales bacterium
TACGGCACCATAGCCAAGCGGTAAGGCAGGGGCCTGCAAAGCCCTAACCCCCGGTTCAAGTCCGGGTGGTGCCTCCAAAAACGCATGGACTACGGTCTGTGCGTTTTTAGTTAACTATATACCCTGCCGCTGTGGTGGAATAGGCAGACGCAAGGGACTTAAAATCCCTCGGGTGAAAGCCCGTACCGGTTCAAGTCCGGTCAGCGGCACCAAATGGGCTATCGCGCAAGCGGTAGTCCATTTTGCATGACCGAACTTGAACCCGAGTGGGCGTGAGCGTTAATAAAAATGTCCGGTGCGACATTTTTTAGCGAACGCACGAGCAGCTGCGCTGCGAAGTGGGCGGTTTGCCGCAAGGCAAAACGCGCCAGTCCGGTCAGCGGCACCAACAAAAATACGCCTATACGGCGTTTTTTTGTCGTAAAATATTGATTGTAGTGAACGTACATGCTATAATACATTCATTCAACAAAACTTTGGAGGATATATGAAAAAATTTCTTACAATCATTTTTGCAAGTATCTTGATTGTGGCAACGTTGGCTATGACTGCTTGCGTCGATGATAAAAGCGGAACGTATTATCCGACTAACGAAGAAATGAAGGCAAATCTTGAAAAAAACGGTTACGTCGTAATATTATATCAAGACCTGTCGGACAATGACGGCAACCGTCACGACGGTACACTGCTGTTTGCAAGCAAGAGCCGCGAGGGCAAGGAGGAAGAATATCTCTATTTTTACCGCCTTGACAACGCCAGCTCTTGCGAATATTATTACAACTCCATGGAACAAAATTGTGAAAATTACAATTCGCTGGTCAAAATAGAAAATGACGAAAAATTCGGCAACATAGTTTATTGCGGAACGACAAACGCAATAAACTCCGCAGGCATTAAAGTTGTTAAAGTTGACGTTAAAGTTAAGTCATGATATGCTTTTTCTATGTTCAAGTGGGTTAAAATAATCAAAAATCAATATTTGGGACTGTGGCTAATCGGATTAGTCTTGTTTGCCGTACAAGAGTTGCCGTATATTATTATGCCGCTGATTCCCCTGCAAACAAACCCGATTATGGACATGCCGACAAATTCGGTATTCTTGGACGTTTGCGAAAAAATATTCGGTATACTTTGTATTGTCGTAATGGTATTAATTGTTCACTGCGACAGCAAATTGTTTTCGGTCAAAACAAAAAGTGAGATTACTTTCTTTTCTATCGCGGCGGGAGTAATCGCACTCAACTTTTTGGGCTGGATATTATACTTTTGCTGCATACAGACAATAGCCGTTATGATAGTATTTATATTTGCACTTCCCCCGCTATACTATTTGTTTATAGGACTTTGGCGCAAAAACTATTTTCTTGTCGTCACTGCCGGTTTATTCTTTGCAATCCACCTATCCAACGCATTTATCAATTTACTGTAAAAAAAAAGTAGGCATATCGCCTACTTTAAATTTATATTATTATACTTTTATATCGGATTTATAGGGAACGTATTTTTCCGCTTTGAACATCGGGTCAATATATCCCGTTATAAAATCAGTAACCTGCTGCGGGGCTCGGCCAACAAAGTTGGACGGCTTTAATATGCTGTCTATTTTGTCCTTGACTGCGGCAAATTTCGGGTCGCCCTTTATACGTTCTATCAAAACGTTGTTTTCGCCGCGCTCTTTAACCGCCCTTGCGCTCTCCATAGAATGTAGCCTGATCGCCTCGTGCAGCTCCTGCCTATCCCCGCCCGCAAGCACACACTCCATCAATATTTCCTCCGTTGCCATAAACGGAAGCTCGTCGTTTATACTGCGCTCTATAACCTTGGGATAAACGACCATATTGTCTGTAACGTTAATATAGATATTGAGTACACCGTCAAGCGCGAGGAATGCCTGCGGTATCGTTAAACGCTTATTGGCGCTGTCATCAAGTGTGCGCTCAAACCACTGCGTAGAGCTTGTTACAGCCTCGTTGAACGGTATACTTTCCACAAAACGTGCAAGCGCACAAATGCGCTCACAGCGCATAGGATTGCGCTTATACGCCATAGCGGACGAACCTATTTGCGTGCTTTCAAACGGCTCTTCCACCTCCTTAAACGACTGCATAATGCGGATATCATTTGCAAACTTGTATGCACTTTGAGCAATTTTGGACAATAACGACACTACCGAATAGTCGAATTTGCGCGTGTACGTTTGACCGCTTACCGCAAAAACGTTGTTAAAGCCGAGCTTGTTTACAACCTTCTTTTCAAGCTCTTTCACCTTTTTGTCGTCGCCGCCGAACAGCGACAAAAAGCTGGCTTGAGTGCCCGTTGTACCTTTTACGCCACGCAACTTGTAATCCTTGATAAACTGTGTTAGGTCGTTGTAGTCCAAATACAAGTCGTACAGCCACAGCGTGGCGCGCTTGCCGAGCGTGGTCAGCTGCGCGGGCTGTAAATGCGTATAACCAAGCGTAGGCAAATCCTTGTACTTTAATGCAAACGCGCGCAGCTTGTCCATAACGGTGAGCATTTTGCTCTTAATTACGTTAAGCGCGTCGTAAATTTGTATCAGCTCAGCATTATCCGTGACGTAACAGCTTGTCGCACCCAAATGAATAATCGCCTTTGCGGACTTTGCTTGTTTGCCAAAAGCATGCACGTGCGCCATAACGTCATGGCGGACAATTTTTTCTTCATTCTCGGCGTAGTCGTAGTTGATATCGTTTGCGTACTTTTTCATTTCCGCAATTTGCTCGTCGGATATGTTCAGCCCAAGCTCTTTTTCGCTCTCGGCAAGAGCAATCCAAAGCTTGCGCCAAAGCTTGAACTTATAGTCGTCCGAAAAAATCTCGGCTGTTTTTCTATCCGCATAACGTGTAATAAGCGGATTTTCGTAAACGTCTTTCATTATCTCTCCTTTTTATAAAGGATATTAGCGTTGTCAAAGAATATTTTGTCCACCGATTTTTCGGTGTAACCGCGACGGTAAAGAATATCACGCACATTAAGCAGTTTGTCGTAATCGTCTATATCGTTTGGAATATCGTCCGAGCCGTTAAAATCGGTGCCCAAAGCCAAGCAGTCGCAACCGTACTTTTGCACAAACGCGTCAATCACGTTTGCAAATTGTTCGGCTGAGCGAGCGTCTGTAAAGGCACGAACGGTACATATTCCTATCACCGCATTGCGCTCGACAAGTCTTTTAATTTGCTGCCTGTCCAGCGAACGTGGATGGCTGTTAAAGCCAGTATGCGAACAAAGCACGTTTTTTGCACAGTCCAAAACATCATAAAAGCTGTTTTTGTTGAGGTGCGCAAGGTCGATATAGCAACCGCTGTCCTCGATAATGCGTATAGCGCTTTTACCAAGCTCGGTAAGTCGCCCGTCATCCAATGCCCCGCCAGCAAAAGCGGTATTGTAATTCCAAGTGAGCGAGCAGTATAAATATCGAGAAAAGTCGAAACGTCTGAATTTTTCGCCGTCCGCCGAAAATTCTATATCTTCTATGGCAATCGGCTCTTGCCCTATTGCCGACAACCGTTCGGTAACGTCGCTTACACTACTTTCGACATCGCCGGCAAATTCGGACGTCCAAATAACGGCCGTAACCTTATTATTACTTTTAGGAGCGTGCCGACAATAATCGGCATATAAAAACCGCGTAGGGAAATCATTATGCAAATCGAATAACATACTTGATTTTATGCGCGGTTTATATTTGATTATTCTTTAATTATTCGTTATCTTCCTCGACGAGCGCGTTGGAAATTTTCAAAAGCGGACGGTAGAAGTTGGATTGCTCTATATCGTCGATGGACATACCCGAATGCAGCAAGAATTCCTCTGTGGAGTCGCGGCAAATCTTGACAAGCTTTACGCGCACCTTGTCCGTTTCGGCTGAAAAGTCAACGTACTTTTTAAGCGCCGGCGCACAACTGCATGCACATTCGTACAAAAGCTTTTGATATTGCATATTATTGCGATCCTTACCCTTGGCGAGCCTATCGATTTCGGGCAAATAGTACGTAGACACAATGTCGTACAAATTTTCGTAATATTCGTGCAATCCCGAACCGATTGATTCGTCCAGCTCGTATGAGTCGACAAGGAAGCGCGTAAGCATATCGCATCTTTCCGCCATATCGGCATACTTAACAGCGTGTATATCTACTTGCTTTTTATCGACAGAAGCGACGCGCGGCAAAAGCAGTTTATAGACCAATTCGAATCCGTCGTAGAAAAGCTGCGCGTGCTGAGCTACTTGCCTACTGCACATAGACCGATAGCAACTGAGATACGTGAATTTAAGCGCTTTATCGCACTCGGCAAGCAAAGCTTCGTAACCTTTGATATCGGCTATGACGTTCTTTTTCGCATTGGATTTATTCTTATTCTCAAACTCTTTTACTTTTGTAAGAACTTTCTTATTGTAATTGTAGTTTTGAATAAAGCTCGGCGAATACGGCGACGAATCGAAATACGGATTCAGAGAGTGACCGAAAAAGCACAGCTCGTTACACAGCGCCGAAAGCGCTTTGTAATCGTCGTCATTAGGCGTAATAATGTCGTCGCCGGACATGACCGTTTGCACGGCTTTGTAGCAAATTTTGATAGCGCAGTCCACAAGCGCCGAAAGCGCACTTACTACTCCGGGCGCAAACGACATAATTTGCTCGGGATCGATCTTGAACAATTCCAACAGCTTAGATAAGTCGGATATCGATTGCTTGCGATATTCATCGATATTATTCTTGAACATTTCGTCACGGGTGCCCAGCCTTTCGATAATGAGCACTTTCGTTTCCGAGAGCATGGCGGTGATGAATGCCAACTTGTCCGAAACAGCCGCGTTAGAACGCGCAAGCATAGCGAGTGACTGACGTATCATATCCACAATTGCGGCAATAACGTCGTATGGTTTACCTGACACGGTGTCGGCTGCCTTTGCTTCATCCGCGTCATGCAAATAAATATCGCACAGCAAAGAGAAATATTTGGCGGCGTAAGAATTCGCATTAGCGAGCAAAGCACGGTTAAAATGCTCCAAAGCGCTCGTAAACTCGCCGTTCAAAAAATAATCCTTTGCGGCATTAATCTCTTTCTTTTCGGTGCGTTCATCGACAATTAAGTGCTTGCTTTGCAATTCCGAATAACCGAATCGACCACCGCAGTCCGAACATACCAGCTTAGGCAAGCGCTCGATTTCTATGGTTTTTGAGCAAACCGGACAAACAGCATATAACGGCATAAAACATGACCTCCATATAATTGACTGATACTAATTTGAGCAATATGTTATCTAATAATTTAAAAATCGCGCGCCGATATTGATTGGCACGCGATTTGTATCAAAGCCTAATCGTTTTTATCGTCACCGACTTGGCGCAACAAATCCGCCAAAACAGTGTTCTCAGCTTTGTCCGTATAAACGCCGCTTTCTTCGACCTGCTTTTTGGCGGGCTTAGCCGCTTTGGGAGCAGCCGGCTTTTCTTCGTCGAGACAAGCGCGAATGCTCAATGTTGTCTTACGGTGTTGCTCGTCGTAGGCAAGCACCTTGACGGTAACTTGATCGCCTGTGTGAAGGACTTCGTTGATGTCCTTTACATAAGCGGCAGCAGCTTCGGAAACGTGCACCAAGCCTTCAACGCCCGGTTCGATTTCCACAAACGCGCCGTAAGGCAGCACGCTGATTATTTTGCCCTGAATGATCGATCCAACGGGATGCTTTTCCATGCACTTATCAAAGGGATGAGGCTGCAATTCCCTGTAACCGAGCGACACGCGCTGTTTTTCGCGGTCGGCTTTAAGAACCAAAAAGTCGTAGGTCTTGCCGATTTCCAGCACTTCGTCGGGCGAAGTGATGTGCGTATACGACAAGTGATCGATATGCGCCAAGCAGTCTATGCCGTCCACGCTGACAAACGCGCCATAGGAGCTGATGCGTTTTACCTCGCCGGCAACAACAACGTCGGGTTTTACGTTTTCCCAGAAGATTTCGGCTTTCTTGTCCTTTTCTTCCTTTTCTTCTTGAAGAATGACGCGTTGCGAAGCGACGATTTTACGGTTGATGTCGTCTATATCGAGAGCGCGAAGCCTGAGCGTTTTGCCGACGAACTTCTTTAAGTCGGGAACGAATTTAAGCTTAACCTGAGAAGCAGGAACGAATACGCGATAGGTACCGAGCGAACCGATAAGACCGCCCTTAATATCCTTTTTGACGACCATTTCGAACATTTCGCCATTGCGAATTTGATCGACCGCTTCGTCGGTTTTGCGCATTAAGTCTGCACGACGCTTGGAAAGCAACACGCAACCGCTTACGTCATCGCGCTTTTTAATAACGATAGCCGTAATTTCCATACCGACAGGATAATCCTCAGGATTGTACTCACCGTCGTCGATGGCTTCCGTCTTATCGATAAAGCCGTCGTTTTTTACGCCCACGTTGACGCGAATACCGTCCGCATTGGCAGAAAGAACGGTACCGGTGATTGCTTTGCCCTCGCGTATAGCTACGGCTCCTTTGTTGATGGCTTCGAGAAATTCTTCGTTGCTCGCTTCACCGAATTCTTGACCCATGTAAGTCTTTACCTCCATAATCGACTCTGTCGGAGTCGATGCCCCGGCGACGATACCTATCACGCCGCTGCGGGGAAATTTAATATTTTTGAGTTCGCCAACGGATTGGATGAAATGCGTATCGGGATTGACAGCCGCACACAAGTCGAAAAGCTTGTTTGTGTTGGAGCTGGCGCTATCCCCTACGACCAAAACTAAGTCGCAGCTTTTTGCAAGTAAAACCGCTTCCTTTTGGCGCTCATAAGTAGTATAGCAAATCGTGTCGAAAATTTCAACTGTTTTTAATTGGATTTTATTTATTTTTTCACATAGTTTTTTATATTTTTGTCCGTCAAACGTAGTTTGACACACAATACACAACTTGTCGTAAGCTTGAAGCACGCTCAAATCGCTGTCAAGGTCTATAACGGTGGCTGTATTATCGCACCATCCGGCGGTTGCAATCACCTCGGGATGGGCTGCTTCGCCTATTATCACTATATGATAACCGTCAGAATAATGTTTACTTACGATGTCATGTATCTTGGCAACAAACGGACAAGTAGCGTCGATTACGTTATACCCCTTTTGCGCTATTTTGTCGTACGTAGCCTTGTCAGCGCCGTGCGAACGTATAATAACGCAACCCGTTCCGTCGCCTGTCGGCAGCTCGTCTACAGAATCGACGCTTTTAAGTCCGCGCGAGTGGAGTTTTTCTATAACTACTTTGTTGTGCGTAATGTCGCCGAGCATATATTGCTCGCCACTGAAACAGTGATTTAATGCCGAGTCGACGGCGCGCTTAACGCCGAAGCAAAACCCCGCATTACTTGCTATGCGCACTCTTAGCATAAGCCTTTCTTGCCGCCTTGTACTCGCGCTTTAATGTGCGCTGTTCGATTTTATCTTCCTTATTGCGCTTTTTCCAGCCCTTTTGTTCGACCCAAACGTCAAGCTCGTCCAACGTTTTTTGCATGGCTATGCGGAAGCGCTCGGTTGCCTCTTGAAGAGTCGCCTCGTCGGTACGTTTGCCGTACAAGTCGGACAAGTCTACAGGGTCGCCAACTCCCAAATAATTGCGGCGGAACAGCTTAGCTCTGTGGTGCATAACGCAAGGGATAACCTGCGCATTACCCTTTAATGCAAACAGCGCCGCGCCGGAATGCAAAGGCTGTAATTCCCTGTTCACCCGATTGCGCGTACCTTCAGGACAAATAGCCAGTATATCTCCGTCCTTTAATGCGTTAATACATGTACGCATAGACGATAATTCGGGTTTATCCCTATCTACAAATATAACGCCTAAGCTGTGAAAAAACGCTTGCTGCAACTTGTTGCCCATATTTTCCTTTTTAGACAACGCGCGTTTCATTCCCCCCGGTATAGCGAAATATACGTAAAGTATATCCATCCAAGACAAATGATTGGATATAATTATTTGCCCGCGCGCATATTTCTTGTATTTGTGCTTGTTCATAAACCTCCACGGACACAATATCAGCGCCAGCGGAAACAATATTATCTTTAAAAACCAAAACCACCCTCTCATAGTAAATCTCCGTTGACAGTAGAACAAATAAAGTCTGCAACATCTTGTGCCGACATATTGTCAGAATTGATTTCAACCGCGTCAGACGCGCGTTTTAACGGCGCAATCGCGCGCGTACTGTCGTTTTTATCGCGTGTTACAACGTCGTTAAACACGTCCTCGTAAGTTACGGTTTGACCTTTGGCGGTAAGCTCGTCAAATCTACGCCGCGCACGCTCCTCCGCAGAAGCGGTCAAAAAGAATTTAAACTCCGCTTGCGGCAACACAACCGTGCCTATATCCCGTCCGTCTAATATTACCGAGCTTTTTTCGGCTATAACGCGTTGAAGCCCGAGTAGCTTTTGTCGCACGTACGGTATGGCAGAAACAGCCGACGCCGCCATAGACATTTCGGGTGTGCGAATTTTTGACGATACATCCTCGCCGTCGGCAATCACCGATTGTACTCCGTCGCGGTATACAATACTTACGTCAACGTCCTTTATGCATTGCTCAACCGCGCCGCCGTCATTTACGTCCACGCCGTTTTTAAGACAAACGTATCCAAGCGCACGATAGAGCGCACCGGTATCAAGATACGTTATTTTCAAAGTTTTGGCTACAATCTTTGCAACCGTACTCTTACCCGCACCGCTCGGCCCGTCAAGAGCAATGGCATATACCTTTAAACTATCCATTTTGTCCTTCCGCCGCGCTCATTCCCGCAACGTATCCGGTTGCAAGCGCAATGTGAAAATTATATCCGCCGGTCAGCGCGTCCACATCGAGCGCTTCACCGCCGAAATACAGCCCGCGCGATATGCGCGATTCCATTGTTTTGGGGTTGACCTCTTTTACGTCCACACCACCGCAAGTAACGACAGCACGGTTAAAGCCCTCGTTTCCCGTAACGTTAAGCTCGAAACCTTTGACAAGCTCGATAATGCGCGCACGCTGCTTTTTTGTGACCGAATTAACAGGCAATGTGCCGTCAACCCCCGACCTCTCTATTATAAACGGTATTACCGATTTTGGCAAGAGTAAATCGAGAGCATTTTTAAATTGTTTGTTAAGCTGTGCGCCGAAATCGCGCAAAAGCCTCGCGTCCAGCTCTTCATGTGACAGCGCAGGCTTAAAATCGAGATAAACCTTATACGGAAACCTGTCGCGCGCAGTGTACGCAGACAGCGTAAGCGCAATAGGTCCCGATATGCCGTCAGCCGTTATCATTAAATCGCCGAATATGTCCTTGATTTTGTCGGTGCGCAAGCTCACGTTTTTGAGCGTAAGTCCCTCGGCAGCTGACAAATCTTCTTTTGTGAGCAGCGCCACAAGCGACGGTGTAGGCAAAACTACGCTATGTCCAAGCCGCTTAATAATCGCATACGCGCTTCCGTCCGAGCCTGTTTGCGGATAGCTCATTCCGCCCGTACACATTATTACGCGGTCGAAATGCTCCTCGCCATCCGAGCTGAATATGGTATAACCGTTGTCGGCGGGCACAACGTCCTTTATCTTGCAGTTAAGTTTTATTACAGCACCGTTGCTTTCGGCGTAACGACTAAGCGCTTTTATCACGTCGCTTGCTTTGTCAGATTGAGGAAACGCGCGCCTGCCGCGCTCCACCTTTGTTTTACAGCCGTTGTTTTCCAGCAAATCAATTGCGTCATAAGGAGTGAACTTGGAAACAGCGGAACGCAAAAAGGGCGAATTTGTAACAACGTTTTGCAAAAACGTTTGGTTGTCGCAAACGTTGGTGAAATTACATCTACCCTTGCCGGTAATGTATATCTTTTTTCCGACCTTTTCCATATGATCGAAAACCGTCACAGAACAACCTTTTGCGCTGCCCGCGGCAGTCAACCCCGCTGCACCTCCGCCGATTACCGCGATTTTCACAACAAAAACCCGTCCTCATTCATAGTTTTGAGCACAGCGTAGTCCGTTCTATCCAATAACAGCGGCGTGATTGTTATGTAACCGCGCTTACACCAGTATTCATCGTTATCTTCGAGCAAATCAGTGTCAACGCGCCTACCCTCGGGGCTGACAACACCGTTTTCCAAAAACACGTACTCGTCGAAAAACGTCATTTGCGTATTCATTTTGGCAACTTTAACTCCGACGGGATTACCATAAGGAAAATTTATATTAAGTAAGCTTTTGGGCGGAAGCTGTATAGATGTGAGTAACTCGATATTTTTCTTGACAAACTCGGCACATTTTTTAAATTCACCGACCGTCGAATTATAATTATCGAGCGACAAAGCAATAGCACGAAAACCCAAATGCGCCGCATCGGATGCGGCTGACACCGTACCGGAATACCAAACGTCGCTGCCCAAATTTCGACCGTTGTTTATTCCGGATACAACAAGATCGGGCTTGGGAAACACCAACGACACAGCCGTCTTTACGCAGTCTACGGGCGAACCGCTCACGGCATAAACCTTGTAGTCGTACCCTTCTACCTCTCGGCATTTAAGTACGTTAGGTCGCAGTGTAATCGCATGCGAAGCGGCGGATTTTTGCGTGTCCGGCGCGACCACCGCTATATCGTGTTCGCTTTTAAATAAATCGGCGACGGCATGCAATCCTACCGAATCGTAGCCGTCGTCGTTTGTAAAAAGAATTCTCATATAGGTTGTACTTTGTTGTCCTTGTCGTATATAGCTTTGTCTATGCCGTGTAACTTTGCTTCGCGTTTTTTGAAGAACGGAATAGCCAGCTGAGGGAACAGCGCGTACGTAAGCACGTCCTCTTCCTGTATGGCGTACTCCTCAATTTCCTTTTTGTATGCGTCCAATTCGGGCTTGATATTGTCCGCAGGCCTGCACGTAATGCGCGGAGCGTCGCCGATAATCTTTTTGATAATTTCCTTAGACGGCTCTACCGGCAGTTTGCCGTACTCGCCCGCAACAACGCCTTTGGTTTCCTTGGTGACCGTTTTGTACCGCTCGCCGCTGAGTACGTTAAGCACCGCTTGTGTGCCTACGATTTGCGATGACGGCGTTACGAGCGGTGGATATCCCATATCGGCGCGCACTCTCGGCACCTCCTCCAAAACCTCGGTAAGCCTGTCGGACGCATTTTGCTGTTTAAGCTGGCTTATAAGGTTACTGAGCATGCCCCCGGGAACTTGATATATAAGCGCGTTTACGTCCACTTTAAGCACTTTCGGATTAAGTATACCGTCAGCCGTAAGGCGCTCCGCCACTTTGCGGAAATATACCGTGCATTTGTTGAGCTTATCTAAATCCAATCCCGTATCGTACTGAGTGCCTTGAAGCGAAGCGACAAGCGATTCGGTTGCCGGCTGGCTTGTGCCGTTGCCAAGCGGCGAAAGCGCGGTGTCAACAATATCGCAGCCAGCTTCGATAGCTTTAAGGTTGACCATGTCGCCCGTACCCGCCGTATTGTGAGTGTGCAAGTGAAGCGGAATCTTAATTTTTTCCTTAATGCGCGACACAAGCTCGTATACAGTGTACGGCAACAGCAGGTTTGCCATATCCTTTATGCAAATAATGTCGGCGCCCATTTTTTCGAGCTGAACGGCAAGATCGACAAAGTAGTCTATTGTATGCACCTTGCTTGTTGTATAGCAAAGCGCCGCTTCCACCGTACCGCCGTACTTTTTTGTGCTGTCAATCGCCTGCTTCATGTTGCGAATGTCGTTGAGCGCGTCGAAAATACGTATTATATCTATGCCGTTTTTGAGCGAAAGACGGCAAAATTCATCGACGACGTCATCAGCATAATGCTTGTAGCCGAGAATATTTTGACCGCGGAACAGCATTTGCAGCTTGGTGTTGGGTATTGCCTTTTTCAGTGCGCGAAGCCGCTCCCACGGATCCTCGTCCAAATACCGTAAGCATGAATCGAAAGTGGCGCCACCCCATGCTTCCAGTGCGTAAAAGCCTACATCGTCCAGCATTTTGGCGGCCGGCAGCATTTCGTCCGTACGCATACGCGTTGCGGCTTGTGACTGGTGCGCGTCGCGCAAAATTGTTTCCATTATTTTAACTTTACTCATAATATACTCCGATTGCAAAAACCGATTTTAAAGTTATTTTAGAAAATAGCAAGCAGCACGCCCGCCGCTACCGCCGATCCGATAACGCCCGCAACGTTGGGTCCCATTGCATGCATTAGCAAATAGTTGTTGGGATCGTCCTTTTGCGCGACCGTTTGCGACACGCGCGCAGCCATCGGAACGGCGGAAACGCCCGCACTACCAATTAACGGATTAATCTTTCCGTGCGACAGCAAGCAAAGCAGCTTACCCATTAGCAATCCGCCTATCGTACCCATAATAAACGCGAACAAGCCAAGTACAACTATTTTTAACGTGTCGAGCGCGAGGAATTCCACACCGACCGCCATAGATCCGACGCTTATACCGAGGAATATTGTTATAATGTTCATAAGCGCGTTACTGGCCGTGTTGGCAAGCCTGTCGGTAACAAGACATTCTTTAAGCAAATTACCGAGCATAAGCATGCCTAGTAGCGGCAACGAGTCGGGCAAAATCAGTCCGCACACCAACGTAACCACTATTGGAAATACTATTTTTTCGCGCTTGGACACAGGACGAAGCTGTTCCATGCGTATGGAGCGCTCCTTCTTTGTGGTGAGCAGCTTCATAATCGGCGGCTGAATTATGGGAATGAGCGCCATATACGAATACGCCGCAACCGTTATGGCCGAAAGCATGCCGCTGCTTACGCCCATTTTGGTAGCAACGTATATGGACGTGGGACCGTCCGCACCGCCGATTATAGCGATTGCCGCTGCTTGAAAGCCCTGAAAGCCCAACAGCATTGCACCGAACAGCGTAATGAATATGCCGAGCTGTGCCGCAGCGCCCAAAATAAAGCTTTTGGGATTGGCTATAAGCGGACCGAAATCGGTCATTGCACCTATACCCAAAAAGATTATAGGCGGGAAAATAACCCACTTTACGCCGCGGCTGATGTAATAGAAAAATCCGCCGATTTCACCGTTGGACGGCGTTTTCATCAATATTTCCTGTGCGCCCGGAATATTAATCAAAAGCATTCCGAACCCTATCGGAACGAGCAATAAAGGCTCTTTTTTCAGTCCTATGCCGACGAACAGCAAAACGCACGCAACGACAAGCATTACGTAATTTTGCCACAAAAACTGTCCGCCTGCGACCGAATGGTTAAGCCCTGTGCTCTCCCATAGGTTTTTGAGCATTTCAACAAAGTTCATTTGCTCACCCTACTTTATATAAGCGAGTACGGCGCCTGTATCGACATTGTCACCCTTTTTGACAACGTAAGTAATAACACCGTCGGCGGGCGCGTTTATGTCGTTTTCCATCTTCATGGCTTCCAAAACAATTACCTTTTCATTCTTTTTAACGGTGTCGCCGTCTTTGTGCGCTAGACCCAAGATGAGTCCGGGCATAGGTGCTTTAAGCGGAGTGCCGTCGCCTACCACAGGCTTCGCGGCGGGCGCGGGCGCTGCCGCAGATGCGGGAGCTACGGGGGCGCTATTATTGCCGCCTACTTCCTCTACGTCTACCGAATAGGTTTTGCCGTTTACGGTTACATTGAATTTACGCATATATTCCTCCAAAATACAATTACTATTTGATTACTTTTTGCGCACTATGCGCTTGATTACAAATTCGGGCGCTTCGCCTTGCGATTCCTCAGCCAGCACGCAAGTGATTGCGGCGGTGATGGCTGCTACAAGCTGTTCGTCTGTTTCGTCATCAACGCTTTGCTGTTGAACCTGAGCGACGGGACTTTCTTTCTTTTGCTTATTAAACGGCTTGGACTGAAAGATAAATCCCGACAAATAAAATATTCCCACAAGCAACGCAAGTACGACGAGAACTATTACAAAGCCTATTACTGCGTACAGCGCGCCTTCGCCCAAAGATATTTTTTCTGTGGATAATAAACCTATATTCATTATTTACTCCACATGCGCAAGCAGCGCGGCTATCAAGTACGAGCGCGTGTGATTGGGCTCGATAACGTTATCCAAATACCCATCCTTTGCGACTACAAGCGCCGCGCAGTTTTCCCCGCCGTATGACTTAGCAAGCTTTTCGGCGGTTTTGTCCTTATCCTTGGCTGACTTGATTTCGTCGGCATACAACAATCTTGCCGCCGCTTCCGATTCCAGCGCGCCGATTTCCGCGCTGTCCCACGCGATTTTGTATTCGGCTGGCGCGACTAACGCCGTATACGCGCCGCCGATAGCCTTTCCGTATACTACCGAAAATATATCGACGCTAAGCGAATTTACTTGATAAATCAGGTTAGACATTTCTCGAATAAGCGCGGCGTCGGCAGTAGACTGTTCGGTACCCACGCTGTCTACCAAGAACACCACGGGACGCTCGGCATTTTCGCAAACGTTCAAAAATTCACTGATCTTTATACAAGCGTCATGCGTTATCCGCTCACTGTCGGAAGCCGCAACCACAACACCCACTGTTACGTCGGCAAGCGTAGCAAATCCCGTCTTTACGGTCGGCGCATACCCTGCACGAAGCTCCAAAAAGCTGTTTTTGTCAAATACCTCTTTAATAAGCGCGTCAATACCTACGCCCGCTTTAAGTCCTTTGCAAACGCGGTTAGGGTCGTCGCCATGCGCGCTTTCACCTTGGAATACCGAAAGGCTTGCAATTACTTGCTCACGAAGCTCTTTGTCACTTTTGACCGTTTGCGTAACAATGCCCTTTTGTGCCGCCGCAGTAGCCGTGCCGACTGTTTTAACATCGACGCCCGCCTTGCCTGCAATCACAAGCGGCGACGCGGATGCGATTACGCTGTCAGCATAAGCTATTACAAAATCGCTTATTCCCGCCACGTATGACGAAATACCGAGGTTGTTGCCCTTGATAACTGTAATAACCGGAACGTCGCCATATGCCACTGTGTATGCGCGCAGGATAGAGCCGTAACCCTCCAAAGCACCTATGCCCTCGGCAAAGCGTGCGCCCATCGTGTCCCACACAGCAATAAGCGGCTTTCCCATGCGCACGGCGTTGTTGATAGTGCGCACAATCTTTTTAGAATTGGCTTCCCCGATTGCACCCTTCATCGTCTTTCCGTTTACGGCAAATATGCACACGGGAGTATCGTCCACGGTAGCAAAGCCGCTTACAACTCCGTCGCCGACGTTATCGTCGTTTGAAGAACAAATAAACGCGTCCGTTTCGACGAAAGACTTATCATCGACGAACGCGTTTAAAAAATCGGTTAAGTTTTTGTTTGCCGCGGCAAGCGCGGTTTTGGCGTTTTTTAATGTTTCCATTCAATCCTCCAAATTCTTCCTTTTACATTATATCATTACAGATAAAAAAATTCAACAATACAACCGCCATTTTTAAAATTTATTTATAATGTATCATTTAAGCAATTTAAGGTGCGCTTCCTCGCGCGAGTTTAAATACCGCCACTCTCCGCGCGACAGCCCGCCAAGGCGTATGCCGGCAATTTCCGTGCGCTTCAAAAACAACACGCGCCGACCGAGCGATTCAATCATGTTCTTAATCTCGTGATTTTTACCTTCGGTCACAGTAATTTCCAACTTTGTTTGCTTTTCGTCCTTTTCAACAACTGCGACACGCGCAGGCGCATACTTAACTCCGTTGTACTCCACGCCGCTGCGCAACCGCTTCAACTCCATATCAGTCGGCTCGCCTTCAACGCGCACGCTGTACACCTTTTGCACCATGTTTTTGGGGTGCGTTATCGTATTTGCCAGCTCGCCGTCGTTGGTAAGAAGCAATAATCCCTCGGTGTCGTAGTCAAGTCTACCCACGGGAAAAACCCGCTCTCTTATCTTAACAAAGTCGAGAACGGTTTTTCGTCCCTTTTCGTCGCTGGCGGTACAAACACAGCCCTTAGGTTTGTTGAGCATTATGTAAACCTTGCGCTCGGAAAGATTGACAGCTTTGCCGTCAACCTCCACGTAATCGCCGTCCTTAACATCAGTTGCAAGGTCGGTAACGGTTTTTCCGTTCACCTTGACTCTACCGTCGGTTACAAGTTTTTCGCATTTGCGGCGACTGTCCAAACCACAGCCGCTAAGATATTTGTTGATACGCATACCTTGATTTTAAACCTTTTAAGTTAAAAAATCAAGCGTTTACCTGTCCTTATGCTAATTACGGCTAAACGCGCAGTCCATAAGCCGCATGCATTCTTCAAACATATCCCCGCAGTTAAGAACAGTGCATATATATGTCTTTCCGTTGCGCGTAGCGGATGAAACCAAACACCTACCCGAATGCCGAGTATAACCCGTTTTTATGCCGTTGCCGCCCTCGTAATTGAACAGAATCTTGTTTTTGTTGGGAAAATTACGTTTATAATCGTGACCGTAATACGGCGTAGTATGCCGCTTGGTTGATACTATTTCCCTGAACAACTCGTTTTGCATGGCATAATAAGATATGGCGCAAAGGTCGCGCGCGGTTGTATAATGATCCTCGTGGTGCAAGCCGTGCGGATTGGCAAAGTGCGTGTTTTTAGCGCCCGCCTTTTTCGCCGTTTCGTTCATCATTGTAACAAAGCCGTCTACACTGCCACCCACAATGATAGCAAGCGCCACGGCGCAATCGTTGCCCGATTGAAGCATAAGTCCGTACAGCAAATCGCGCACGGTAAGCATTTCCCCTTTTTGCAAATACAGCGACGAACCTTCCACACCCACTGCCTCGTCCGGTATGGGCATTGGAATATCCAAAATAGTTTGATTTTCTATAACAGTGATAGCCGTACAAATTTTGGTGGTGCTGGCGGGTTCTCTGCGCGCATCGCAGTTTTTGGAATAGATAAGCTCGCCGGTATCTCCGTCCACAAGTGCCATAGCCGCCGCCGAACTACCGACAGTAGTCCCACCCACAGTAGCAACCTCGTCCGCGCGAACGCAAGTTCCCGCACAACACATTGCCGCAAACAGCGCGCAGCAAACAATAATCAATATTTTATTCAGTGCTTTTTTCATTTCTTCTTTTTCCCAAACAGTGAGCCGACTACTTCCGGCACGGTTTCGACAACTTTGTCCAGCATGCTTTTACTGCCGACGTTTAACATTCTAACCGACTTGCCGTCACTAACCAAAAAGCATACCGGCGACACACTCATACCGGCGCCGCTTGCACCCGCAAACGGATATTCGTTTTGCTGTTTTTGGCAATATTCGCCGCCGCCCGTAACAATTCCTATGCTTATTTTGCTGATGGGCACAACTGTTGTACCGTCGGGCATGACAATGGGATTGCCGACAATAATATCGGCGTCGGTCAACGTTCGCATTTTTCCGAACGCACTGTCCATAATGCGTTCAATCGGGTGTTCGGTATGTTCGCTAGGTAACATTCGCATAGCTTCTCCTTCTGCCGTAATACGTCAGTTTTTCAAAAACGACACAGCATACGGCAAAGATAATATCTGCAAAACTTATCGAAAATATGCCGAAAAAATCGAAAAACAAAATCTCGGAATCGTATTCGGGCTCAATCGTTCCGCCACCTCCGTCAAACCCGAAAAATGCGCAAAACTGAGTGTACATAATGCGCAACATTCCCACTGCCATACCGTCCGCCGCGGCGTCGCCCGTGCCTATCTTTGCTTTAAGCTCCGCGATTCTTACACGTACCGCTTTCAGTATGCCGATTGCACAATCCTTTAAAAAACCTTTTAACTTGCTCGGCTTGCTCGATTTCTCTTCTTGTTCGTCATCTTCCTCTTGCACCTGCTCCTTGCCGCGCAAAAGCTGCTTGATGTTTATTTTGTTGCGGAAAATCGGAATAAACAAAAACTTAACCGAAACTTTACCGACGTTTAAATCGGTATTTATGTCAACCTTGGCGTTGAACACGAGCGGTAAGGAAATTATATACAAAATAATAATGGCAAGCACTAAGTATATCACAACGTTAGTGTTTGCCACTCTTTTAACAAATATTATTTACTTGATATAATCAGTTATCGCCTTCGTCGACTTCTATTTTTACAACGTCCTCGCCCTGTAAAAATTCAGGCGTCTCCTCCTCGCCGCCATCTTTCTCGTCAAACCTATACAAGCCCTCCTCTGTCGGCTCGGGCGAAGATTCCTCTATTTCCTTGATTTTTTCGAGCAATGCGTCGCGGTTGGGCAAATCGTACAAATCTTCTATGCCGAACTTGCGCAAAAACGTTTCGGTCGTACCGAACAACAACGGCTTGCCAAGAGTGTCCTTGCGGCCGACAATTTCTATAAGGTTGTTCTTTAACAATGCTTGAATGGCATAGTCGCAGTTTACACCACGGATATGCTCTATTTCCAACCTCGTTACGGGTTGACGATACGCAATGATAGACAACGTTTCCATTGCCGGATTGGAAAGCGCCTTTTCCTTGATTGGATTAAGCACAACCGACAGCACTTCCGCATAATCGGGATTGGAGGCAAGCTGCAGCTTTCCGTTATAGCTTATTACCTGTATGCCCGATTCTTTATTATACTTTTTTTGCAGTTTTTTAACGGCGGCGGTAACCTCGCTCTTTTGCAATTCCAACTGTTCGCAAATATCGGATATTTTAAGTCCGTCACCCGATACGAACAAAAGCGCCTCTAATATATTATCTATCTTTTCAATTTCCAGCATTTTCTTCCGGTCTCCTCTTTACTATTGTAATAGTTGTAAACACGTCCTCCTGCCTCACGCCGACCTCTTGACCTTTAACGAGATCGAGCAGCGCCGAAAAAGTTGTTACAACCTCGCCAACGGTGTAGTCCTCGTCAAACAGCTCGTCAAACGTGCATTGTTCAACAATCTTAAACCGCTCGCGTATAAACTCTATTTTTTCCTCGACGGTAAACGGGTCGCGCTCTATCATTTTGACTTTATGCAGCTGCTGCCGCTCGCCTATCTTGTCGAACAGCTTTTTGAGCGCGTTCATAAGCCCGTTGGTGGTCATGTCTTTAAGTATCAATCGCGGCGTTCCCACCGTATCGTCGGGCGCGCGGAAATGCATGTCCAAAATTTCCTGCTCGCGCATCTTTTCCGCCGCTTCCTTGTACAGCTTGTATTCCTTTAAGCGCGTAATAAGCTCTTGCTCGGGGTCTTCCTCGTCCTGCTGTAAAACAGGCTCCTCGATTTTGGGCAACAGCCTTTTGGACTTGATTTCCAACAATGTTGCGGCAACGACGATAAAGTCAGCCGCTTCCTCCATATCCAGCTCGTCAATACCTTCCATAGCCTTCAAATACTGGTCGGTTATATCGGAAATAAAAATATCCTCTATATTGATTTTTTCGAGCTTTACATAATGTAACAACAAATCGAGCGGTCCGTCAAAATCGGACAGCACTACACGAAAGCTTTTGGAAGACTCTTCTTCCTCGGCAATTTCGATAACTTCATCTTTTTTGCCCATGACCACTCCTTTTTAGTTTAGTATATCGGCACCATAAGTCCCCAAAATTGGGTGAACCAATTATACAAATGCGAGCTGAAAAATTTGAGGTACGTACCTAATACGTCCAAATACCCGAACCAGCTTGGTATGTTTGCAAAGTTTTCCATTGCGGTAGATACGATAAAGCTGAGCCCGACCAAACCGTACAAAATATACCGACCGTTTACACGCATAAATGCGCAAAACCTGTTGTTGTAGCGTGTAAATGCTTCTATTACACGAAAGCCGTCCAACGGGAAAATCGGCAAAATATTAAAGAACAATAGGCAAAGATTGAGTGTGACAAGCTTGCCGAAAAACTGCAATAAATACCAGCACACCTTAACGGCAGCGGCGCTCGCTCCGTCGATTAATGCATGATTAAAAGCAAGATTCATCAAGCATAAACCTAATGCACCAATGAACGCTATAATAAGATTTACTATAACGCCCGCTATTGCAACCGTAACCATTCCGCGCCGATAATGCCTGAAATTGTTGGGATTGACAGGCACAGGCTTTGCGTAGCCGAAGCCTACAAGCATCATCATTAAAAAGCCTATCGGATCGATATGCTTTAACGGATTTAGCGTAAGCCGCCCCGCATACTTGGCAGTATAATCGCCATTCCACTTGGCAACAAGTCCATGCGCCAATTCATGCAAAACAAGCGAAATGACTACCACTATCAGCGTAATGACGAGCAAAACAAAATAGTCTAACGGGTCTTGGGCGTATCTGAATGCAAACATTATTCGCCGTCCTCCGAAAATTCGGGAATTACGTCGTTACGTATCAAATCTTCGTAAGTTTGCGGCTTGACCATGTACGCCGACTTACCGTCCTTAACCGCGACAACGGGCGGGACGAAATTTCTATTGTAATTGGATGCCATAGAATAGTGGTACGCGCCCGTGGTGAATGTTGCCAATATATCCCCGCTTTTCAGCTCAGGCAACTTTATTCCGTCGATAAGTATATCGCCGCTTTCACAGCACTTGCCGGCAATTGAATACAACATATCACATTCGCAGTCCGCTCTATCGGCGACAACGGCCGTGTAGCGAGCGTCGTACAGCGACGGTCTGGGATTTTCAAACATACCGCCGTCAACTGCGGCGTATGTCTTTATGTCTTTTATTGTCTTGATTGCGCCGACAGTATACAGCGTTACGCCCGCCTCGCCTACAATCGACCGGCCGGGTTCGAAAATCAAATGCGGTTTTTTGATGCCTCGACTTTGCACAGCTGCGGCAAGATATTTAGCAGAGCCCGCCATATACTGTTCGGGCGTAAGCGGCTTGTCCTCGGTTACATAATGCACGCCGAAGCCGCCGCCCAAATCGAGGCGCTCCACCGTTACGCCGAGTGAATTAAGTCTTACGATAAAATCGACCATCTTGTCGATTGCGATTTCAAACGACTGCGGCTCGAATATTTGCGACCCGATGTGGCACGCAATACCGACGAAATTGATATTTTTGTACTTTTGCGCCGACAAAATAACGCTTTCAGCAGTGCCGTCGGCTATTGAAAAGCCGAATTTGCTGTCCGGAGTCGTTGTTTGAATAAACCTATGCGTATGCGCTTCCACTCCCGGGTTTACGCGGAACAACACGTTTTGCGGAGTTTTGGCGAGCTTGGATATCAATTCCAGCTCATGAAGCGAGTCAACAACAAAGTACCCAACGCCCGACGCAATGGCATATTCCACTTCCGATTCCGACTTGTTGTTACCGTGGAAATATATCTTTTTGGGCTCCATGCCGCCGTTAAGCGCGGTATAAAGCTCCCCGCCCGACACGACGTCTGCGCCCAATCCGAGCGGCGCTAGTAACTTATAAATAGCCGTACAGCAAAACGCCTTGGACGCATAGCACACCGTCGATTCGGGATACTCGCGTTTAAGCACGTTCACGTATGCGGCGGCGGTCTTGACTGCGTAATTTACGTCAAACACGTACAGCGGCGTGCCGTATTTTTTTGCCAGCTCCGCCGCGTCGCACCCGCCAACAATAAGGCGGTGGTTTTCTATTTTTGTGTCGCCAAAGCACGGCATAGCCGTGGGCGCAGTATTATTCTTCTTCATCGTCTTCCGACAAATTGGCGTTGTGATAAACGTTTTGCACGTCGTCGTCATCGTCAAACATATCGAGCATGCGACGGATTTTTGCTTCCGTGTCCGCGTCTACGTCGACTGAAGCAGACGGGATTTGCTGCACCTCCGCGGACAAAATAGTCCTGCCGGCCTTTTCTAAACCGTCACGGATTTCGTCCATTGCGTTGGGCGAAGTGGAAATATAGTATTCTTCTTCCCCGCCGTCAAAGTCGTCTGCGCCCAGCTCGAGCGCAAGCATCATCACTTCTTCCTCGTCGTCGTTCTTGTTTTTGGCAATGGTTACAACGCCCTTGCTGTCGAACATATACGAAACGCAGTTGGTGGTGCCTAAGCTGCCGCCGCACTTGTCGAATATATGGCGCACCGCCGCAGCGGTACGGTTTTTGTTGTCGGTAAGCGTTTCCACTATAACGGCAACACCGCCAGAGCCGTAGCCCTCGTAAATTATGGAATCGTAATTTACGTTGCTGTCCTCGCCGCTTGCCTTTTTGATAGAACGATTTATGTTATCGTTAGGCATATTGGCGGCGCGCGCCTTGGCTATAACGTCGCGCAAGCGCGGGTTGTTGTTGGGGTCGGGTCCGCCTTGGCGAACTGCCACCGCAAGCTCTCTGCCTATCTTTGTAAATACGTTAGCGCGCGCGGCGTCGGTCTTGCCCTTTTGCCGTTTAATAGTTGCCCATTTGCTATGTCCGGACATAAAAAATCTCCATTCAATATATTTCTATCTTAATTATACTATTAACTTTGTTTTTTGTCAATTATTTGCCGTACCTAAGTACAAACATCATTACGGCGGCGGCGACGGCTGCGTTGAGTGATTCCATATTGCTTTGCGGCAATGCAAGAAGCTTGTCGGCTTGGGCCTTTATGTCCTCCGACACGCCCTCCGCCTCGTTACCTACTACTATGCAATACTTGCCGCTATGCTCCGCTTTAAATACGTTATCGCCATGCATATCCGCAACAATCAAGCTGTAACCGGATTTTTTTATTTCGTCTACCGCAATATCTACGCCGATATTGCACTTGACAGCGGCGGACATTGCGCTACGTATAACCTTTGGCGAATATACGTCCGCGCAGTTGTTGGCAACAACATCATACCCACAAGCAACCGCTGTGCGCAAAATAGTACCTACGTTCCCCGGGTCGCGCACTCGGTCAAGCAATATGCAGCAATCCGCCTTAGGCGGCACTGACTTAGGCCTTTGCATAACGCAAAGCACGCCTTGACATGTTTTTGTGTCGGTAATCTTATCGAAAACATTATCGGCGATTATAACAGTGTTGAAATCGCAAAACTTTTCGCCGCACTCAGAGTACGCGCTTTCGCTTAGCACAACGCTTTTTACAAGCTCGGGACGGGCGGAAACGGTGTCGAGTACGTTCTTATACCCCTCGGCAAAGAATTCTCCGTACTCGTCGCGGTACTTTTTATCCTTTAATTTGCTTATATGCTTAACCGTGCGGTTATCGGCTGACTTAATAATTTCCATAAAACCTTTCTACCAAAAACAAAAAGCGCCGAAAAAATTCGACGCTTTGATTTTTATTTGCCGAGTGCGACGGTAGCTTTTTGCGCAAGCGCCTTGAACGCTTCTGCGTCGTTGACTGCTATGTCGGCAAGCACTTTGCGGTTGAGATTGATGCCGCATACTTTAAGACCGTGCATAAGTTTGGAATATGAAAGGCCGTTTATACGCGCGGCAGCGTTGATACGCGTAATCCAAAGCGAACGGAAATCGCGCTTTTTAAGACGTCTGCCGATATAAGCGTACATTTGCGATTTCATAACGGCTTGACGCGCTATGCGGTACGAACGGGATTTAGATCCGAAATAACCCTTGGAAAGCTTAAAAATCTTTCTGCGTTTTTTAACTGCGTTTACTGCTCTTTTAATTCTCATAATTCACCTCCTACTTTTGCGCCATGTTGCGAATTGTTTTTTCCTGCTTGGCGGACTTGAGATACGCGCCTTGACGCAATCTCATGATGCGCTTTCTCGGTTTTTTGTTGAGAATGTGGTTTTTACCTTGCTGAGCGCGCTTAACTCTGCCGTTTGCGGTTACGCGAAAACGCTTTTTCGCGCCGCTGTGACTCTTCATTTTGGGCATAATATATATCCTCCGAATTAAATTATTTACTGTTTATCGGCGCAAGTATCATAATGATGCTTCTGCCGTCCACCGCAGGCTTGCGATCTATCACCGCAACGTCCTTTACGGTCTCGAAAAACGAGTTCATGATATCGACTCCCATTTGCGGGCGCGCCATTTGACGGCCGCGCATACGGATGGAAACTTTTACCTTGTCGCCGTCCGTAAGGAATTTTCTTGCTTGCTTGGTTTTGGTGTTGATGTCGCCTACGTCAATGGTGATGGACAAACGGATTTCTTTTACGTCAATCTTCTTTTGATTTTTTTGCGCGTCCTTCGCCTTTTTTGCCATGTCGAAGCGGTATTTGCCGTAATCCATAATTTGGCACACGGGCGGTTGCGCATTGGGCGTAATCATAACGAGGTCGAGCCTGCGGTCGTCCGCCAAAATCTTGGCTTGGGCGGCGGGCATAATCCCCAACATAGCTCCCGTTTCATCCTTGACTCTAACTTCGAGATTGTCTTCAATCCCTTCGTTGATAACAAGCTCCTTAATAATAGTCGGTATCCTCCTGAATAAAAAAATTGCGAGCTAACAGAAATTAACTCACACTCAAAAAGATAACTTATTTTGATTGTTTAACCGTTCCGAGTAGACCCGAACGGTGAGATAAAATCTGCTTTGCTTATATATTGTATAATATTCGCCTTTGTTTGTCAACCGATTTAACGGCAAAATCAAAAACTTTTGTGAATATTTTATTAGCTAAAACAAAGACTAATATAAATCTTATCCAAACGGAGATTATCATGAAAAAAGCCATTACGCTAACCGCTACCGCCCTAATTGCCGCATCAGCAATGTGCGGATGCAGTAAGTCTGCAACTGTCGGTTCGGCAGTACGGTTACCCGAGCCGCGCGGCACTCAGCAAACCCAAACACAACAAGAAAATCAAGACGTTACCGACAATAACACCGACGAAAAAAGATTGGAAATCACCTTAGACGGAAACAAGATCGACGGTTTTGTGGGGCGAATACGCGCAAGAGCGCCAATATCGGGAGTCAGAAGACACTTTGTCCCTAATCGTAGCGGCACATACACTGTGGAGTATATCCACACGCCGTACGGAATAGACAAGGACGAGACTCTCGACTATAAGCTTACTTTAAACGATGACAACACCTTTTCCATGACCGTTGTTTCGGACGGAGTAACAGCCGAACATAGCGGACGCTGGTACGAGCGGCGCAAGGAAATTATGTTGTTTTACGACGAACAAATAGAACAGCCGCCGCACAACGTATACGTGTCGGACAGCATGTTCGGCGATCTTTTGCCCAAAGGCAAAATTATGATATACGACAACTGCTATACTATCGTCTTGTCGCAAAACAACGACGAAGCCGAAAATAAGTAATTTACAGTGCGCAAACTAACATAATCGCCAAGCAAGCCGCCAATGAGTACCAGCTCACGGCGGTTTTGCTTTTTCCGAGCATGACATGCTCGCCCGCTATAAACATTAGCGGATAGCACAAAAACAGCGCCGATGATGATTTTAGACCGATACTCGTAAACGACAAGTGCGCTATTGCATATGCCAAATAATCGAGCGGCATAAGCAAATATTTGCTTGCAACAAGTACCGACCCGCATTGCGGAATAGCCGATATCGGTAATAAACAAATTATCGAAATAAACACTATCGAAATATAAGGCAATACGATGATATTGATTAAGCAAGCCAACGCCTGTACTTTTTTGAAAAAGTACGCTTGCATAGGCAATATTCCTGCCGAAACCGATATCGATCCGCTTACGGCATTGCCCAGTCTTTTAGGCACTCGGCGCTTATCCGTAAACCTGCGAATAATGCCCGAAAACACGGCGATACCGAAAATCGCAACGAAGCTAAGCAAAAATCCAGCTTCGAACAAATAAAACGGCTTTACCGCAAGTATCAGCGAATAGGCACACAGTAAAGACGACAACAAATCTCGCCTACCGCCGATCAAAATACCTATGCCGGATATGTACGCCATTATCACGGCACGCACCACACTCGGCGAAAAATCGGCAAGCACGGTATACAAAAGCAGTACAACGGCGATTATGGGAAAACGTATCTTTTTGCGCACCTTATAAAGAACAAAATTCAAAAGCAGTACCAAAAACCCGATATGCAAGCCCGAAACTGCCATAATATGTCCCAATCCTGCCGCCGAAAAGTATTCGAACACACCGGTACCAAGTCCATGCTTGTCGCCGGTCAGCATGGAAAACGCTATATTTCCGTACTTTTCGCCCATATTTTCGGTAAGATGACTGCGCAAATTGATAGAAAATTTTTCGAGCAACCGCACGTCGCCGACGCTTTGCACAACTATGCCATCCGATTTTACCGAGGCGGTATACCTGACGTTTGTCCTGTATGCGTTACCATATATCGTTCCGTCTTGTCGCGCAAGATCGACAGCGTTTATTTTCGCACCAAATTGCAGCGTGTCGCCGCAACGAACAACGTCCGCGATATTATTGTCGCTGACCACAACGTCAACTCGAAGTATACCGTCCGCCGACTGTCCGTTTAGCACCAAATCGTCCAATAACAGCTTATACTGCCCGCTTTGGGTATCTATATCGCACACCCTGCCGCTTACCGAACAATACCCGTCAAATCGGGTGCCGCGCTCCCACTTGTCTGCAAAAGTAACTCCTACCGAAAACGCGACTATGCACAACACTGCGGCAAGCGAAAATGAAATCGCCACAATAAGTCTTGATTTATTCCGAATAAATCTATATATAAACAATGCGGCAAGCGCACAGCATCCTACTATACACAGCACACCCAAAACTATGCCGGCGGCGGCATTATAAGCATAACAATAAACGCAAAGTACCGCAGCCGTTACGAACAACGCAACTATTAAAAACGCCCTGAAATTCAATACCTTGCAGTTCATATTAATTCATTGTTACCGATTTAATAAATTCGGGAGCTTTAAGAGAATCTATAATGTTTTCGGAAACACTTCCGTCGGCAATAAGCGCGTCTGACAGTCCGCGCGCACGTTCGATAATATGACTGTCTATCTCCATATTACCGCTGCCATGCTGCCTTAACCCTACAAAATCACCTGCGCCGCGCAGTTTAAAGTCGAGCTCTGACACCGAAAAGCCGTCGCTCAGCTTGCAAAAATCCTTAATCCTCGCATCGCTCTCTTCCGTACCGTTTTCGCTGACCAAAAAGCAGTACGATTCCTTTGTTCCGCGCCCTACTCGACCGCGAATTTGGTGCAGCTGGGACAGCCCGAACCTCTCGGCGTCGAACACAACGACGGTTGTCGCCTCGGCTACGTCTATGCCCACCTCCACAACGGTAGTTGACACCAAAATCTTTATCTTACCCGATTTGAAATCGTACATAATCGCGTTCTTTTCCGCGTCGCGCATTTTACCGTGTATACACCCAACAATGTCGGCGCAAGGTCCGTTCTTTAACTTATTATATACGTCGTCTACGCTGGTTACGTCGTCTTCCCCACCTTCGATTCGCGGGCAAATAATATAAGTGCGTTCATCAATCTTTGCCTTATTAATTATGTAATTATACATATTATCGATTTTTGATGGCGGAACAATCGACGTATGTATTTTGGGACGGCTTGAAGGAAGCTCACGAATTTCTATTTGTTGCAGTTCTCCGTACAACGACAAGGCAAGCGTGCGAGGAATGGGGGTTGCCGTCATGACTATCATATCGGTTTTACCGCCCTTGCTTTCCAGCTTGGCACGCTGGTTTACGCCGAAGCGCTGTTGCTCGTCGGCAATCACAAGCCTTAAATCACGGAAAACCGCATCGTCGCCTATAAGCGATTGCGTGCCGACAATGCAAGACGCCGCGCCGAATTTAATATTGAACAGCGCTTCCTCTTTTTGTTTTGCCGTCATAGATGCACAAAGCAGCTGCGACTTAACGCCGAGCGGCTCCAAATACTTAACCATTGCGGCGTAATGCTGGCGCGCCAAAACCTCGGTGGGCGCCATTATGGCGGACTGGTAGCCGCATTTAGCGGCATAAAACATTGCGGCAAGCGCGACAACGGTCTTACCGCAACCCACCTCGCCTTGCACAAGCATATTGGTCAGCTTGTTCGAGCGCAACGCCGATATTATGCCGTCGATTGCGGCGGCTTGCTCGCCAGTCAAAGCAAACGGCAAGCTGTTTATCAGCTCGTTCACCGTTTCGCTTGGCGCAGAATAGGAAAAGTCGCGCCTATCATCCTTTAAAAGACGGTAGGACGTTATTACGTAACACAAATTTTCCACCGCGACCGAGCGTTTTGCAATGGCAAGCTCCATTTGGTCGCGCGGCAAATGTATACGGCGCAAAGCAACTTGGAGCGGCATAAGCCCGAATTTTTCCGCCAAGCGTTCGGGAATAAAGCTGTTTACCTTAACGTTATCCAACGCCGTCTTTACCGCCGCTTCAAACGTGCGCGACGGTATAGGCGTTTTGTACACAGGAACAATGCTCTCGTCGGTCGGCTGCGGTGCTAAAAGTGTTGGATTTACCACCTGTACGGCAGACTTAAACCGTTTTACCTTACCGACAACATACACTTTGTCGCCTACATTCAAGTTACGGGCGGCAAACGGCTGGTTAAACCACGAACAGCGCACCGCAATTCCGTTGTTTACAAAACTGCAATTAACAACGTTAAGCCCGCGCCTAATATACGCGCGCTTTGCGGGTGTCGCCGTTTCGCCCAAAAATGAAACTATATCACCGTCTTTGAGCGTACGGTCGACCTTTGCGTTTACGTCTATATATCTATCGGGAAAACGCAACAACAAATCAGACGGAGTGTAAATCCCCATCTCATTCAACGCTTTTAAGCGTTTTGCACCTATTCCCTTGATTTCAGATAGTTCCAAATTAAGTAAAAACCGTGCCGACGGACTTAATAATCCGTCGGTACGGCGTTATATTATTCGAGAGAAACTATAAAGTAGTACAAAGGCTGACCGCCGTAATGCACGTCCACGTCGCACATTCTGTACTTTTTGGTGATGTCGGCGGCGATTGCGTTTGCTTCCTCTTCCTTAACGTCGTTGCCGAAGTACAAGGAAATGCAATTTACGTCGTCGTCCATCATTCTATCGATAAGCTGTTCGGTCACTTGACTTACGCTGTCGCCCTTTGCAACGATATCTTTGGCGTCCATGCCGATGATGTCGCCTTCTTTAAGGTCGAAATTGCCGATTTGAGTGGAACGCACTGCATACGTGACCGAGCCCGAACGCACTCCGCCGAGCGCGTCGTTCATGTTTTTGAGGTTGCCGTCCACGGTGTCCTCGGGATTGAAGGACAGCACTGCCGAAAGTCCCTGCGGGATATTGGTAGTGGGTATAACGTGGATGGTGCGCTTAGACAGCGCCTTAGCCTGATTGGCGGCAAGAATAATGTTCTTGTTGTTGGGGAAAACAAACACGTCCTTGGCGGCAACGGCGTCACAAGCCTTTGCTATGTCGTCCGCCGAGGGGTTCATTGTTTGCCCGCCCTCTATAATATTGTCTACCAGCAAGTCCTTGAATATGGCGGTAAGACCGTCGCCCGCGCACACAGCCACAAGACCGAAGGGTTTAAGCTCCTCTTGCTGCTTGTTTTTAAGCTCGCGGTTTTGCTGTAACATATTTTCGATTTTAAGGTGATCAAGCTCGCCGAGCTCAAGCGCATAGGTAAGCACCTGACCGGGGACGTTGGAGTGAACGTGTACCTTGACCAAAGAAAGGTCGCCTATGACTAATACGCAGTCGCCTATTTCCATAAGCTTTTCTCTGAACTTGTCGATATCCGCTTCCGTCGTCTTTTTGTAAAGATTGACAATAAAGAACTCGGTGCAGTATGCAAATTCGATTTCTGCAAGGTCGTTATAATTAAAGTGCGACTGCTCGTCGTACGGGCTGGTCGCGCCGCCCGCCTTGTAAGCGTCGTCAAATTCTATATTGTACGCTTCCTCTTGTCCTAAAAGCACGTTTAAGAAGCCTTGGAACAATATAAGCAAGCCTCTACCGCCTGCGTCTACCACGCCTGCCTTTTTGAGCACGGGCAGCATTTCCGGCGTTTGTTTGAGCATTTCCTCGCCCGCCGCGATAACGGTTGTGAAGAAATCTTTAAGCTCTACGTTCTTTTTTGCGGCCTTCTCAGCCGCTTCGGACACCGCACGGATGACCGAAAGTATCGTGCCTTCTTTGGGTTTGGTAACTGCCTTGTAGGCTATTTCCGTACCCGCCGCAAAAGCTTTGGCAAAGGTTTTGGCTGTAAGCTCCGTGCTTCCGGAAAGGACGGAGGTCATGCCTTTAAGTATCTGACTGAGTATTACGCCGCTGTTGCCGCGAGCGCCGCGGAGGGCGCCTTTGCTTACCGCGTCGCACAGCTCGGGCATATTGTTGGTGGAACAGCTGGCTACCTCGCGGGAAGCGGATAGCATGGTCATTGACATATTTGTGCCGGTATCACCGTCGGGAACCGGAAAAACGTTAAGTTCGTTTACGTGCGCTTTGTGCGCGTCGAGAAGTTTGGCGCCATTCACAATCATTTTGCGAAAAGTCGCGCCGTTGATTGATTTTTGCATTTTTAATCCTCCGAAATTTCGAGGAAGCGGCTACACCTTGATTCCAACGACATGGACGTTAATCGTATCAACCACCATGCCCGAAAAGCGCTCCACGCGGTACTTGACCGCTTTTTTGAGCGACTGTGCCACAGCCTCGATGGACAGACCGTACTTAATAATGACGTAAAGGTCAATAAATATTCTGTCGCCGTTAGTGAAAACATTTACTCCGCGTGACAGACGCTTACGTCTGAACAGGTCCGACAGGTTGTCGGAAAAAGTTTTGGAAACGAGATCGACAATCCCATAGCAGTCCAAAGCGGTATCGGCAGCAACTTGTGCTATCGAGTCCTCCGTAACCGTTATTCTGCCGTAGGCATTA
>JAIEBI010000053.1 GCA_029070965.1 Clostridiales bacterium
TACGGTAATTATCTTGCCGTTGCGGTCTACCTTAAACTTGACCGTGTCGCCCTCTTTGACGTTTTGCGTCAAGTCGCTGTAGCTATCCATAACCGTGATGTCATGCCCGTCTACCGCCAATATTATATCGCCCTTTTGCAGCTCGTTATACGGATTGCCTTGCGGATCGGGATACACTTCGGTTATTTGCGGCGCAGGACAGCCTACCGCCCAAATATATATAAGCGCAAATATAATTGCCGACAAAAAGTTGAACACAACGCCGCCCAATAGCACGATTATGCGCTTCCACGGCTTTTGTTCGAAAAAGGTTTTTGCAACGTTGCCGTTTTTGTCCAGCCGCACGGGCGCCGAATTTTGCGCAACCGCAACCGCTTTATCTTCATCTATCTTACTGCGCATAACGTACGACAGCAAATCATCGCCGCCCTTTACGCTATCCTTGCTTTCTTGTTGCGTGGTTTCCTCTTGCGGTTTAGGCTGTTCGGGCAACTCCTCGTCCTTTTTAGGCTTTTGCTCGCCATCGTCCGACGCTTCGTCGCCGTAAAACGCGCAAAACCCGCCAAGCGGAAGTAAGCGCAGCGAAAAGCGCTCACCGTTCCTGCGCACTCGGCTTATCAGTTTGGGACCAAAGCCCACAGAAAACTCCTCCACCGTAAAGCCGAGAATTTTTGCGGCGGTGTAATGCCCCAGCTCGTGAATGAGTACCATCACGAGCAAAACCATTATGGATAAAAGTATAAACCCTAAATACAAACTATTGTCCTCTGTATTTCAAATATATTTTTTCGTACACCCGATTATGCGTTGCGAACACATCGTCCGCCGTTATCAAATCGCAATACGGCTCACTATTCAGCGCGTCCTCTACAATTTGCACAATATCTGTGAACGCTATTTTGCGCTGTAAAAACAACGATACGGCTGCTTCGTTGGCAGCATTGAGTACTGCCGCGCTGTTCCCGCCCGCAAGAATCGCCTGCTTTGCGAGCTTTGGCGCGGGAAACTTGTTTTCGTCGGGCGGTAAAAAACGTAACTCCATCGGTAGCGACAATGGAGTAAAATTCCTGTCCTCGTGTTGGGGATAACTAAGCGCGTACTGTATAGGCAAACGCATATCGGGAAAACCCGCCTGCGCCTTTATCGATCCGTCGCTGAACTCTACCATTGAATGAACAATGCTTTCGGGATGGATAACGTAGTCTATATTTGTAGTATTAAACAACCAGCGCGCTTCTATAATCTCCAATCCTTTATTCATCATTGTAGCGCTGTCTACCGATATCTTTTTGCCCATATTCCAGTTGGGATGCTTTACAGCCTGCTCGGGTGTGACGATACCGAGCTGCGACTGCGGCGTATAGTAAAACGGTCCGCCGCTTGCGGTGAGTATTATGCGGCAGAAATCATTTTCTCCCTGTAAGCACTGCCAGACTGCGGAATGCTCGGAATCCACGGGGTACAGCTTTCCGCCCCGCTTTAACTGCTCGGTGACTATACTGCCGCCCGCCACTAGCGATTCCTTGTTGGCAAGCGCAACTGTCTTACCTTTTTCCAACGCGTACAGCACAGCTTTAAGCCCTATCATGCCGACAACAGCGATAACCACGGCGTCGGCGTTGTCGATTACGGCGGTTAGTGCGTCATCGCCGCAAAACACGTTTGCGTTCGGTAAAAGCGATTTAAGCTCCGCGTACTTATCCTTGCTGTATATTCCGACGTTTTTGCACGAAAATTCGCGCGACAAGCCAACAAGCTCAGTCACGCGACTTCCGCAAGATAATCCCGTTATTTTATACTTATCGGGGTTGCCACGAACGATATCGAGCGTTTGCAGCCCTATTGAGCCCGTGCAACCGAGTACCGCTATATTTTTCATAGGAACAGTATTGCGACGGCGAAATACATATAAAAGAACACGCCGCAAAACATAAAGCCGTCAACACGGTCGAGTATGCCGCCATGCCCCGGGAGCAAGTTGGAATAATCCTTAATGCCCGAACGACGTTTTACAAACGACGCAATCAAGTCGCCCATTTGATCGAACACCGAGCCGAAAAGACCGAGCATACAGAAGTTGATTATCGTAGTGGACCAGTTTTCGGTAAGCATTGCAAGCCCGAAAATATTGACGTTATACTGTTTGGCAAGGAACGTAAGCAATGCGACTAACCCCGCACCCACAAGACCGCCGAAAAGACCGCCTATCGCGCCGCTTATCGTCTTGTTGGGGCTGATAGAAGGACATAACTTTTTACCCTTGATTGCACTGCCTATTTGGTACGCAAACACATCGGTAAGCGCGGGAACCAAAAACATGAGCGCAATGCCCGCATTACGGAACGGCAACGACGATATAACGCTTATGCCCACCTCCGCACTCATAAAGTAGTTTATACCAACGGCAAACATAAGTATTGCGTTGGGATAAAGCATTACGAATATTGTGGATATGGCGTTGCCCTTTACGTATGTTTTGGAAAACGCGACTGTGAGCACTGTCGCCAAAATCATTACTGCAAGCGTGACGAAATAACCCGTCATGCCCGACGCGTTTGTTCTGAAAAAGTATTGCGAAAACCAAAATCCGGCAAACCCTACTACTACTGCAATAAGGTCGATTATGAATATGGGTTCGCTTGTAAAGTTGGAAACAGCCTTGCACATTTCGTACGTTGCGCAAATTGCTATCGCAAACATAAACACGTCAAAAAATATAGGATGAACGTACATCGACAGCAAAAACACCGCAATGTACACAATCGCTATAAACGTGCCGGTAATCACTCGGTCTTTTTTCATAGTTATTACCGTACCTCCGTAGGTTAATTAAGAATTATAATAAAGTTATTTACCTATTCTTCTCGTCCTATGCGAGTATTCCTCGAACATAGATTTCAATTCGTTTGTGTTAAAATCAGGCCAAAGCGTGTCGGTAAAGAACAGCTCGCTGTACGCAGCTTGGTATAGCAAAAAATTGCTAAGCCGCTTTTCCCCGCCCGTACGGATAATCATATCGGGATCGGGCAAGCCCGCCGTGTACAAATTGCGCTCTATCGCTTCTTGCGTAATGATTCCGCTTTGCGCCGCCAGCGCGCAAGCGCGCGCTATTTCCGCCCTACCGCTGTAATTCATAGCCATGTTTACAAGCGGCGCGTCGGGATTGGTATTGCGGCTTTCCACCTCGTCCATCATATCACGAATATCTTGCGGAAAGTACGACCTGTCGCCCGAATAGCATACACGTGCACCAATCTCTATCAGCTTGTCTGCCATAGGCTTACCACGCTCGCGTATCAAATCCATAAGCGCGGCAACCTCGTCCTCGCTGCGCCCTGCGTTTTCCGTAGAAAACACGTAAAGCGTGACGATTTTTACGCCGCAGTCAAAGGCACAGCTCACAATGGGCACAACGTTTTTGGCGCCGGCGCGGTGACCCGCAGCACTCGGCAGCAAACGCTTGCGCGCCCACCTGCGATTGCCGTCCATAATCATGCCGACATGTGTCGGCACGGACAAAACGGTCGGTTCTTTCTTGTTAGATTTCAAGTAAGTCGGCTTCCTTGTCTTTTATGAGCTTGTCAACCTTTTCCACTGCGCCGTCCAATTTCTTTTGGATAACCTTTTCAAACTCGGCAATGTCGTCCTCCGACACTTCCTTTTTGAGCTTTTTGCCGACGTCCATGGCGTCACGGCGCTCGTTGCGAAGCGCAACCTTGCTTTCCTCGCCGACCTTGCGCACCTGCTTGATTAAATCCTTGCGGCGCTCCTCGGTGAGCTGAGGGAAAGATAAGCGAATAACCTTGCCGTCGTCTACGGGGTTAAGTCCGAGGTCGGCGGCTATAATCGATTTTTTAGCTTCTTTAAGCGCGGACACGTCGTAAAGCGACACCGTTAAAGTGCGTGCGTCCGTAACCTGAATGTTTGCCATTTGGTTGAGCGGCGTCATCATGCCGTAGTAATCAACCATAACTCTGCTGAGCACGACGGGATTGGCACGTCCTGCGCGCATGGAATTAAGCTCTGATTTAAGGTGATCGAGTACCTTGTTGAATTTGTCGTCGATTTTGTTTGCGGTTTCGATTAACAATTCGTTTTGCATAATATATCTCCTTTCACTGAAATTATTTGTGTATCACAGTGCCGATTTTCTCGCCCGACACGGCGCGAATAATGCTGTTTTCTTCCGACAAGCCGAAAGCGACAATCGGAATATTATTTTCCATACACATCGTAACGGACGTAAAGTCCATAACGGCTATGTTCTTGTTGATAACGTCCATATACGACAGCTCGTTGTACTTTTTGGCATTGGGGTTCTTTTTGGGGTCACTGTCGTACACGCCGTCTACATTCTTTGCCATAAGCATTACGTCCGCCTTTATTTCCGCCGCCCTGAGCGCCGCGCCCGAATCTGTGGTAAAGTACGGATTGCCCGTGCCGCAAGCGAATATGACTATGCGCCCGCACTCGAAATGCCTAAGCGCCTTACGGAGTATAAACGGCTCGGCGACCGACGGAATGGCTATCGCGGTTTGCACACGCGTCGGCACTCCCTTTTTTTCGATAGCGTCTTGAAGCGCGAGTGCGTTCATTATTGTCGCAAGCATGCCCATGTGATCGGCAGTAACCTTGTCCATTGCTACACCCTGCCGTCCGCGCCAAAAATTACCGCCGCCTACTACTACCGCTACCTGCACGCCGCTTTTGTTCAGCTGAACGAGCTGATCGACAACCTTGTCAACGGTTGCGGGGTCTATACCAGTGCCGCTCGGACCGGCAAGAGCTTCACCACTAAGCTTTAGCAATACTTTCTTGTACATTTAAGCTCCTTAATTTCAAAAAATCGGCTTACCGAAATCAACGATAAGCCGATCGAAAAATGTTTGTTTATTTTCCCGACAATTTGGCGACTTCCTCGGCAAGATTGTCTGTGCGCTTTTCTATACCCTCGCCCATGACGAACTTGGTAAACCGCACAATGTCGAGCTTGGTGCCCGTCTTTTTTGCTGTGGCTGCAACAAGCTGTTCAATCGTAATCGACGGGTCTTTGGCAAACGCCTGATACAAAAGGCAGTTTTCCTCGAAGAACTTGCCAAGCTTGTTCTCGGCAATCTTAACCAAAACCTGTTCGGGTTTTTTGCTGTTCTTTTCGTCGTTCAAAAGCTGCTGCTTGATAATCTCGCGCTCGTGGTCGACAGCCTCTTGCGGCACGTCGGATTTACGAACGTACGGGGGCTGGAACGCCGCTATATGCATAGCTACGTCATGCGCCATTGCTACGATTTCCGCAGTGTTGGCGTCTGTCAAGCCATCGACTGCAACCTCGACAAGCGTGCCCATCTTGCCGCCCATGTGAATGTATGCTTCCTCAATGCCGTTAGCGTTCTTTTGAACGGCAACGCGGCGCAACGAAATCTTTTCGCCCGTCTTGGACGTTGCGGCGGTGATAAGCTCCTCCACAGTGCCGTCAGCCGTCTTTACGGCTTTAAGCTCGTCCACTTCGGTCTTTTCGCTTTCCACGGCGGCTTTGGCTACCGCTTCGCAAAGCGCAACGAACACATCGCTCTTGGCAACAAAGTCCGATTCGCAGTTTACTTCCACCAAAGCGCCCGTGTGCTTGTCGGCGGAAATGCACGACCACGCCGCGCCCTCGGCAGCAATTCTGCCCGCCTTTTTGGCAACGATGGACATACCCTGTTCGCGAAGATATTCGCACGCCTTATCGATATCGCCGTCGGTGGCAACAAGCGCCTTTTTGCACGCCATAAGACCGACGCCGGTAATTTCACGCAATTTTGCAACGTCACTTGCAGTAATT
>JAIEBI010000054.1 GCA_029070965.1 Clostridiales bacterium
ATCTACCCTATCGCGTCGCGGTGCGGCGTTTTTGCCAAGTCGGATATTCAGCCGCTCATCAACGACGGCGCGCAAAAGTCGGACATTGCCGCGTCCGTATTCCAGTCGGTTGTCAACCAAACCATATCGGGCTTGGCATGCGGCAAGCCCATTCGCGGCAACGTGGCGTTTCTCGGCGGCCCGCTCCACTTTTTGAGCGAGCTGGGCGCGAGGTTTGTCGCCACAATCCACCCTACAAAAGCGATTTTCCCCGAAAACTCTCAGGTATTTAACGCAATCGGCGCGGCATACAAGTCCGACAAGGTTTTTACGGCCGCCGCGCTGTCCAAAAAGCTTGAACAGGTTAAGGATATAGCGGAAAGCGAGGTCACCCGCCTCGACCCGCTGTTTAAGGACAAGCAGGAGCTTACCGATTTCCGCTTGCGGCACAGCAAGGTGTCCATTCCGTTTGCCGACGTTAAAAACCACAAGGGCGCTACCTTCCTCGGCATCGACGCGGGCTCTACCACGACCAAGGTTGCGCTTATCGACGGCGACGGCGGACTTTTATATTCTTGGTACGGCTCAAACTCCGGCGACCCGCTCGCCTCCGTCACCGAAATAATCAAACAGATTTACGACATACTCCCCGACGACGCATACATAGGCTACGGCACCATCACAGGCTACGGCGAAAGCCTTATAAAAACGGCGCTCAACCTCGACAACGGCGAAATAGAAACAATGGCGCACCTTACCGCCTCGCAAACAATCCTACCCGGGGTGGACTTTTTGCTCGACATAGGCGGGCAAGACATGAAATGCCTGCGCATAAAGGACGGCGTAATCACCGACATACTGCTTAACGAAGCATGCTCGTCGGGCTGCGGCAGCTTTATAGAAACGTTTGCGCGCGCCATCGGCATGAACGCCGAAATGTTTGCCAAGGTCGGCTTGGACTCCGCGGCGCCTGTCGATCTCGGCTCGCGCTGCACCGTGTTTATGAACTCGCGCGTCAAGCAGGCGCAAAAAGAAGGCGCGTCCGTCGCGGACATATCCGCAGGACTTGCCTACTCGGTTGTCAAAAACGCTTTATTCAAGGTTATCAAGCTGCGCGACGCCGCCGAAATGGGCGAAAAAATCATCGTTCAGGGCGGTACCTTCCTTAACGAATCTGTACTGCGCGCGTTCGAGCTTGTATCCGGGCGCGAGGTAGTCCGTCCAAATCAGGCAGGACTTATGGGCGCGTACGGCGCGGCGCTTATCAGCCGCAACAACTACACAGGCGGCAAAAGCACAATCAAGACCAAAGCCGAGCTCGATAAATTCCGCGTTATCAAATCGTCACGGCGTTGCGAAAAATGCGGCAATCACTGCCTGCTAACCGTTTCCGAATTCGACGACGGCAGGACTTTCATATCCAACAACCGTTGCGAGCGCGGCGGCAACGCACCCGAAAAGACGGTAGAAAAGCTGCCCAATCTTTTCGACGAAAAGTACAAACGGCTGTTTTCTTACTACCGTCCCCTGCCCACGGACAAAGCGCCGCGCGGCGTGGTCGGTATTCCGCGCGTGCTCAACATTTACGAAAACTATCCGTTCTGGTTCACATTCTTTACCGAGCTCGGCTTCTCTGTCAAGCTGTCCCCGCGCTCCTCGCGCGACGTGTATTCGCGCGGCATAGAAACAATGCCGTCCGAATCGGTGTGCTATCCCGCAAAGATAGCGCACGGTCATATTCAATCGCTCATCGACGCGGGAGTAAAATTCATATTCTACCCCTGCCTGCCGTACGAGCGCAAGGAAGACGAGCACGCCGACAACCATTACAACTGCCCCGTCGTAGGCTCGTACCCCGAAGTTATTCGGCTGAATATGCGCGACGAGTTCAAGGCAAATTCCGTCAGGTTTGCCGCACCCTTCCTGCCGATAGCAACACCTTCGCGTATGACGGCACGGCTAAAACAGGAATTCCCCAATATTTCAGGTCGGCTGATTGCCCGCGCCGTTAAAAAGGCGTACATAGAGCAAACCGAATTTAACGATTGGTCGCGTAGGCGCGGCGAGGAAATAGTAAAGCTTATCGACGACAACGGCGGACACGGTATCGTGCTTGCCGGACGCCCCTACCACCTCGATCCCGAAATAAACCACGGCGTGCCGCAAATGATAAACTCCTACGGCTTTGCCGTACTCACCGAGGACAGCGTGGCGCACCTACACAAAGCGCCCCGACCGCTGCGCGTGGTAGACCAGTGGACGTACCATTCGCGGCTGTACAGCGCGGCAAACTTTGTGCGCACGCGCAACAATATCGACCTTGTTCAATTAAATTCGTTCGGTTGCGGACTGGACGCCGTTACCACCGACCAAGTTCAGGAGCTGTTGGAAGCCGCCAACAAGGTTTACACCCTGCTCAAAATAGACGAGGTGTCCAACCTCGGTGCGGCGCGCATACGCATACGTTCGCTGATGGCGGTAATCAAGGACAGGCAAGTCAAAGACATTCACGCCCAAACCCCGCCGCCGCAAACGGAACGCGTGCAGTTTACCAAAACGATGCGCGAAAACTACACCATTCTCGCGCCGCAAATTTCGCCCTACCACCTTAACCTCGTACAGCCTGCGTTAAAGACGTACGGCTACAACGTGGAGGTGCTACCCGACGGCAAGGAAGCTGTCGCAACGGGGCTTAAATACGTAAACAACGACGCTTGCTATCCTACCATTATAGTTGTCGGGCAAATAATGAGCGCACTGCTTTCGGGCAAGTACGACCTTGACCGCACCGCCGTTATAATGACGCAAACGGGCGGAGGCTGCCGCGCCACCAATTACATAGCGCTGATACGCCGCGCGCTCAAAAGCGCCGGTATGCCGCAAATCCCCGTCGTGTCGCTGTCGGCTCAGGGCTTAGAGAAGAACCCCGGATTTAAAATCGGGCTTAAAGAGCTTATTCCGCTTGCAAACGCACTTGTATACGGCGACTTACTTATGCGCTGTCTGTACCGAGTAAGACCGTACGAAAGTAACGACGGCGAAACATGGAACACCTACCTCAAATGGGACAAGCTGTTGCAAGACGAGTTTGCGCTCGGCAACGTTCCCGCCAAAAAATACTGCAAACAAATAGTAGACGACTTTAACGCCATCAAGACGCGCGATATAGTCAAGCCGAGAGTAGGCATTGTCGGCGAAATTTTGGTCAAGTTCCACCCGCTCGCCAACAACTACGCCGTCGAGCTTGTGGAGCGCGAGGGCGGCGAAGCTGTAGTCCCCGACCTGCTCGACTTCTTTATGTACTCGGCGTACAACAGCACAATCAAGCGCGATTTGCTGGACGGCTCGGGCAAGAGCAAGCTGTTTTCAGATGTTGCAATAATGTTTTTAGAGCATATGCGCAAACCGATGATAGAAGCGCTTAAAGGCACAAAGTTCGGCACGCCCACGCATATCAAAAAGCTCGCCGAAAGCGCAAAAACAGTCACCTCGCTCGGCACAATGGTGGGCGAAGGCTGGTTCCTTACTGCGGAAATGTTGGAGCTTATCCACGAGGGCGCGCCCAACATAATTTGTATGCAGCCGTTTGCCTGCCTACCAAACCACGTTACGGGCAAGGGCGTTATGAAGGAGCTTAAACGCCGCTATCCCCAAGCGAACATCGTCGCGGTGGACTACGACCCGGGGGCAAGCGAGGTAAACCAAGTAAACCGCATTAAGCTTATGATGTCAGTCGCGCACGAAAACGTGAACAAAGTAATTGACGGCTACACCACAGGCATAGACGAAGCGCTACCGATTAAAGAAGCCGCCGCCATAACAACCGACGACGAGGACGACGATAACGATTAAAACAGCTAACTATTCCCTATTATTAATTTCGGAGGATAGAATTATGAACACGATAGCGCTTGTCGGCGCCCAATGGGGCGACGAAGGTAAGGGCAAGTATATAGACATACTTGCAAGCACGGCGGACTACGTGGTACGCGCGACGGGCGGCAGCAACGCCGGCCACACCGTAGTGCGCGGCGACAAAGCATACAAGCTGCACCTTATCCCCAGCGGCATACTCTACCCCGAAACGGTCAACATAATAGGCAACGGCGTTGTGCTCGATCCCAAAGTGGTTTTACAGGAAATGGACGAGCTGGCAAAGCAGGGCGTTAAGTTTGACAACCTACTTATGGATTTGCGCGCGCATATCGTCCTGCCATACCACAAGGAGTTTGACGAGCTTGCCGAAATCGCCAAGGGCGCAAACGCAATAGGCACGACAAAGCGCGGCATAGGTCCATGCTACGCCGACAAGTGCGACCGCATAGGAATTAGGCTTGTCGACCTTTTGGACGAAAACCTATTTGCGCAAAAGCTTAAACAAAATATCCGACTGAAAAACAAAATCATCACGGCGGTGTACGGCGGCAAGCCGCTCGACTACGACGAGATATATACCGAATACTGCGGATATGCAAAGCGTTTACAGCCGTTTGCTTGCGATACCGGCGCAGTAGTCTACGACGCAGTCAAGGCGGATAAGCGCGTAGTATTCGAGGGCGCGCAAGGCACGTTACTCGATCTCGACAGCGGCACCTATCCGTTTGTCACAAGCTCCCACCCCATAACGGGCGGATTTTGCGCGGGCGCGGGCGTCGGGCCCACCGCGATAAAGGAATGCCTCGGCATCGCCAAATCGTACACCACGCGCGTGGGCGCAGGTCCCTTCCCCACCGAGCTTGACGACGAGGTGGGCGCCCACCTACGCGACGTAGGACATGAATACGGCGTTACAACGGGCAGAGCGCGGCGTTGTGGCTGGCTGGACGCAGTTATACTGCGGCTTGCCGTGCGCATTAACGGCTTGACATCGCTTGCCATAAACAAGCTCGACCCGCTTTCGGGACTTAAAACAATTAAGGTGGCAGTCGGCTACGAGTTGAACGGTAAATGCGTAAAAGATTTTCCCGCCGATATAAGCATACTGGAAAAGTGCACTCCCGTATACGAGGAATTCGAGGGCTGGACGGAGGATATAACATCATGCCGCAGGTTCGAGGATTTGCCCAAGGCGGCGCAAAAGTATATACTCGCAATAGAAAAAGCAGTCGACTGCCCCGTCACAATGATAGGCGTGGGCCCCGACAAAGAACAAAATATTGTAAGGTAGTATGAAAAAGAAAAGTTTGCTCGCGCGGTTTGCAAGGTACTACAAGCCGCACAAAACGTTGTTTATTATAGATATGATATGCGCGTTTACCATATCGGCGTTTAACCTTGTGTACCCGTATGTCACCAAGGAGATAATAAACAACTACGTACCCAATAAGCTTATCACCATGCTGCTGGGCGCGGCGGGGTTTTTGCTCGGCTTTTACGTAGTCAAGGCGGGGCTCAATTACTTTTTGCATTATTGGGGTCACGTTGTAGGCGTGCGCATACAGTCGGATATGCGGCGCGAAATGTTTACTCACATCGAAAAGCTGCCATTCTCCTACTTTGACGACAACAAAACCGGCGTTATTATGAGCCGAATGACCAACGACCTGTTTCAAGTGTCCGAGCTTGCCCACCACGGCCCCGAAGACGTGTTTTTGTCGCTGATTACCATTATCGGCGCATTTATCATGCTCGCTATTATAAATGTGTACCTCGCGCTTATCGTATTCGCGTTTATACCGTTTTTTGCGCTGTTCATAATTCTTATCCGCAAAAATATGAAAAAGGTGTACAAAGAAACACGCGAGGCGCAAGGCGAAGTAAACGCCGATATAGAAAGCGCAATCTCCGGCATGCGCGTATCGCGTGCGTACACCGCAAGCGAACACGAACTGCAAAAGTTCGACAAAGGCAACGACCGCTTTGTTCGCAGTCGCTACCGTCAGTTCAAGCTGCTCGGCAAGTTCCATTCGACAATGACCTTCTTTATGGACTTTTTGTACTTTGCCGTACTGCTTGCGGGCGGACTGTTCTTTTACTACGGAATAATAGACGTGGGCGACTTTACGGCGTTTGTGCTGTACATTTCCACGCTGATTACGCCCATACGCACGTTTGTCACCATTTACGACGAAATCCAAGAGGGCGCGAGCGGCTTCAAGCGGTTTTGCGACATTATGGACGAACCGACCGAAATCGAAAACGACAACGCGCTTTGCCCCGAAAAGCTTAATGGCGACATAGAGTTTATCGACGTAACATTCGGCTACACCGAAGGCGAGGACGCCACCAAAGTCATAAAGGATTTTTCGCTCAAAATCCCCGCTGGCAAGACCGTCGCGCTTGTCGGCCCGTCGGGCGGCGGCAAAACCACGCTGTGCCACCTTATCCCCCGCTTTTACGAGATTGACGACGGCTCGATTACGGTGGACGGCTACGATATAAGGCAACTGTCGCGGACCGCGTGTCGGATATGCATAGGAATAGTGCAGCTAGACGTTTTTTTGTGTGGCGGCG
>JAIEBI010000055.1 GCA_029070965.1 Clostridiales bacterium
CGATTACGTACAAAAAAGGTGAATGTTTTTGGTTACTGTTATAATTTTCAATCAAACACATAATTTAAACGAACGTACGCCTGCCATTAAGTTGATTAAGGACGACGACAAGCGTTATATGGCGGTCAAGGTTAACAACAGGCTTAGAGAGCTTAATTTCGAGCTGTATTACGATTGCGAGGTTACACCGCTCGATCTATGCTCGGCCGACGCCGTCAAGGTGTACGAAACGAGTATGCGCTATCTTATAGCGTTGGCTTTTCACAACCTGCATCCCGACTACCAAGTAAAGCTTAGCTACGGCATTTCACGCTCTATTTTGGTTACCGTTCTCGAACCAAAGGTTCCGATGGACAAGAATATGCTTGCGGCGGTCAAGGCGGAAATGGAAAGGCTGATAGCCGCCGATATTCCGTTTGAAAAGACGGTGCTGTCCAAAGAGGATGCATACAAATATTTTATGGACACCAACCAGACGGACAAGGCTATGACGTTACAGTACCGTACAGAAAAGATTTGTCACTTCTACAAATGCGGCGACTATCTGAATTATATGTACGGCTATATGGTGCCGTCCACAGGCTACTTAAAGCACTTTAATATGTTTATCTACGACAAGCATTTTATCGTGCAGTATCCGCGTTACGAAGCCAACGGACAAATTCCGAAGTTCAAGGACGAGCCGACGCTGGCAAAGGTGTTGAAGCGCGCATTTAAATGGGCTAAGCTGTGCAACGTCGATTTGATTGCCAAGATGAATAAGTGCGTAGAGCAAACCGACGCGGTGGACTTTATAAACATGAACGAAACGCTGCACAACGGCATGCTTCATGACCTTGGCGGTATGATTGCCGACGATATAGAAAACATTCGGCTTATTTGCATTGCCGGACCGTCCAGCTCGGGCAAAACCACGTTTTCCAACCGCCTGAAAATAGAGCTTATGTCGCGCGGCATAAATCCGTTGCGCATTTCTTTGGATATGTACTATAAGGACAGGGATCAAATTCCCATCGACGAATTCGGCGAGAAGGACTTTGAGCATATAGACGCTTTGGACGTTAAGCTGTTTAACGAGCATATGCAAGCGTTGATAGCGGGCGAGGAGGTAGAATTGCCCGATTACCGCTTCGGCAACGGCAGAGCGGGTAAAGGAATACCCACCAAGATACCACCCAATACGCCAATTATTATCGAGGGCATACATGCGCTTAACGACGATTTGTCTTTCACCATACCCAAGCATCAAAAATTCAAAATTTACATCGCGCCGCAATTCCAAATAAATATCGACTACCACAACCCGATAAGCTATACCGACATACGGTTATTACGCAGGATTGTTCGTGACAAAAAGTACCGCGCGTCGTCGGCGGAGCGCACTCTCGATATGTGGCCGAGTGTGCGTAGGGGCGAGTTCAAGTGGATTTATCCCTATCAAGAGGGCTGCAACTACGTATATAATTCCGCATTGACGTACGAGCTGTGTGTGCTTAAAAAGTACGCCTTGCCCGCATTACAAGAGGTAAAACCGGACAGCCCTTACTACATAACTGCAAACAGGCTGATTAAGTTTCTAAAGTACTTTAAGGATTTGGACGAAAAGTGGGTGCCGTGCAACTCGTTGCTACGCGAATTTATCGGCGGGTCATGCTTTGCCGAGGTTGACGAGTAAAATTAGTTGTTGACTAAATTATAATTTTACGATATAATATAACAAAAAACGAGGTTTTACAACGATGAATATTCAAGACATTTTGAGTAAATGCGACCACACTTTGCTTGCTGTTACGGCAACGTGGGAGGATATTCGCGCACTTATCGACGACGGCATCAAATATAAAACCGCGTCGGTTTGTATTCCGCCGTGCTACGTGCGCGAGGCTAAGCAGTACGCACAGGACAAAATCGCCATTTGTACGGTTATAGGCTTTCCCAACGGCTACAATAGCGAAGAGGTGAAGGTGTTTGAAACCGCCGACGCCGTAAGTAACGGTGCGGACGAAATCGATATGGTAATAAATATCGGCGATTTAAAGGCGGGCAATTACCAAAAAATTCAAGACGAAATCGTTGCGGTCAAGGCGGCTTGCGACGGCAAGCTGTTAAAGGTCATTATAGAAACTTGCCTTTTGACCGAGCAAGAAAAAATAAAGATGTGCGAAATCGTAACCGCCGCAAATGCCGATTACATTAAGACGTCTACCGGTTTTTCCAAGGCGGGCGCAACGCGCGAGGACGTGATTATTTTTAGTAAGCATGTCGGAAAAGATGTCAAAATCAAGGCGGCAGGCGGAATTTCGTCCATCAAGGACGCCGAAGACTTTGTATCGCTCGGCGCAAACAGGCTGGGCACGTCACGGATAGTCAAAATCGTCAAAGAGGAGGGTTTACTATGAGCAAGGACCAAAAGCATCCTAACATTCCCACGCCGCACATAACGGCTAAGTACGGCGATTTTGCCGAGACGGTGCTTATGCCCGGGGACCCGTTGCGGGCAAAATTCATTGCCGAAAACTTTTTTGAAAATCCCGTTCTCGTCAACAACGTGCGTGGCGTAAACGGTTACACCGGTTACTATAACGGCAAGCGTGTTTCGGTTATGGCGTCGGGTATGGGTCAGCCGTCTATCGGCATTTATTCGTACGAGCTGTTTAATTACTACGGCGTGGAAAACATAATTCGCGTCGGGTCGTGCGGTTCGTTCGACAAGGACTTGCATGTTCGCGATATTATTATCGCGCTCGGCGCATGCACCAACGGCAATTATGCTATGCAGTACAATCTTCCGGGGACGTTTTGTCCGATTGCCGACTTTTCGCTTGCACGCCGCGCGGCGCAGTACTGTGAAAAAGAAGGCGTGAAGTACAAGGCGGGTAATATCTTTTCGTCGGACATGTTCTACGACGATATGAACAGCGGAATGCAATGGGCCAAAATGGGCGTTCTCGGCGTTGAAATGGAAAGCGCGGCGCTCTATTGCAATGCCGCTCGCGCCGGAAAAAAAGCGTTGTGTATTTGCACAGTAAGCGACAGCTTTATCTATCCAGAGGAAAACACGACCGCCGAGGAACGGCAGCAGTCGTTTACGACTATGATGAAAATCGCATTGGAAATAGCGTGATATGGCAAAAAGATTGTTTTTGATTGTGCTTGACAGCTTTGGCGTGGGCGAGCTTCCCGACGCGTACAAGTGGCATGATGAGGGGAGCAATACGCTGGGCGCTATTCGCCACCACCCCAATTTCAACTGTCCCGAGCTGAAAAAAATGGGGCTTTTCAACATCGACGGGGTGGGCGGTGGCGTGCCGTCACCTACGGCGTCGTATGCAAAAATGAGCGAGCTGTCGATGGGCAAGGACACTACGATAGGACATTGGGAGAT
>JAIEBI010000056.1 GCA_029070965.1 Clostridiales bacterium
CTGTAACACACTGGGACGACCCGCTTCAAGACAAGGAGGGCGACTCCAACGACAAGGTGGGCGCTTGCAAGATTACCGTTTGGGCGCCGAGCATTGCTTTGGAAACATATCAGGCATTGGCAAATCAATTTACAAGCACGTATCGCGACGGCAAATATTCCAACGTAGAAATCGAGTTTGCTCCGAAAGACGAGGGCGACGTTAAGACCGACCTCGGCACGGACTCCACCGGCGGCGCCGACGTATTCTTCTATGCGGGCGACCACACAGAGGAAATGATTCGTAACAACTGGTTGATGCCTCTTCGCGGCGGCATAGGCAGCTACTACAGCGCGGCTATCAGCCAACGCGACATGGCTTCCGCTGCCGACGTAGTCAAGAAAAACGGCTACTACTATGCGTTCCCCGCAACCAACGACAACGGCTACTACCTTGTTTACAACACCGACGACCTTACCGCAGAGCAGGCGGACGACATGGACGTAATCATGGAGCAGGCTAATGCAAAGGGCAAGAACTTCTACTGGAACTATACCGAGGGCTTCTGGGGATCTATATTCTTCTTCGGCGCAGGTATTACTCCCGAGTGGAAGGGCGTAGACACCGACTTCTCCGAATACGGCGGTGAAAAGGGCGTAATCGGCGCAAAGGCTACCATAAAATATATAACCGACGCAAAGATGACCAACGCTGTCGGCGAGGGCGGAATTTCACAAGCTATATTGGACGGCGAGATGATTGCCGGTATCTGCGGAACTTGGGAGAACCCTACTGCGGCACAGCTTGAAACGGGCAAGATCGGTTGCAAAAAGCTTCCTATGTTCACCGTTGACGGACAGAAATATCAGACCGGCGCTTTCTTCGGCGGCAAATACTGCGGCGTGAACCCCAGCACCAAGAATGCTGCTGTTGCCATGGCACTTGCTAACTACTTTACCAACACCGCTGCGCAAACCAAGAGATTCGAAGATCACCAAAGCGGCCCGTCCAACAAGGCTGTTGCAGAATTAGACGCTGTTAAGCAAAATGTTCCGCTTGCCGCATATAACGAACAGGTGGCTGCCGGCGGCGTATTCCAAGGCGACGTTCCTCAAAAGTTCTGGGACGGCATCGGCGCTTATACTAAAAACGTGTACTCGGGCGATATAACGTTGGCCGATATGCAGCTTGCGCAATTGGTCACAGATATGACCACTCAAAAGTAATAATTTTTAAGTAAAGCAAAAAACGGATTACAGTGTAGCGCCGAAGCCGATACGCTCGGCTTCGGCGCTATTATTGTGCTAATAGGAGTGACAAATGGCAAAATCCAAACAAGCCATCCCTACTTGGAAGTTGTATAACCGTCCGTGGTATTTAAAGCTCTTATTCGGTATAGGTAATTACTTTAAGGGCGTCGGCCTTATGATATGGGGCGTAATTAAAGCAATTCCATTTAAAATATGGGCGTTATTACTTGCGATAGGTCATTGCTTTCAAGGATTGTGGAATAGATTTGTAAAGGGCGATTGGCGCACAAAAATGTCGTATCTTATTATGGGATTCGGCAATTTTTCGCGCGGCCCCAAGCAGTTTTTAGTCGGTTTTTTATACTTGGCTGTCGAAGCTGTTTACGTACTTATTTTGATTTTCGGCGGCGGTCCGTACCTTCTTAAATTCGGTTCGCTCGGAACGAAAGTCGAGTATATGGATTATAGCGGAGATTTCCCTGTCAAGGTAGACGGCGACAACTCGCTTAAAATTTTGATATTCAGCGTGTTCACGATAATGCTCACCATATTCTTTGTGGTGATGTACATAAGCAATACAAAATCGGCGTATAAGGCGCAGCAAACGGTCGCAGCGGGAAAACCGTTGAGCACCTTTAAGCAACAAATTAACTATGCGCTTAACGACGGTTACCACACGACAATATTGGCGTTGCCTATATTCGGCGTATTGATTATAACGGTATTGCCGCTTATCAGCAACATCCTTATTGCGTTTACCAACTACAACTATCTGCACAAACCGACTGCAAGCTTGTTTACTTGGACAGGTTTTGACGCGTTCGGGGAGATGTTTGGTCAGGAATTCGGCTCCTTGTTGTGGCGTACGCTCGGCTGGACGCTTATATGGGCATTTTTTGCGACGTTTACCAATTTCTTCTTCGGTATGTTCCTCGCAATGATGATTAACAAAAAGTCCATCAAAATGAAGGTCTTTTGGCGTACCTGCTTTGTTATAGTCATAGCCGTTCCCGACTTTGTTACGCTCATGCTTATGAGTCAATTCTTCTCGTTCGGAGCTAATACTGCTACGTATACCGGTGCATTCAACCACATTATACACGAGTGGTTCCATATAAAAACGGAAAATGCCGGTGGTGTAAACTGGCTGGGCGGCGAAATATGGATGGCGCGAATGATGGTTATAATCATCAACCTTTGGCGCGGTATGCCGTTTACCATGCTTGCTACGATGGGTATTCTTATGAATATTCCGGCGGAGATGTACGAGTCGAGCAGGATAGACGGCGCCGGTCCGGTACGCAGGTTTATATCCATTACATTCCCGTACATAATGTTCGTTATGGGCCCTCAGCTTATAACTACGTTTACGGGCAACATCAACAACTTCAACGTCATATTCTTCTTGACGGGCGGCGGTCCTTTCAAGATGGGCGGCTACGGCGGTACCCAGCTACTTATTACTTGGTTGTACAAAATTACCATGCAGGATACGTCATCGGCGCGGTACAATATAGGTTCTGTTATAGGTATATTCACCTTTATCATATCGGCTGTACTTGCGCTTATAGTGTTTAACAGCTCCAAATCCAACAAGCAGGAGGATACCTTCCAATGATAGGATTAAGATCGAAGCGTATTGCTTCCGACGTTGCAATATACGTTATTTTGTCCGTAATGGTATTTATTTGGCTGTTCCCGCTTGTTTGGATGGTACTGCGCGCCTTCGGCACGGCAACCAGCAATAAGGCGACGATGGTATTCCCCAAGGGATATACTCTTGTCAACTTTAAGCAGTTGTTCCCCGGCGGAGCGGCCGACTACAACTCCTTCCCGTACATGACGTGGATAGGTAATACGATGCTTGTGGCTGTTTGCTCGTGCGTTATTTCTACGTTGCTTGTGCTTATGGTGTCGTACGCGTTGTCGCGGTTGCGCTTTAAGATGCGCAAAAAGCTTATGAACATAGCGCTTATTCTCGGCTTGTTCCCCGGCTTTTTGTCGATGATCGCCATGTACTTTATGTTCAACCTGTTCAGCCTTACTCCCAACAACTATATCGGTCTTATACTGGCATACTCGTTGGGCGCGGGCACGGGCTACTATATCGTAAAAGGCTTTTTCGACACGGTACCGCTTGCGATTGACGAGGCGGCGCGCATAGACGGAGCTACCAAAAACCGCATATTCTGGACAATGATTATACCGCTCAGTAAGCCGATTATCATATACACCATACTTACCAACTTTATCGGACCGTGGTGCGATTATATTATGGCAAGCGTGTTTATGACAAAACCCAAATTCTATACCGTTGCGGTAGGTATAAGACAGTTTATAAGCGGCTTTAACCTGCCCCAAACGCACTTTGCGCGGTTCTGCGCGGGCGGCGTGCTTATTTCGGTGCCCATCGTTATACTATTCCTCATTATGCAAAAATTCTACGTGGAAGGTATTACGGGCGGCGCTGCAAAAGGTTAATCAATTTTCTACCGATTTTCAAACAGCATACGCGCAAATGCCGCCGTATGCTGTTTGTTTTTCGGGGGAGTATAATTCATTTTATAGGATAAAAAACTATTATTAAGGATTATAATTATACATGAAAGCTAAAAAGATATTATCCGCAATATCGGCTGTAGTTCTCGGCTGCTCCTCGGCATTTATGAGTGCGGCGTGTGGCGGCGGCGGCGAAAAGCCGGACAACTCCAATGTTGTGGGCGATATGACCAGCGCGTACAACGTGCCGCAGGATTATTGCCGCACGTACTACGAGGTATTTGTGCGTTCTTTTGCCGACGGCGACGACGACGGCATAGGCGATTTTCGCGGGCTTATAGATAATTTGGATTATCTTAACGACGGTGACGAAGAAACCGATACCGATTTAGGCATAAACGGCATTTGGATGATGCCCATCAATCAGTCTCCGTCATATCATAAGTATGACGTAGAGGACTACTACGACGTAGACGACGAGTATGGCACGCTCGACGACTTTAAGGAGCTTGTCGAGGAATGCGAAAAACGCGATATTTGGTTGCAAATGGACTTGGTGCTTAACCATACGTCCAATCGACATGAGTGGTTTGAAGCGGCGTTGGAGGCGGCGCGCAGGGGTAACGACGTAAATACCGACCCCGATCTTTCCAAATATTGCTTTGTGCGAGCCGCCGAAAAGCCCGTCGGACCGGGGGAAGCAAAGTGGCAAAAGGTGTCGGACACAGCAGACTATTACTACCTGTGCAATTTCTCCACCGACATGCCCGACCTTAATTTGAAAAATCAAGAGGTGCGCGACGAAATAAAGAATATCGTCGATTACTGGCTGGATTTGGGCATAAAATCGTTCCGCTTGGACGCCGTGCCGTGGGCATGCGCGTATACTACGTCTTACAACGAGGATAACAGGGAATTTTGGACGTGGTTCAACAATTACTGCCATGCAAAGGGCGCCGAGGTTGCCGCGGCTAATGGCTGGGCTGACGATAATATCAAACGCTACTGCTACAACGTAGGCGAGGTTTGGTCGGGTACGTCCACCGTAATAAACTATTACAATACAGGCATGAGCAATTTCAACTACGGCTTAGGCGCGTCCGCTACTGACGGCTTTATGGGTGCGGCGCGCGGAGTAATGTCCACCGAAGCGCTTATGTGCAGCTTGCAGAGCATACAATCGCAAGTTTTGGAAAAAAACGATTATGCGCTGCTCAGCAACTTTTTGTCTAACCACGACAACAACCGTTCGGGAGGTACGTTGGCAAACGATGTCAACATAAAAAAGGCGGCGGGGCTGTACTTGCTTGCACCCGGAAATCCGTATATATATTACGGCGAGGAGATAGGCGCGTTTGGCAGTGGCAAGGACGAAAACAAGCGGTTGGCGTTTAACTGGGGGGATTGGAGCAAGCAAACCACCGACCCCGACGACGCAAACTATTCCCAAGCGCAAAGGTACGGCACGGTAAAGAGGCAGACTAAGGACGAAAATTCCATACTGTCGTACTACCGTCAGGCAATCAAGCTGCGCAATCGCTTTCCGGAGATCGGGCGCGGTGTTATAACGCCTTATGCGTTAGACAAAAAGGGCAAGCTCACTGTAAGCAGCGAATTGCGCGCAGCCAACGATCTTAAAGCGACGGACAGCGTGACGCCAATAAACGAGCTAAACAAAAACATTGCCGCATACAAGCTGACTTACGGCGACAGCGACGTGGTTATCGTACAAAACCTTTGGGACAAATCGGTAACCATTAAGGCCGATGTACTAAAAGGCTACAAGATAGTTGGTGAGCTTAAAGCGAACGGCGGTAGCACGCGATTCAGCAAGAGCAATTCGCTTATCTTGGACGCCGCTACGGTTGTGGTGCTGAAAAAATAAAGTAATTTTTTGTAACCAATGCCGAATGGCAAATACTATTCCCGTCTTTCGGCAAAATATAATTAGTAGGAGGAAACATGAAGAAAATCTTCAAAGCCGGAGTTGACAAATGCAAACAGCTTTTGTTGCTCCTAATCGCAGTCGCGGTCGCTGTTATGGCGATGCCGATTGGACTTATCGGTTCGTCGCGCGGCGCAAAAGCGGAGGTCGCTACCGGCGAGTATGACGGCGACGCCCCCAATGTTACGACCAGCGCAGGCGACAGCTATAAGCTAACGCTTAATTATTACCGCGCAAAGGAAGATTACACGGGTTGGAATCTTTGGGCGTGGTCGACGGGCGTTGGCGGCAAGCAGTATGACGCCGAAACCGTTACGTATGAAGTAACCGACAAAACGGGCGCGACTAAGGAAACCAACTGGTTAAAGTTTACGGTGGAAATGGACAACGTAACTTTGGACGGTGAAAAGGTAATTGGTATAATAGTGCGCCGCTCGGCAGGCACCAACGACTGGGCGGAAAAAGCAGTCGACAAGGACATTTGGGTGCCGTTGTCGAATTTTGATGCAGAAGGAGAGGCTACCATATATATGGCTGACAGTATAAATGAGCTTTACGAGAATGCTCAGGACGCATATGACAACAAAGTTATTCGCAAAATGACGGGCGCGTCGTTTAGGAACTTTACTACCGTCAGAGCTACGTTCAATACAACAATAACCGACAAGTCGGTGTTGGTTCTCAAGGATAGCTCCAACAACGTAATCAAGACTCTGCTCCCCAAAGGAGAAGACGAAACGGCCGACGCAACCAAAAATTTCTCTGTTGGCAGCACTTACGTCGACTTCGCTTTGGACGAGGACTTTGAAATCGATTTCGGCGAAGTCTATACCGTTTACGACGAGCCGACGGAGACCGATTTCGATCCCGAAATAAACTATCCGGCTCATGACGTTATAGCATACTCGCTGTACGATACCGACAAGTTCAATGAGCTGTACGCATACACCGGCACGCTCGGCGCAGAGTATACGGCTGAAAAGACGGTGTTCACCGTTTGGTCGCCTATGGCTAAAACCGCAAAAGTCGTTTTGTACGCAGCGGGCGAGGGCGGCGAGCCTATCGAAGAAATCGAAATGACCAAAGGCGAAAAGGGTTCGTGGACGGCTACCGTCGAGCAAGACCTTAACGGCACTTACTATACGTATAAGGTTGAAAACGGCAGGGGTGCCGTAAAGGAAATGGTAGACCCGTATGCTCGCAGTGCAGGTCGCAACGGCAAGCGCGGCATGATACTCGACCTTGCTTCCACCAATCCCCAAGGCTGGGAAAACCATTCCCGTCCCGCAGCGCGCGGCTCGTATTCCCAAGCGGTAATCTACGAGGCGCACATCCGCGACCTTACTATGGACGAAAACTCCAACGTTTCGGCGGCGCACAAGGGCAAGTTCCTCGGCCTTACCGAAACATCGACGGACGCAAGCAAAATGACTCCGCTCGACTACATTAAGGATTTGGGCGTAACAGAGCTTCACATACTGCCCATGTTCGATATCAACTCGGTAGACGAGTATACCGGCGAAGCCACCTATGACAAGGACGGCGAATTCAACTGGGGCTACGATCCGCTTAACTACAACGTACCCGAGGGCTCGTATTCCACCGATCCCACTGACGGCGCGGTACGCGTAAACGAGCTTAAACAAATGATCAAGGCGCTCCATGAGGCGGGCATTCGCGTAATTATGGACGTTGTTTACAATCACGTCGCCGACGTAGAAGGCTCCAATTTCCAAGCGCTTATGCCCGGATACTATTTCCGCACATATAGCGACGGCTCGTGGAAAGCGGCGTCCGGTTGCGGTAACGACACCGCGTCCGAGCGCGCTATGTACCGCAAGTTTATGATCGATTCCGTTAACTACTGGGCTGATGAATACAAGATTGACGGCTTCCGTTTCGACCTTATGGGCTTGCACGACGCTATCACTATGAACCAAATTTATGACACCCTTGCCGAAAAGAATCCCGACATAATGGTTTACGGCGAGGGCTGGGAAATGGCAAGCTTGGCCGTAACGCGCGATCTTCCTGCCGCCAATATGTACAACGCATCCAAAATGCCCAATATTGCGTTCTTTAACGACGGCACGCGCGATACGCTTAAGGGCGGCGGCTACGGTCAATCCATTACCGCCAAGGGCTTTATTTCCGGCAGCAAGATCGACCCTGCTGTCTACATGGGCGCGGTAGGCGGAACAAACAATCCCGACGCAGGCTACGGCTATTCGGGCAAAAGATACTTTGCCGCCAATCCTACGCAAAACGTCAGCTATGTTTCCTGTCACGACAATTCCACGCTGTGGGATAAGATAAACGCCAGCACTCCCGGCATTGACAACGATACGCGCAAGGCAATGAACAGACTTGCGGCTACTGCGGTATTCACCAGCCAAGGCGCGTCGTTCATACTTGCGGGCGAGGAAATGCTGCGCACAAAGACTACGACCAAGGATAACACTTACGACAACCGTCCCGAAAAATGGGCTGACTCTGACTACTACTTTGCGGACAACTCGTACAAATCGCCTGACAGCGTTAACGCAATGAAGTGGGAGCTTGCGGAGACAAATGCCGATATGGTCAATTTCTACAAACAGCTTATAGCGATTAAAAAGTCTTGGCCGCAATTCCATCTTACTACGAGAAATCAAGTTTTGGATTGCGTCAAGATTGTCGACGCTAAAATGACCGACGGCATTACCTCGTACACTGTGCGCGACCCTCAGTCCGATGAATACGCGGTTGTGTTGTTTAACTCCACTAATACCGCCGTCGACGTTAAAGTTCCCAACGGCGAATATTCGGTATACGTCAACGGCGCCAACGCCAACGCAACCACGCCGCTTTCCACCTTTACGGGCGACAGCTTTAACGTAGGCGCTTATTCGGCCGTCGTTATGAAAGCCGAGCTTGACGAGGAATTGCTCGAAGCTTGGGAAGAAGCGGTTAAACCCTCGCAGGTACCGCCCACTCCCACGCCCGACGACAACAACGGCAAAACCGACGGCAAAGGTAAAGACGACGGCGACGACAGCAACCTCGGACTTGCGCTCGGTCTTGGCATAGGCATTCCCGCGGCGGTACTTATTGCCGGCGGCGCTGTGTTCGGCGTAATGTACAGCAAGAAAAAGAAGGGCAAGGGTAAATCCGAAGCCGAACCCGAAACGTCCGACAAACCCGAACAACCTGCGGAACAACCCGAACAACCTGCGGAACAACCCGAAGTGGAAGAGCAACCGCAAGAACCCGAAAGTCAGGAATAGACTTTAAATTAAAAATTCATAAACGAGGCGGCAATTATTGTTGCCTCGTTTTGATTTTTTGTGCCGTTTGTCGGGGGTGTGTGGCAACATATAAAAAATTATTCCTATTTTACAAGAATTTTTT